>JAHQVR010000156.1 GCA_019634245.1 Gammaproteobacteria bacterium
GGCAGGAACATAACCACCAATAGTATCAAAAAGGCGACGGATGCCAGGAACTGAAAGAGAACGCTGAAGCCCCAACGAGAGTGAATCCACGCAATCAGCGGTACCGCTGACGCCATCACTGAAAAAGTCACCAAATACCGAAGCGCAAACGCACGGCTGCGCCACTCACTGCTGGCCAGTCGCCCCACTAGGACATCGTTTATCGGTATCTGACCAAACACCGCCAGCATAAACCCGATCGAAGCCACTAATGCGGCCCAGCCGGAAAGCGGGATCATCAGACCAAAAAAAACGACCTGCAATACGGCAACAGCACCAAATACCAGCTTTAATGGATACTTGTCGACTAAAACGCCAACCAATAGCTGCGCAAATGAAGCGACACTAAATACAACAAACGCATACAGTCCGATATCCGTTGCATTCGATGCCAGAAATTCGAGGCGTTCATCGAATACCTTGGGTAATGCAAAGGTCGTGCTTTGAAACACCAATCCCCCAAGCGCAGTGGTAATAAAAATTACTATCACCACGCGAATCACAGCCGAAGAAGGCAAGTGAGACAAGCTGTTCTCGCTACTTGAACGCACCGCAGCTGACTCAGGGCTAGCTATGCGACTGGCCTGCTCGTTCCTAAGAAACACTAAAAAAAGCAGCCCCAAGACGACTGAGAAAACACCCGAACCGATAAATGCCGATCGCCAACCCACTGTGTCGATCAGAAAAGCTGTAACTAGCGCGGCACTGGCCACCCCCATATTGCCAAAAATTCCATTAATGGCGAGTCGTACGCCAGTGTTGGATCGCCCCTCCACCACCATCGACAATCCGACCGGGTGATAAATAGCCGCAAAAACACCCACCAAAGCGAGTCCAACGCCTATTTGAAATGGCGAATGGGAGAAACCAGAATAAATAGAACTTAACCCAATGCCAATAAAGAAAATCGCGATCATTCCATTACGGCTCCACCTATCCGCCAGCCAACCTGCTGGAATGGCGCAAACACCGAAAGCGATAAAACCGGGCGTGGCATACGGGATAAGTTCTGAATAACTTAGTCCCCATTCACGACTGAGTCGCAGTGCCGCAGCGGTTGCAAAGATCAACATAAAAAAGTGATCGAGGAAATGCCCGATATTCAAAAAAGCAAAACGGATCTCCGAGTGCGACATGATCAACCGTTAAGTTTTTTTGCAAACCATTGATCAGACAAATCGATTAATCGTATTTTCCAGCCACTCTTGTCGTCCAGATGTTGGAGTTGGGTTGATATTATCAGTTACCACACGTTCGGCTATTTGCTCTAAGGAAGTAGCTCCAGTTAGTAAGTCGGCGCCGAACGGGCTTTGCCAAGACTCATAGCGTTTGTCAACAAAAGTATCTAACGTACCGTCCTCAATGAGGTTCACCGCAGCCAATAAGCCGCGGGCACAACAGTCCATACCGCCAATATGAGCCATTAAAAGATCATCCGGTTCAATCGACTGGCGACGTAATTTCGCATCAAAATTAGTTCCACCGGTATCAAAACCACCCGCGCGAAGAATCTGATAATAGGCCAATGCCATTTCAGGAACGTTATTCGGGAATTGATCGGTATCCCAACCCGATTGATAGTCATTTCGATTCATGTCTATCGAGCCAAAAATCCCTAGCGCTGAAGCCAGAGCCAGCTCATGTTCAAAGGTATGTCCTGCGAGAATGGCGTGCCCTTGTTCGATATTAACTTTAACTTCTTTTTCGAGTCCGTATTTTTTCAAGAATCCATACACAGTGCCAACGTCGTAGTCGTACTGATGTTTAGTGGGCTCTTGAGGTTTGGGCTCAATCAAAATTGTGCCGTCAAACCCAATTTTGTGCTTGTACTCCACCACCAAGTTTAAAAATCTACCCAGTTGGTCCAGCTCCTTGTCCATGCGCGTGTTTAGCAAGGTCTCATAGCCTTCCCTGCCCCCCCACAACACATAGTTCTCACCACCGAGTTTGTGTGTGGCATCAATGCACGTTTTCACAGTGGCTGCAGCAAACGCAAAGACTTCAGCATCGGGATTAGTGGCGGCGCCTGACATATAGCGTCGATGCGAAAACAAATTCGCGGTTCCCCACAGCAGCTTAATTCCCGACGTCGACATCTTTTCACCAAAATAATCGACAATTTCCTCTAGGTTGGCGGTGTTCTCCGCAAAATTAGTCCCTTCAGGCCGTACATCCGCATCATGGAAACAAAAATACGGCACGCCTAAAAGTTTGAACATCTCAAACGCCACATCAGCCTTTAGTTTGGCATTAGACATCGCATCACCAGAACCAAACTCGTCAAACCAGGGTCGTTCAAACGTCAAACCCCCAAACGGATCGTTACCTGGCCAAACAAAATTGTGCCAGTAACAAACGGCAAATCTGAGGTGATCCTCCATACGCTTGCCGGCTACCAATTGATCCGGCTGGTAATAGCGAAATGCTAACGGATTTGACGACTCTGGTCCTTCAAACGGTATGGAGGAGATGTCTTTGAAAAAGCCCGTACTCATGGTGTAACTCTCTAGTTTAATGTGGCACGCTACCGCTCAATGTACCACCTTGCGGGGCGTTGGAACACCAGCATTGCCGATTAGATCGACTGTTTGAACTGTATGACATTTCCCTCAGGATCGCAGCCATCCAGCACCAGAGCACCTGGAATAGTCCATGCGGATTCTCTCGGTTTTAAGTGTCCACCCAATTTTTCAGCCATTTTTCCAGCGACCTCTAAATCTTTCACCCAGAACACGGGTTTGATCGCACATACCGAGCGTTCAACAGGTGGAACAGAGAGGTCAATTGAATCTGCGACTTTCTTCGGTATGGCATGAATTACCAGTTCCACCCCATCATCTACAAGCACAGCATGAGAGTCTTCCGATTCACTCACGGACAGATCCAGCACGCATCTGTAAAACTCAATCAGGTGAGCGGTGTTTTTGGCAAACAGCACCATTCCCATGGACGCAGTATGAGGCTTCGACATAAAGATGCTTCAAAATTCCCCGAGGACTGGAGATGGGTTATACGCAGAAATCAAACTGGAATCTATAGCATCACCCCCAACCCGGATCGACCCTAAGCCCCGACACACCATGGAGGTGCTGCCAGCGGCTAAAGCAGGTGCTCGGCATAGACCTTCTAACACTCGTACATCCGGCCAGCTTAGAATCGACACTCAGCACAGACACAGAGCGAAATCACGCTCAACCGCTTGAGCCGGTACTCAGCCGCCTTCCGAATGCCATTTTAGAATCTTGCAGATACGATTGTGCAAACAATGTGAAAGTATTCAATACCTGGTCTGAAGCCCTGATATCACCCCCATGTTGTTTTATGTTGGATTACATCAGTCCTTGATCTGTGCAAAAACTGTGGAAATGGCTGAAGCGGCGGTCACGCTGTGTCGCTATGAATATATAGTGAGAGAAAATGCGACTTAAATACACACTATTTCTGGCTCTGTTATCCCTTAGCGCTCTGCTGATCGCCACCATGTATGCGTTTAACAGTTGGAATTTCAATCGCGGTTTCATCGATTATCTCAATGAGGTGGAATCGGAGAAGCTCGATACCTTGGCTGGATTGCTTGCTGATGAATATGCAACGACAGGTGGTTGGGTACGGGTTGCCAATAACGATCGCGTCTGGAACAGCTTTACTAGATTTCGTGCTCCGAATGAACAAACTATTGCCACCGGTTCAACGAGAAAAAAACCCAAAAAAAGCCGAGATGATGCCGACAAGAAACCGGGTTCTCGCCGAGATGGTCCTCCTCGTAATGGCGGTGAATTGAGAGTAATTCTGGCTGATGCGTCCAAGACGATTGTTAGAGGCCCTGCTCGCCTGCCCAGTGACGTGGTCTGGCGCCCCATTGATGTTGAAGACAATACGGTGGGTTATCTTGGCTCTATACCTCGCCGAGAACTCTCTGGCACTATGGATCGTGTATTCGCCGCACAGCAGACACAAGGACTGGGTTACGCAGCCATTGCCCTAACAGGGCTTTCAGCGCTCCTTGCCGCGATTTTGAGTACGCATTTAGTTAAACCGATCGTCACCATCAAACACGCCGTCAGCAGCATTCGATCAGGAGACTTTAAGCATAGGATAGTCACCTCTAGAAAAGATGAGCTGGGAGATTTGGCAAATGACATCAATCATATGGCCTTATCTCTTGAGAAAAATCAAAAAGCCCGGCAACAATGGATCGCTGAAATTTCCCATGAATTGCGTACGCCGGTGGCCGTTTTACGTGGAGAGATCGAGGCAATACAAGATGGCGTCAAAGAGTTAAACCATGAAGCCGTCGAATCGCTGCACAGTGAGACTCTTCGATTATCCAGACTGATCAACGATTTGCACGATTTGTCCTCATCCGATATTGGCTCGCTGAACTATCGGATGGATAGCGTCGATATAGCCGCGCTGATTCGTTCAAGAGTCCAAGCCGCAGACGCCGCAAAAAATGGTAAGGAAATTTCGATGACTGTGAATGTCACTGACTCTGACCTCAAGGTATTCGGTGATGAACAGAGACTGGCACAGTTGTTTGACAATCTCGTACAAAATTCACTTCGCTACACTCACTCCGGTGGCGAAATCAGCATAAACATTGGTAAAAAAGACAATGATATCCAGGTAGTTTGGTCAGATTCTTCTCCAGGTGTCACCGATGAACAGCTGCCTAGATTATTCGAAACTCTTTATCGCACCGAGGAATCACGTAATCGCGAATCAGGTGGTTCCGGGCTTGGACTTGCGATCGTCAAAAAGATTGTGGATGCACATCAGGGGTCGATACTGGCAGATCATTCTCCCAAAGGAGGGCTGACTCTTGATATCAGGCTACCGCAACCTAACAGGGGTTCAACATGAGAATTGCCATTGTTGAGGACGAACAGAAGCTGGCCCAAGTGCTCAAAGACTATCTTTCTAAAGAAAATTTTCAGTCAGACATATACCCCGATGGCAAAGAGGCACTCGAGAAACTTATCGATTCTCCCCCTGACTTAGTGCTTTTAGACCTGATGCTGCCAAGCCTGGATGGGATGAGCCTTTGTAAGGAATTTCGTACAGTGTCTGATGTTCCGGTTATTATGCTGACAGCACGCGTTGAAGAAATTGATCGGCTATTGGGTTTGGAAATTGGTGCCGATGACTATATTTGCAAACCCTACAGCCCAAGAGAAGTGGTTGCCCGTGTCAAAGCCGTACTGCGTAGAACACATGCCACACAATCTCCAGAAATTTTAGATGAATTTTCATTGGATGAAAATACGGCTCGAGTAACGATAAAAGGCGATAGCTGTGACTTAACAGCGGTTGAGCTAAAGCTGCTAAAGGCAATGGTTGATAGCCCCGGAAGAATTTTTAACCGCACCCAATTGATGAATCGCATTTACAACGATAATCGGATAGTCAGCGACAGAACCATCGATAGCCATGTCAAAAAACTGCGCCAAAAACTTAAATCATTGAATTCGGGCGTGGAATATGTTCATTCAGTCTACGGAATCGGCTACAAATTCGAAGCAGACACGAATTCATAATCCTTCAACACTTTGCACACATTTATTGCACAGTTTCAGCCGATTATAGAATTACGCCAAAGCGAAACAGTTCGCAATGGTCTAATTCACACTACCAGGTACTCAATATGAAACACAGTAAATTAAACACATGGTTAACTGTCACACCCATCGCATTAGGCAGCCTGTTGGCATTTAACGCCTTCGCCATAAGCGGAATCACATTGGTGGACTCTGATGGTGATGGAGTTATTTCTGCAGAGGAAGTCACTGCGGCAAGAGAGGCCGCTAAGGCTATGAAGCTTGAGCAATTCGACACCAACGGTGATGGTGAATTGTCACGCGAGGAACGACGAGCAGCCAAAGACGCTCGCTATGATGAGCGGCTGGCCTTGTACGATGCAGACGGCGATGGGGAATTATCTCGGGAGGAACGTCGTGCAGCCAAAGACGCTCGCCGGGCCGAAATTGAAGCTCAGTTGGATGTTAACGGTGATGGCGAACTTTCCGACGAAGAGCTTGCTGGCTTTGAACAAGCCCGAGAAGAACGTCGTGATGGTCGTGGTGGAAAACGAGGTGGCAAAGGCGGACGTGGAAACGAGGTGTAACGCCTGCCAGATTGAGGACATCGCAGAACTGTTCGCACGCCTTTAGCCGGTCCCCGTTTAGTGCAACAGTTCAAGACAAGTATGAGTCTTGAATTGTTGCACTGATTCGGAATATTGAAAAATCGGCTTAATCTGATAGTCTGGTTTGCAGGCTTACTTCCATGGATCCGCAAATGCCTTACGATGAATCCTTGGCAGATCGCGTTCGCGAAACGCTAAGCAAAAGTCCCGAGGTTGTTGAGCGTAAGATGATGGGCGGCCTGGTGTTTATGGTCAAC
The DNA here is from genome assembly GCA_019634245.1 of Gammaproteobacteria bacterium. The sequence continues at coordinate 6,442 of JAHQVR010000156.1, forward strand.
CAACACATGTGTTGTGGCGTTACTGGCACATCATTGATGGTTCGTGTTGGAAAAGACGCCTACGAAAAATCCCTGGCCAAACCAAACGTCTCTCCATTAGATATCGGTGGAGGGCGTCAACCTAAAGCTTTTGTACTCGTGGCACCAGAGGCCATCAAGAACAAAAAAAGTCTACAGAGCTGGATTAAAAAAGGCCTGGCATTCGTCGAAACACTACCCGCCAAGAAATAAAGATGACAAGAATACTTACCCAACAGCTGCGTCTATCAGTTCCAAGCCATTGCCATAGCGGTTACTAGCTACCCGAAGCAACCCGGAAGCAACCCGGAAGCAACCCGGAAGCAACCCGGAAGCAACCCGGAAGCAAGCCCGAAGCAAGCCCGAAGCAAGCCCGAAGCAAGCCCGAAGCAAGCCCGATAGCAAAACCGATAGCAAAACCGATAGCAAAACC
>JAHQVR010000157.1 GCA_019634245.1 Gammaproteobacteria bacterium
ATAAAACCACCCTGACTAATCGAGAGAGCGAGGTATTGACGCTGATCGCAAACGGCTATACAAGAAAGGAGGTGGGTGATGCACTGAAAATCAGTCACAACACGGCATCCTGCCACGTGTCCCATATTTATGAAAAACTGGAAATTTCGACTATAGCGGAAGCAACACATGCTGCTATTAGACTAGGTATCTTGTAAGTTACCTATCCGATGCCAACGGTAACGCTGAAAATAATAGGCTCTGCCAATTCAACTCGGCAGAGCCATGTACATCGTTTGATGTTGCCAGAATATACCGATCAGGTCGGATAAATACAGATTCAACTTGCCATTGGTCGAGTAAATTAGACAATAATTCTTGATCACCAACAGACAATGTAAGCTCTTGTTGACTAGCCGGTTTAACATCAACGGATGCTGTACCAGCATGACTGATCAATACATGACGATAGCCAACACGATCATCCAGCCTTGTACCATCGTTCATAATGATTTGATCGAACAACTTACCGATATGCGATCTTAGTCGATACGGTTTTGCAACGATATTTGTCGAACCAAGACTTGGGGCAATGGAGGCCATTTGCAACTCAGATAGATCGCCTTCTGATGTAATTGATCGCACACTCTCTCGCTCCAGTGAATTGATCAATTTACCTAGCGCAATCGCTGTAGTGATGTACTCACGCGCATGCGGCCGCCTCTCCTGCTCATAACTGTCCAACAAAGTATCCGCACACTCACTTTGCAGAACCATGGTCAGTTTCCAGGCAAGGTTTGACGCATCCCGAATGCCGGCGCACATACCTTGTCCCATGAACGGCGGTGTCAGGTGGGCTGCATCGCCAGCGATGAATATTCGCCTGTCCCGCCAGTGATGCGCCAGCTGTGAGCGAAATGTATAAATTGCTTTACGCTCCAGTTTCGCCTCTTGTGGTGTTATCCAACGCGAGAGTGACGACCATATTGTCGAGATGTCCAAAACCTGCTCGTTAGATTGCGAATCAGATAATGCCATTTCCCATCGACGCCGAAGACCTGGATTACGACAATACGTCATTGGTTGTTCAGCACTACAATACTGAATGGTGTGATCGCCGAGTTCAGGCATATCTTGATTTAGCAAGACATCCAAAACTAACCATCGCTCATTAAAACCCAAATCTTCCATTTTTGTGTGCATAGCTGCACGAACACTTGAGTTCGCGCCATCACAACCAACAACAAATTTCGTTTTACAGTGAACTGTATTTTCATTTGCCTTATTTCGATAGGTGAGCTCAACGGCCGTGTCCGATTGTTCCAATGCCAGCAATTCATACCCAAGTCGAAGCGTACAGTTGGCATACTGGGCAAGTGCCCCTCTTAGCAGAAACTCAAGGTCAGGTTGGTGGAGTCGGTAACTGCTGTGCCAACCCTGCCGCCAAATAGCAGCCGATCTCGGCCAATCCAACAATATAGAACCATCACTATCGACAAATCGCATACCTGGATTAACGCGGACTTTACCCAGCAACTCTTCGCTAATACCAACGGATTGAAACACACGCATGGTTTCATCATCAAAATGAACTGCGCGCGGTAAATCGTAAATAGTGGACTCTTTATCGATTACCAACACATTCGCGCCGGATTGGGCAATCAGGTTTGCAAGCGTTGCGCCCGTTGGCCCGCAACCTATAATGACAATATCGTGGTCGTAATCAATCGAAGTTTGTGCCGAGTCTTTTCGCTTCATTTGCGTTCGTCAATCGGTCTATGAACGCCATAACTCATTAAACAACCACGGGCAATCACTGATTGGAGGCGTTTGCATCCCATCGCGAGCAAGCTTTAATCGCATCTCTCGAAACCGCGCTCGTGCATCTTCATGCATGTGCAATCTTTCATGCCCCCAGAAACTTGGCCCCACGGTGGTTTCGTGCGCAACCCACGTTTCAGGGTCAATCTGTCGTCCGCCCCAGCCACTTTCAACAAAAAAACCTGAAGGGGTGTTCGCATAAAAGCTGGTCATGTAATCATTGGTATGCCGCCCAAGCGTGTAAGCGATTCGATCTTGTTCGAGCTGAGCAAGATCATAACCTTGTCCAACATCATCCAGGTTCTGGTACTCAACCATGAAGTGATGAAAACCTGTACGTCCTGAACCAACAATAGCAAAGCTATGATGTCGCTCATTGACATGAAAGAAATACAACGGCACAGGCTTCATGCCAAAATCACTCAATGCAAATCCGAGAATATTGCGATAGAAAGGTACCAGTGATTGCGCATCTTTCACATGCAAAACTGCATGACCCATGCCCACTGGCCCGGTTACAAAGCCGGTAATTGGTCGACCGGGTTCAAAAGGGTCTGTGCTAATTAAAGGGTCATGAAATAACTCCACCCTGTTACCGTCAGGGTCATTAAAAGCTATAAGCTGTGCAACGCAGCGTTGATCGCAAAGCGCCCTGCTTCCAAGCTCAACAGCATAACCAGCGTTGTCGAGATCAGACGCATAAGTTGTTAAATCATCCGCGTGTTCAACCTCCCAACCAATAAACGCTAGCGAATCGCCTGATTCGTCGGTAACCACAAATCGTTGCTTGTAGTCATCCATACGAAAAGCAACCGTGTTTCCGCCGTTGTCGACTTGTTGAAAGCCTAAAAGGTTGGAAGCAAAACGGCTCCACTCATCAGTCTGATTCGATTTGACACCAAGATATCCGAGCGCACAAATTGCCATAATGAACCGACTCCGTTAGCACAGCTTGCAATACAGCCTGTTGCGATAATTTAGCTGTATTTTAGCCCACGTTTTGCCTTGTGCGAATGCGACTGTCCGGTATAACTATAAGGGCGGCCACAAAACACATTACCGCCATAACCGGACCAAACCCTACAAAGCCAATTCCCGAATACAACCACCCGCCCATTAATGCTGCAGTCATCCATCCGATACTGGCAATAGAGCTATTCAGACCCATGATAACGCCGCGGACATCGGCAGGAACATCGGCCATTGCCGCCATTAACGGTGGTTTAGACAATGCATTGAAAAACGCAAATGCCACGCCTAAGCTAATGGTGATTGTCAAACTGGATTGCAATAAAAACCATGGAATGGCAATAACTCCTGCACAAATCAAGGCTACCGCAAAACTAATTCGTCGGTATGCAAAGCGGTCCGCCACTTGCCCACCAAGCACGGTACCCACTATATTACCACCAGCGAACAACGCCAATGGCATTGCGACAGCACTGACCGGTAGTTCGTAGGCAGTACGAAGATACGATGCATAATAGAACGTAGAAAGACCGAAACACACACGCTCCGCTGCCAGCGCCATAAAGAGACGAACGATTGGGCCTGTCAGCGCCAGACGCAGGTTATTTCTCGAGTGCGCCTGGTGGTGTACCGATGAAGTTTTAGCTTTGACACTTGTATACAATGTCAACACCATGCTTACGGCGGCAACTAAAGCCAATCCAGCCAATGCCACATGAGTACCTCGCCAACCGATGCGCGAACCCAACATAGCCGCAACCGGAATGCCGATTAACAATGTCAGTGATTGGCCACTCATCACATAACCTAAGGCTCTTCCTTGGTGCGAGCTATGTGTTCGCAATGAAACCTCAGCCAAAGCGGTGGCTGTGTACGAGCCGCAACAAATCGCTGCTAACACAATAATAAAAGCAAGTATCGAGTAACTACTGGCTTGCGATGCGGCCAACATGGTTAAAGCCAAGCAAACAGGAGAGACAATGAGAAAAATTCGCCGACCAAACCGATCAGATGCTGAGCCAACAATATAAGATGATATACCCCAAACTGTCGCAGTCAGACCAAACAAGTTGGCTATGGCCGGCAGCGATACGTTCAGCTCGGCCGCCATATCAGGAAGAAACGGAGCGCGCGTGCTGCCAGTTGCTGTGGCAGCGAACATACCAATGCACCCGGCTATCACCAATCGCCAGGGCATTGGGTTTGTAGTCTGCATGTCGGGCATAATACGGGATAAACGCGGCCGAAAGTTTTCCTCGTGCATCAACCCTGGTAAAAAAGAATAATCATGCCAACGATTGACCTATTGTTGAGCGACCCAGCATGGTTCGCATTGCTGGCCTTGGCTGCGTTCCTGGTCGGGCTTTCTAAAGGTGGACTACCGGCCATCGGCATGCTCAGCGTACCGATTCTTTCATTGTCCATGCCACCACTGGTTGCAGCGGTTTTGCTGTTGCCTATCTATATACTCTCAGACATAGTGAGTGTGTGGCTATATCGTCGAGAGTTTAGCCTCGACAATGTCAAGGTGCTTGTTCCTGCAGGTATTCTTGGCGTACTGATTGGCTGGGCAACAGCGTCATTTGTGTCTGATCGCATGGTATCTGTTTTAATTGGCATGATGGGTATCAGCTTTTGCCTGCATCAATGGACAAAAAAGAAAAACCATAAAATTGCTGCGCCAACTAACATACGCAAAGGTTTAGTCTGGGGAACATTGTCAGGCTTTACCAGTTTTGTCTCGCATGCTGGCGCACCACCCTTCCAGATTTATGTGCTACCGCAGCGGTTACCTAAGATGGTCTTTGCCGGCACCTCCACTATTGTTTTTGCTTCTGTGAATCTGGCCAAGGTAATACCCTATTCATCACTTCACCCTTATACTCTGTCTACGCTAAAGATCTCGTTATACTTGCTGCCTGTTGCCGCTATTGGCACGGTGGTCGGGAAAAAATTGATTGAACGTTTATCAGAGAAATGGTTTTTTCTTGCCGTACAAATCGCGCTGTTTATAATCTCGGCAAAGCTTATTGTATCAAGCCTACCGTAAGTTTTACTTTGTCCCCTAGTAATTTAAATAACCTTATAGCCAATACGCAATGCAAGATACCGTAGATACAAGCATAGAAATTCTGGAAAAGCTGGTTAGCTTCGAAAGTGTATCGGCAAAACCCACCCACCAGATTATTGGCTTTGTAGAATCGTATCTAGCTCAATATGGTGTAAAAACCATACTGAGTTATGACGAAGATGGCGAGCGCGCCAACGTGTTTGCAACCATTGGCCCACAGATTGACGGTGGTGTG
>JAHQVR010000158.1 GCA_019634245.1 Gammaproteobacteria bacterium
CTCATGAACAATCGGGCAACCCGTTTCAAGACATTTCATTAAACTTTAAATACTTCTTTGCTCGCAAGGTGATGTTTGTCAAATACGCCTCAGCCTATGTGGTCATGCCGGGGGGGTTTGGCACACTGGATGAATTTGCAGAAATTTTAACGTTGGTTCAAACGGGTAAATCGAAACGCATTCCGATAATTTTGTATGGATCATCATTCTGGAACGGACTCATCGATTGGTTTCAAGATACGCTCGTGGAGGTCGGAACGATAAGCCCAAAAGATATGGATCTATTCCAGATTACTGACGACAAACAGTTTGTAGTTGATGCCATATTTGATTTCTACGAAGGTGTGGATATCGACGACATTATTGATAAGTCACAACTAATGATGGATTTATAGCTACCGTGGAGCCTGCGCACGCTTGCTTTGGCCAGTGGTTTCGTGACAGGCCGCAAACTCTCTTCGGCTGTAATATTGCGACCTTTGGGTAATTACCGATCCGCAATTTCGCTGTGTTTGGGCAGCGATGAGCCACTCTAAACGATTGTATTTAAAGAGTTTATTGAACAAACGCAATCAATGCTATTGCTCCGTGTCAGATTCATGTAATGCGAGTAAGCTAAGATTTCACCCGTAGGCTGTAGCCTTTACTTCAACGGGATGGGGTCCTATCGGTAAAGACGAGGCGAACATGGGCCGTTAAGCTTTTTAATAGCGGCCACTTAAAACACTTCATCACCACGACGGATTGTGGAACATCGAAGACGAGATATGAATCTACGACTCTCGACAATATCAGCCACTTTAATGCTCTCTCTGGGAAGCGCATTGGCTACCGTACCCGACTCCCAAACCATCTCTACTGAGTTAAATGAAGTTCGCACTGGGCAGTTCGATGGTATCGACTATTTGGATTTATATATCACTCGACATGTGGGTCCTGCGACTTGTAGAAATAATATCGTCAGTATCGATGTCAATCGCTACACGGAAAAAAACCGGGCGAATATAGAGGTTTTGGCACTTTCTGCGGTGGTTAAATCGGATCAAGTTCTGCTAACCATCCCACTCGCCAGCGATAGTTGTGTCGATGGTAAACCCCTGGTCAGCGATCTCCAGGTCCTCCCAGAACTCCCCGTCTTCTAAACCGGGTCGGACCTCATCCACCCACACCTTCGGGCCACCCCCTTAATCGGGTCGGACCACGAACAGCCTAGTTTGACCATTTCCAAACCACCTCTGCACACTGTATGAGTGGTATCCAGCCTTGGGATAGTGGCCTGGTAGGGTGGTTCCAACTGATTTAGGCCGAGTAAAAGACCGAATTCTGCGGATACCAACCAATTGGGGAGCGTTCATCGATGTCGGTCGGCAGGTCCGACCCGATGTAAGGTGGGCAACGGCAGGTCCGACCCGATTTTGGGGGTAGATCTCAAATTAAGCTGAAGTCGGCGCACGGCAGGTCGCAATATGGGATAATAATCCCAACTATAAACCCGGAGCGACTGAGCCTCCTAAATGAGCAACGCCCTTCAATCAGCAGTAACTCGTGTGCTATCGCCGCTCGTGCGCTTTTTGTTGCGCCACGGTGTTTCGCATGCCGAGTTCGCCTCTTGGGCTAAAAAGGCCTATGTTGATGAAGCCAAAGATCATTTTGGGATCGAAGGCAAAAGTCCCACCGTTTCCCGCATAGCAGTAGTGACTGGCATCAATCGGAAAGAAGTTAAACGGCTACAAGAGCTCCCAGAATTAATCGAACCCGGCGTCAGCAAACATAACCGAGCTGTCCGCGTAGTGACCGGCTGGCTTCAGGATCAAGAGTACAACGACGCTAATGGGAAGCCCCAAGTTCTGAATTACGGAGATGCAGAGGATTCGTTTAACCAATTAGTAAAACGCTACGGTGGGGATGTTCCCGCTAAAGCTGTGCTGGATGAACTAGAACGCGTCGGCACGGTGAAAGTGAGTGATACAACTGTCAGGCTGGCCATGCAGGGCTACATACCGCACAAAAGCCAAGATGCCATGCTGGATGTATTCGCTACAAGCGCAAAGGATTTACTAGAAACTCTAGAACATAATCTTAATGAGAACTCACACAAACGCTTGCAAATGAGCGTGGCCTACGATGATGTCACTCAGGCAGGTGTTACAGCGTTCAAAAAAATCAGCAGTGAAAAAGCAATGACACTACTTCGTGAACTCGATAAAGAACTCTCTGTTTACGATCGAGGTGCTAACACCAAACTGAAAGACGATGGTGGTCATCGAATTGGTCTGGGTGTCTATTTGATCGAAGAGTCAGCGGAAACCAACGATGAAACGGATTAAACAAGCTAGGAAAATTCTGCTCGCCATCTGGCTCAGCTCGACGGTGTTTGTATTGATAGGCTGTGATGGCGGCATCTTCGGCACCGGCGATGGCGGGATCGAAGAAGGCTCAATGCCTGAAAATGGTGGATCTGATATAAGCGATTCTGGTACGACCTCCGGAGCAGGTGATTCAGACACAACTGGCGGTAGTGATGGAAGCGATGGCACCGATGCAGGTGCTGGTGGCGGCACTGACGGTGGAACCGATGCAGGAACGAGCGATGGAAGCTCCGCCACGACGCCCCAGCCCATTGCCTTCACCAATGACTTGGTCGCAACGAGTCGAACCGATGCACTAATCACTATTGTGAACGTAAGCACTATCAACACCAGCGTTCTTGAACTGGACACACAGGGCCTGCCAAGCACGCTTGCTTTAGTGCCAACAAACACCAGCACTGACCACTTCTCCTTGGACCCAGCCCAATCTCATCAGATTGATTATCTGAATGCGGATTCTTCCACTACTGATGTATTCTTCACTCTCAGTCCCGTGCTGGTATCAGCAGGGACGGTATCCACTTTTATAGTTCGAGGGAATGCAGAGCGATATGAAGTATTGCCTTTGGCTACTGAAACCACAGCGAATGACGCAACACTTGCGCGCATTCGCTTGATTTTTGCCGCTAACATAGACAATCCTGATGCAGCCGGGAACATTAGATTGGGAAGTTCGGGTACAAACCCTGGTGGCGGTGAACATACCTTCACTGGTATTTCATACAACAATCCGATCGGCAACTATATTGAATTGCCAGCCGGTGACTACGAACTGAGTGACAGCGCCAGCCGCTTTGAAATTCAACCAATTTCGTTTACCGGTGGTACCAGTACGACGATAATCGTGACTGACAACCTCGAAACACCGCTGTTGATTGAAGACGATAGTACTATCACACTCAGTCCGTGAGTGAGCATGTCTAAAAATCTATTGATAGTCTGTAACACCCCTTCCCCGAATACGCGTGCATTGGCTGAAGCGTCAGTTGAGGGCGCAAATCACGATGAGATCACGAACGTCGCCGTCGTCTTCAAGCAGCCGCTGGAGGCAGTAGCCGAAGATGTACTCAACGCCGACGGCATCCTTGTCGGCACAACTGAAAATTTTGGCTATATGAGTGGCCTAATCAAAGATTTTTTTGAGCGCATCTACTACCCCTGTTTGGAGAAAACTCAGGGCAAACCCTGCGCCGTTTATATTCGTGCCGGATTGGATGGTACAGGCACCCAAGTCGCCATCGAAAAAATCATTACTGGTCTTCGCTGGAAATCCGTACAGCCTGCGTTGATTTTAAAAGGCGATCATCAACCGGACTTTGTGAGACAGACTCGGGAATTGGGCCAAACTATCGCCGCAGGCCTGGATGCTGATATATTCTAACTAATCAGCCACCGAAGAAGATTCATCAACGGTCGGCCTTAACTGTCTAAACAATGACGAGGTGAAACCGTTTGGCTAATCCACTTTGGGATGCTATCGCGGCAGGCCAGCCCAACCCAGAACACACGCTGGTAAAATTTGCAGACGAAACCACGCTCACCGCCGCGGAGTTTTTTAGCCTTTCTGCGCAACTAGCACACGTGCTGACACACTGTGGTGTTCAACCTGGCGATCGAGTAGCCGTACAAGTGCCAAAAAGTATCGAAGCTCTGGCACTGTACATAGCATGTGTCAGATCAGGCGCTGTCTTTCTGCCACTCAACACCGCTTACACCTCCGCAGAATTAGAGTATTTCATTGGCGATGCAACCCCCAGCCTTTTAGTGATGAATCCAGCAGACGCCGAACAAGGTAAATCTCTTGCCGAGTCTGTTGATGCAGAAATTCATACGCTGGGGGACAACCACAATGGTTCTTTGATGGACTTAGCTGAAAAACAATCCACTGAGTACAAAACGGTTGATAGAGACGCTACCGACCTAGCAGCCATTCTCTATACCTCAGGTACCACGGGGCGCTCGAAAGGTGCCATGTTATCTCAGCATAATTTGCTATCAAACACATTGTCGTTGGTAGAAGCCTGGCAATTTACTGAATCCGACGTGTTATTACATGCCTTGCCAATTTTTCATACTCACGGTTTGTTTGTCGCCAGCAATACAGTATTCATCAGTGGTGCGTCCATGCTGTTCGTGCCTAAGTTTGATATCGATGAAATGATTACTCTTTTGCCTAAAGTGACTTCGTTGATGGGTGTACCCACCTTTTATACCCGACTTCTCAACGACAAACGATTTACCAAAGACCTTGCATCCAATATGCGGCTCTTTATTTCCGGGAGTGCACCTCTACTTGCTGAAACTCATGTCGAGTTTGAGGAACGTACCGGACACCGTATTCTTGAACGGTATGGTATGACTGAAACCAATATGAACACCTCAAATCCCTATGAAGGTTCGCGTATTGCTGGCACCGTTGGGGTTGCATTACCGCAAGTGCAAATACGAATCATGAACTCCGAAACATCTGAACCATGCCCGGTGGGTGAAGTGGGAATGCTGGAGGTCAAAGGCCCTAACGTGTTCTCTGGTTATTGGAAGATGCCTGAGAAAACCAAAGAGGAGTTTACAGATGATGGCTTTTTCATCACCGGTGACTTAGCCATGATGGACGAGAACAACTATGTGACCATCGTCGGCCGAGGCAAGGATTTAATTATCACAGGTGGTTTTAATGTTTACCCAAAAGAAATTGAGCTTGTATTAGATGAGTGTGAAGGCGTGGTGGAATCTGCAGTAGTCGGTGCTAAACACCCGGATTTCGGTGAAGCGGTCGTGGCATTTGTGGTGGACGGTCACAGTTCGAACCAACCTGAACCCTATGCAGTCAATCCAGAGTTCGAGGCAAATTTGATACAGCAAGCGAATGATAAATTGGCAAAATTCAAACAACCTAAGCGCATCTTGTTCGTATCTGAACTACCCAGAAACACCATGGGCAAGGTGCAAAAGAATGAATTGAGACAAAGAACAGAAAGCCTATTCAACCATTAAAAACTGGCACCGAAGTGCCAGGAAAGAATAAAGAGAATTTTTTCAAAAGTGTCTAGTTCCTAAGGATCACTCTATTAATACCCAGGCTCACACTCGTACCACCTTGGCGTGATAGCAGCCTTCTTTAGCACTATGAAGGTGTACATATTCTATTTCTGGAACAGCAAGCAAGGCTCTCATTTTCGTTTCTAAATCCACACCTGCAACAATGTCTGCACTTTGTAACCTATGGTTCTGAGAAAAACCTCGAATCGCCAATATGCGACGCGAAAGATTTTCGGGCAGCGTATTCTTTGGCAGTTGTGCCTCGGTCGCCAGTTCACGTATGTAGATAGCATATCTCGCTTGGTAGGGAGACTGCTCATCCAAATGCGGGTGATTGAGTAATATAACGGTTTCACCAGGATCTGCATCTTGCAGCGAGACTCGACACGGTACGCTATTCGGCGTCTCTACGACCGATCGTTCAGCGTTGCGCTGAGCTAGCTCACCGTCTGTCATATCAAAAAAGTGCTGATATTTGGCTTTGGGTAAGGCATGTATTTGATAGTTCATAGCGAGTGTTCCTTGTGTATGCCAAACCATTATCAACCAGCAAATAATTGAAAACGTCTCGTTTCTGGTTATCTCAGTAGATTATTCTTTAACTTTTGTACTCTCCCTCCAGGCTAAGAATATCGCTCCAATCACTATAATCAACGCACCTATGGCACCCCATGCATCAGGAGCATCACCAAAAACAACAAAATCCAGGATACCGGCAAAAATAAGAGTTGAATACATAAAGGGTACGACAAAACTTGCGTCGCCTTGCTTCATGCTAGACAAAAAGAACACCTGTGCTGCGGCCATCGAAAATCCAACCAATACCAAAAACAACCACTGCATTGGCGTGGGCCAAACCCAAACCCACACAGCGGCGAACACCGCAATCACAAGCCCAATACTGTTATTGATAAAAAGAATCTGTAGCATTCGCTCCAAAGCGGTTATTTTTTTTATAAACATTGATTCGAAACCACTGGCAACCGCCGCCACCAAGGCAATCAATGCCGCCGGCTGAAACGCCGACGTGCCTGGTCTGAGTAGTAACAATGCCCCCAGGAGCATGATACCCACGGCACTTTTTCTAACCCAGCCAACGCGTTCTCCAAGAAACAGTGCCGCGAGTATCAATGTGACGACAGGAGTTAAAAAACTAATGGCGGTGGCATCGGATAGCGCCATTAAAGAACTTGCCCAAAACAGACACGTCACGGTCAGCCAGCCAAATAAAGTACGCATAAAATGTAGGGGCCAATGGATCGTGTCAAACGACCTACGCCGCAGAAGAATCACAATCATCCAAATACACCAAGCGACAATAAATCTAGCCGCTGTAATTTGTAGTGGGTGTATTCCAGATTCACCCATAAACTCAAAACGACCGGCTACCCCTTTGGCGAAAAACGTAGACAGGGCAATAAATACGCTGGCCATCACCATAACCAGGCCAGCGTGTATCGGAGAAGCTGTCAATGCATGATCATCAGAAGGGACTCAATCTAGATGATTCGAGTTATTTTTAAAGCGGCTGTAAATTGGCGTAGGAAGCGATAAGCCATTTAGAGCCAGCGTCTTCGAAATTTACTTGTACTTGAGCTTGCTTGCCCAATCCGCGTTGATCAATGACAACACCAACACCATACTTACCGTGCTGCACCGATTGTCCAATAGAGAGCCCGGTATCACTTTCTTCGCGAAACCTGGATCCCACTGATGCGGTGTCATAGACCGGGATACTGACATTCATTCGGGGACGAATCTCTTCAAGAAGCTCTGTGGGTAACTCCCCAATAAATTTAGAGGGTGGGTTGTATTGACTACGTCCGTGCAGACGGCGCTCTTCTGCCATCGTCAGGTAGAGTTTCTTCTCCGCTCGAGTAATGCCCACATAGCAGAGCCGACGCTCTTCTTCTAAACGCACAGGATCTTCTGCCGAGCGTTGATGAGGAAATAATCCTTGTTCCATTCCAGCGATAAACACCACCGGAAATTCTAGTCCTTTCGCAGAGTGCAACGTCATCAGCTGCACACAATTATCATCGGCTTCACCCTGGCCTTCTCCCGCTTCCAGCGCAGCATGAGCTAAGAACTCATCAACCGGATTTATCGTCTCGTCGCTAGTATCTTCTATGGAATACACATAAGTTCTAGCTGCGTTGGCCAGTTCTTCGACGTTCTCTACCCGTGACTGGCCTCTATCAGATTGGTCTTTCTTGAAATGATCGATCAAGCCACTCATCTCAGATACGATATGAACTTGCTGTGGAAGAGATTCTTCTCCAATAGATTCTTGAATGCTTTCGATTAAGGAAATAAATTTGGCCACCGCTGTCGCTGCTCGCCCCGACAAAGCTTTCTTAGCCACCATCTGCGTTGCAGAGTGCCACATCGATACATCATTAGACCGAGCGTAGTCACGAATCAGTCCAACGGTTTTATCACCGATACCACGAGCTGGTTGATTGATAATTCGTTCTAGCGATACATCATCATTTTGATGGGTAACGAGACGAAGGTACGCCAGCGTATCTTTTATCTCTGCGCGTTCAAAAAACCGTAAACCACCATAGACACGATAGCTGACATTAGCAGCGACCAAATATTCTTCTATTACCCGAGACTGGGCATTCGAGCGATACAAAATCGCACAATCAGACCTTTGTCCACCATCACTGATGTAATCGATAATAGTTTCAACAATGTAGCGAGCTTCATCGGTTTCGTTGTAGGCGTTGTAGAGGGTGATTGGATCTCCATCGCTATCAGCCGTCCAAAGATTCTTACCCAAGCGTCCCGCGTTGTAATCAATAAGTGCATTGGCGGCATTTAATATATTGCCACTGGATCGGTAGTTTTGTTCCAGTCGAATCACTGAGACGTCTTTAAAATCCTTATTAAAGTTCAAGATGTTTTCAATACGCGCCCCACGCCAGGCATAGATGGATTGATCATCATCACCAACCGCAAACACAAAATTGGACTCACCCGCCAACAGTTTTATCCAGGCGTATTGGATCGCATTCGTATCCTGGAACTCATCTATGAGTAAGTGGGTAAAGCGTTTTTGATAATGAGAGAGCAACCCTTTATGGTCACGCAGGGTTTCCAAGGCTCGTAACAGCAACTCGGCGAAATCCACAGCCCCTGCTCTGTCACACGCTGTTTGATAGGCGCTGTAGATGCGAATGTATTGTTGGGTGATGGAATCACCCTGATCATCTATGTGATCCGGTCGACGCCCCTCGTCTTTATGACCATTGATAAACCACTGAACTTGTCGCGGCGGAAAGTGAGTTTCGTCAAGCTCCAGTGCTCGAATAGTCCGTTTAACTAAACGAAGTTGATCGTCCGAATCAAGAATCTGAAACGCCTGTGGCAGTTTTGCTTCCTGCCAGTGGGTGCGCAGAAATCGGTGGGCGATGCCGTGGAAGGTTCCGATCCACATAGGTCCCAGTGACATGCCCAGCAAGTGTTCGACGCGCTGGCGCATCTCTCGGGCAGCTTTATTGGTAAAGGTGACCGCCATGATGCCAAACGGAGATACACCCTCAACCCGGTTAAGCCAGGCGACTCGACTGGTCAGTACCCGAGTCTTGCCGCTGCCCGCACCGGCCTGTACCAACGCATGGCAAGGAGGCAGCGTAACCGCCTGGTGCTGAGCTTCGTTTAGGGAATCAACTAGGTCAGAAACATCCATACACCTATGGTATCCAATATTTCAGCACTACGCGGCGCCGATGGACAATGTGTGTGGATTATTCTTAGCTGTATGTATATACAGATGATTAAATTGTGTAGATATTCAGCAGATACTCTCGCCTGCTGAACCAAGCAACGGAAAAATCAACTAGCCGCGAGGCGACCAAAGCCCATCAAAGTCATCCAGATCTTCAGCACGGATACGACCTTTCGCATACAACGTGTTCAGCATATCTTCATCAAGCAATTTCTCATTACCTTCGGCGTCGGTGTATTGCCATTCGCCATAAATCGCCATCAGAAACAGGGTTTCCAAAATATCGCCAACACGAACCGCTTGCTCCTTGGCAAACTGTTGTAAATCAACGTTCTTCAAAGGCTCCTGCTTTTTTTCATATTCACCGTAGAGGAAGCTGGAGATACCCTCATCCCACAACGGCTCTGGCATTAACTGTTGCATCTGCCCTTCTCCGATTAACTACCCACCTCCGTATGCAATCCTCTAGCCAATCTCGGGTCGGACCCGGTCATTTCTGGTATAGCAAGACCTACCCATTCACAGATAGGCCCGCTGTGCAATCGGGTCGGACCGGCGCGAAGCTAATGCGCGAGCCGGACCGACGGATTGACACCGATGAAAGCTAAGGAACGGGGAAACCAACTGGACCAAATCTAACCAGGTCCGACCCGGATTTGGAACTGGACCAAAACTAGCCGGGTCCGACCCGAATGTGGGGTGCTAGGGGTTTCGGGGGATCGCTGGGTCGATGGTGTCCCAGGCATGGCCCGATTCTGAGTGCACCACCATCTGCGGTTTGAAGGCTGACGGATCATCAAGGGAGCCAACATGAAAGACGAGCACATTGGGCATCATGCTGGTAGTTTTATACAGTGGACTACCACACTGCCCACAGAACGCACTTTCCACCTGGTTACCGGCGTCAGACGTTAGAGCGAAGGTTTGTACGGTCCCAGTAATCGTTGTACTCGTACGCTCAACAGCAAATTGTGCGGCATGGCCACTACCGGTGATTCGTTGGCACTGTCGGCATTGGCAGATCACACTAAAGCGAGGAGCTTGAGAGCAAACATACTGTATGGCGCCGCACTGGCAGCCACCCGTATAGCTTGAGTCCACACCAAGCCCTACCTTTCTGGTGTAGGTAGTGGCGACATCGATTTTAAATACTCAAACGCTTCACTATCTGTCGACAAAATCAATGTCGTGTTATTGGTGACGACCGATTGGTACATCTCCATGGTTTTGACAAATTCATAGAACGCGCGGGATTCATCAGACTGGTTATAAGCGGAGGCATAGATTTCCGTGGCTTTCGCATCGGCCGTACCACGAATTTCTTCCACTGCTCGATAGGCCTCTGAATTGATTTTATTGAGTTCCTTTTCACGAAATCCATTTATACGCGCAGCCTCACCTCGACCCTCTGAACGAAAACGCTCCGCTATCTGTCGGCGCTCACTGATCATACGGTCGTATATTTTGGGTCGAACCGATTCGTTGTAATTTATTCGTTTGAACCGAATATCCATCAGCTCAATGCCAAACACTTCGACCTTTGGCGCTGCCGCACTAAAAATTTCTTCCTCCACCGCCTGCCGACCTTTGGTGATGGGTACCAAACTTCCGAGCGCCGCCAAGTCTGATTCAGTAAGAGTCGGATCTCGCACTGGTTGACGGTCTTTCGTCGTGCGCACAATTTCAATCAATTCATGCTTAGCCACTGAATTTCGTGTTTCACTACCCAAAATGTCATCAAGCCGGGATTGCGCACTACGCTCATCGCGCAAGCGTAAAAAATACTGAAGCGGATCGACAATACGCCAACGAGCAAACAAATCTACGGCTATATAGAGCTTGTCCTTGGTGGGCATATTGCTCGGCGAGCCATCCCATTCCAATATGCGCTTGTCAATGGGATTGACATCCTGCCAAGGTAATTTAAATTTCAATCCAGCCTCAACAATGGGTTCACCGCGAGGCTCACCAAATTGGGTGATAATGACCTGCTCAGTTTCCTTAACCGTGTATGCACTCAGATAAACTATAAACGCTAGAATCGCGAGCACAATAGCTAAACCGTACCGCATAATCATTGTGCACCTCCAAACGACTTTGCAGAGTCTAAATGCATCAAGGGTAGAATCTGTTGCGACTGATCATCCACAATAATTTTTGAATCCAGCTGCGGTAACACATCTTGCAGTGTTTCGATATAAATACGTCTTTGTGTCACCTCCGGAGCCTTAAGATATTCTGCTAATACAGCATTAAAGCGCGATACATCACCTTCGGCTTCATTGATTCGTTTTAGACTGTAACCATCAGCTGCCCGTATTCGCTGATCTTTTTCCCCTTCAGCCAACGGCACCACACTGTTGTATTCGCGGCGTGCTTCGTTGATGAGCCGCTCTTTTTCCTGTTGCGCCTGATTCACTTCATTAAACGATTCCTGAACAGGCTGAGGCGGATTGATATTTTTTAGTTGCACTTGATCAATGCTGACACCCATGCTGTATTTACCCGTGAGCTCCTGCATTTTTACGAGTGCCTCATTTTCAATTTCTTGCCGGCCTATCGTAATGACTTCATCAACGGTGCGATCTCCCACCACTTCTCGCATAACCGATTCGGACACATCTCTGAGGGTCTCTCCCGGGTTACGAACGTCAAACAGGTATTTCACAGGCTCCGCTATCCGGTACTGCACCACCCACTCCACTAATGCTGCGTTTAAATCGCCAGTCACCATCTGACTTTGCCCCTGAATATCGCTCCGGGCCTGTGCTTGATTGGTAGCGCCCGGGGTAGCGAATCCAAATTCGAGCTTGAGCTGCCGCTTGACGGGCACAACGATAACTTGATCAACGCCCCAGGGCCATTTGAAATGTAAACCAGGGTCCACTTGTTTAGTGTGCTTACCAAAGCGTTGAACCAAGCCCAGCGAGTCACTGGGCACCGTATACATGGCTGTGAATACACTCCAGGCAAAAAACAGCAAACCCAATATGCCCAAGCTGCCAAATAGTTTTGCAAAGGGAAGCTTTATATTGGGTGGACGGGGACGACCGCCGCTGCCGTTAACCGATGACAACGCCATAATCTGATCTCAATTTCCGCATAGGTATTAAGTCAAAGAATAGACGCTAAAGAGGTAATTGAAAGGAGCAGTTTCAATCAGACTGCATCGGCACAACATAAAAGCGGAGATTGGCACTCGGACTACGAGTGATTTCTAGCGAAATAGGCCCATCAGCAACAGCACCAGGCCCACAAGCCCGAGACCCCAACTGATCCATCCACCCTCGTCACCTGATGACAGTGTCGAAGCCACCGACAACAAAACAGCACTCAACAATAACGTAGAGCCGACAATCACTTGTTTTAGCCCAGAATTATTGCTTGAACTTGAAGAGTTCTCACCGTTCGAAGTGCGTTGCACCGTCGCGCTAGAGCTCATCGGATTACGACCTGTTTGTTGTTGCAAATAGTCGTGCACCAGCAACGGCATGTCGGGAAGCACCGCTAAAACGGCGGGCGCCTGCTGCGCAAATCGTTTAGCGATCAATACTGGATCATGGCGCTTCTTCATCCAGGATTGTAAGAAGGGCTTACCCGTTTTCCACAAATCCAGTTCCGGATAGAGCTGACGACCTAGTCCTTCAATATTCATCAGGGTTTTTTGCAGCAACACGAGTTGTGGTTGAACCTCCATTTCAAATCGTCGAGCGGTGTAAAACAATTGAGTCAGCACAGTTCCAAAGGAAATCTCAGCCAGTGGCTTATCAAAAATCGGTTCGCAGACCGCCCGAATCGCCGATTCGAATTCACTGACTCTCGTGTGGGGAGGCACCCAACCAGAGTCGACGTGTAGCTGGGCTACTCGGCGGTAGTCTTTTTCTATAAAGGCCAGTAGGTTCTCGCCAATGTATCGCTGATCTTCATCAGTTAATGAGCCAATGATGCCAAAGTCTACAGCGATGTACTGAGGCGCTTTTTTGTGTTCTTCGGAGACAAATATGTTTCCTGGATGCATATCGGCGTGAAAAAAATTATGCTCAAACACCTGCTTATAAAATATCTCAACACCAGTTTCCGCCAGTTTTTCCATATCAATACCGACGGCTTTCATCTGCTCAACTTCTCGGATCGAAATACCGTGTATGCGCTCCAACACCAGAACATTTCTTCGCGTGTAATCCCAATAAACTTCAGGAACATACAAATTATCAGCATCTTTAAAATTACTGCGCAGCACAACCGCGTTGCTACCTTCCAATACTAAATCCAATTCATCGTGTATCGTTTTGTCGTACTCAGCAACGACTTCCCGTGGCTTTAGCCGTTTACTGTCTGACAGAAAATAGCGTGCAAGATCCGCAAGAAGATACATCAACGCAACATCACGATCGATCGTGTCTACGATATTGGGTCGGAGCACTTTAACAACCACATCAGAGCCATCGTGAAGTGTCGCTGCATGTACTTGTGCGATCGATGCTGATGCCATCGGTTCTTCGGTAAACGACTGGAATAGCGTCTCTACCGATTCTCCCAAAGACTCCTCAATCTCAAGCCGAGCCTTGCTGCCAGCAAACGGTGGCACTTGGTCTTGTAACAACACCAACTCTGCACCGATATCGGTGGGCAATAGATCCTGGCGTGTAGATAACGCTTGGCCAAGTTTGACAAATACTGGCCCTAATTCCTCGAGCGCTAATCGAATTCGTTCACCCCTGGGGAGCTTACGGGTGTTATCACTTATCCAGCGAGTGGGTGAAATCAGAAATAAATATCGAAGCCAGCTTTTTTTTGAACCTTTTAAAAACAGATCGTCAAGCCCATATTTGACGAACACGTTTTGAATAACAAATAGGCGTTTTACTTTTGCGATCACTCTAAACGGCTCTGTTCCAACAACTTTATTCGAGCCGCTAACCGCTCGACAGCCGATTCCACCGAATCCACACCACCAACAAATTCTGCTACTTCAGAGTTGGCAGCTACCCACTGAGCTTCCTCAACGAGATACTCACCAGCATTCGACTCGAAGCTCTTTGAAGTTCGCCCAAGCCAAGAGCTTAATTCATTTCCCAGTCGACCTGCTTGGTGCGCTATTGAACCACCAACAACAGGGGCTAGTTGGGCTTCAAAATCAATATCGATGTGTGCCAGGCATTGTTTAAACGCCAACGCCACTCCCATATCGCCATCGATAGTCACTTCTTTACGATACAGTGGAGCACTGTCCTGCCGAATCGCGAGCAGAGAAGCCAGTGATCCGCTGAGTGTCGTGTCTACCTCACCGTCGAACCCGCGCATCACTACTATTCCAGTCTCCACAAAGCCCAACGTAATAGTGACAGGCGGAAAAGTAGAACGGATAGATATAACTTTATCCCATACGGGGCTGAGCTCAGTGAGCGTCTGCGGATTCGCTCTTAAGTAGGTATCGATACCTTTTTGCAGAGCGATGGAAAGTGGCAGTGGTATTTCCATCTAGTGTCGCGTCAGTTGAAACCCTAGCATCGGCGCTAGAACTTAAACCCTTTGTGTAAAGCCACCACGCCTCCGGTGAAATTCTGATACTCAGCCCGGTCAAACCCCGCCTCGGTCATCATGCTTTTTAATGTGTTCTGGTCGGGGTGCATACGAATGGATTCAGCTAGATACTTATAACTTTCGGCATCATTAGCCACGAGCTTGCCCATCATAGGTAAAGCTGTGAACGAATAGGCATCATAGGCTTTACTCAGCAGAGGTAGCACGGGTTTGGAAAATTCCAATATCAACAAACGACCACCCGGCTTCAACACTCGATACATCGATGTCAGAGCTTTGTTCTTGTCGGTGACATTACGCAACCCAAAAGCAATAGTGATGCAATCAAAATGATTGTCCTCAAAGGGTAAGCATTCTGCATTTGCCTGCGCATAGCTCACATTACTAAGTAGCCCTTCATTCACCAAACGGTTGCGCCCTTCGCCCAGCATAGCGGCGTTGATATCGGCTAACCAAACGTGTCCTGTTGACCCAACCCGTTTAGCAAATTTTCTGGCCAGATCTCCGGTACCACCGGCTATGTCCAGTACCTGATGTCCCGGGCGTACCGCGGACTGTTCGATGGTCGCTTGCTTCCAAAGTCGATGCACGCCAAACGACATCAGATCGTTCATGACATCGTACTTACTCGCAACTGAATCAAACACACCACGAACAAGCGTCGCCTTCTTATCCGCGTCTACCGTTTGGTAGCCAAAATGTGTTTTGTCATTCATCGTTACGACCTTACGATTTCGTTTTTAGGCGTTTATTCTTTACGCGGTTCTCGACAATGGCCCGCAGCTTCCAGTCGCGCCAGATAGTCTTGCCAGTTTTGCTCGTAATGTTGACCAAGTGCGTATAGATAATCCCAACGGAAAATCCCCGTGTTGTGACCATCGTCAAAATGAATCTTAATGCCATAATTTCCTGATGGTGTGATCGATTCGATATTGACATTTTCCTTACCTACCTGCAGCACTTCCTGCCCAGGCCCATGGCCCTGTACTTCGGCAGAGGGTGAATTCACACGCAAATATTCACACGTTAAATTACAGGAATAGCCATCATCAAAATCCAATTCGAGCACGTGACTTTTTTGATGCAATTTAATCGTTGTAGGTCTGGCCAACTGGGTTCGCTCCCTTCTATTCGAAAAAACTACAAAATATAGCGGCTTAAATCTGTGTCTTCTACGAGATCGCCAAGATTATCGTTCACATAGCCAGCGTCCACTGTTATCGTAGCGCCACTGTTATCGGCTGCGTCAAAAGAAGCATTTTCAAGTAGGCGCTCCATCACAGTATGCAGCCGCCGCGCACCGATATTCTCGGTAGATTCATTCACTTGCCAGGCAACTTCGGCAATTTTAGAAATTCCGTCGTCGGTAAAACTGACATCTACTTGCTCTGTTTTCAAAAGTGCGATTGCTTGCTCGGTTAGTGAAGCGTCAGGTTCGGTCAATATGCGTTCAAATTCTTTGTTACTCAGTGCGTCGAGTTCTACCCGAATGGGTAAACGCCCTTGTAATTCAGGAATGAGATCGGACGGATTGGATAAATGAAAAGCACCCGAGGCGATGAATAGAATATGGTCGGTTTTTACCATGCCAAATTTAGTGGAGACGGTACAGCCCTCCACCAACGGTAACAGATCACGCTGTACGCCTTCTCGCGACACTTCACCACTGCCCGTACGTTCATTTCCACGCGCTACTTTGTCGATCTCATCAATGAAAACAATGCCATTTTGTTCGATATTATTTAATGCCTGGGATTTCAAGTCATCATCGTTGATCAGCTTCATGGCTTCCTCTTCAATCAACAACTTCATTGCATCGACAACTTGCAACTTTCGCTTGTTGGTTTTATCTCCACCTAAGTTTTGAAACATACCTTGAAGCTGTTGAGACATTTCTTCCATGCCCGGTGGCGCCATAATTTCCACCCCCATCGTATTCACAGCGACATCAATCTCTATTTCCATATCATCGAGGTCGCCTTCTCGAAGTTTTTTTCGAAATTTTTGGCGAGTGGCATTGTCTTCGGTTTCAACCACATTAAACCCTGCGCCACGAGCTGGTGGTAACAACACATCCAATACACGTTCTTCTGCGGCATCTTCGGCCCGATTACGAACGCGCTTCATCTCGCGCTCTCGGGTTTCTTTCAGCGCCACATCTGCCAAGTCTCGGATGATGGATTCAACATCACGCCCCACATAACCCACCTCAGTAAATTTGGTGGCCTCAACTTTAATAAAGGGAGCGTTGGCTAATTTGGACAAACGCCGGGCTATTTCAGTTTTACCTACACCCGTGGGCCCAATCATCAGAATATTTTTAGGTGTTATTTCATTGCGCAGATCTTCACTGACCTGCATCCGGCGCCAACGATTCCGCAGCGCGATAGCCACAGAACGCTTGGCGCGATGCTGGCCGACAATGAATTTATCCAGCTCCTGGACAATCTCTCTGGGAGTCATTTGTGACATGGTTAATTAACTGGTTTTTAGTGTTTCAATACTTAAATTAGTGTTGGTGTAAATACAAATATCTGCTGCGGTTTGCAAACTGAAACGAACAATCGATTCGGCATCGAGTTCGGTGTGCTGCAACAACGCTCGAGCGGCGGCTTTGGCATAGTCTCCACCCGAGCCCATGGCAATCAATCCGTCCTCCGGTTCTATAACATCACCATTTCCGGTAATGATCAGCGAATCTTTCTCATCAGCCACGGCCAACAAGGCTTCCAAACGCCGCAACATTCTGTCGGTACGCCAATCCTTCGCCAGCTCTACTGCGGCACGGGTCAAATGACCACCGTGAGCTTCGAGTTTGCCCTCAAAACGCTCAAACAATGTGAATGCATCCGCAGTTCCGCCAGCGAAACCCGCGAGCACTTTATCTTTGTACAAGCGACGCACTTTCCGAGCATTACCTTTCATGACGACATTGCCCAGGCTCACCTGACCATCACCACCCATCACGACTTGATCCCCTCGTCGGATCGAGCAGATGGTTGTTCCTCGAAATTGCTCCAAAACCTATCCCCCGCTAGCCCCTGGCCCTAATGCCGCTGAGTGCAACTGAACCCGCAAAACCGCTGCAAACGGATGCTCTCAAACCGTAAATGCCCAGGCTCTAGTGTAACTGTTGTTGAGACCCAGAAAACGTGATCAATGCTGTGTTAGCCTCCGTAGTGCGAATCTAACACCATCAACTCACCAAACATGTCGCTGATTGTTCCACAACGTCGTGCTGCACTGTCACACAGCTTTCCTATGGAGGCTAATCGAGCCTCCTCCTGGTTGGCATCATTACGACCTCTACACTCGACAAGCGATGCCCGCGAGGTGCTGCGCGGCCTAAAGCACAGCAATCGGCTGTCCGCAAGCACTCGCGAACGTCGAGCCGTCATGGAATGCTTCATTCCAGTATTAGCTGACTTACACGAGCATCTCAGCGAGCAGTGTTTGGCACAGCCACTACCACTGACCACAGAATTTCAATCGGCGGCAACGCTATTAGGGAATCTGCTTCGTGAAGAAGCCTACACCTATAAAATTCTGGTATCCGAGGAACCCGAGCCCAAGGCGTTAGAAATCAGCTTGGCGCTGTATGCATTAGTGAAACACACAGAGTTGTCTGTACACACTTACCGCACGATTTCGAATGACATTCTTCAAGATGCTCAGCAACTGTTTGCGCTGGCCGAGCGACAAAAAATTCTAGAATCCGACACCGGCACCATACCGATCAGCCACCAATACGCCTATATGTTGTTGCTGTCACTCGCCGACACCTATCAAGTCAGGGTTCGGCAAATGCCACTACTGTTGTCTTTTTTACAAGAAAACCTCGATTGCGCTAAGTTACTCTCCGAAGCACCCGATGCATCGACCTATTCAACCATTGCCATTGAACTGGGAAAATCAATCCAACCAGCCGCGGCCGCCAGTTTGTTGACCAAACCCAACGGGTCAACTCGATGGCTCGATCTCAAGCCCATTAACCAACGCATCGTGGCAAAAATGAATGCCGCGCAATCGAATCCAACACCGACATTAGGCGCTGACACTTTGGAAAAGCGAACACTCGCTCGATTGCAAATGGCGTTCAATCGGAATCGCCGTCGTAGGAGCGCACGATCCATTACTCACACCTCCATCCCGGCGCTGTTCGGACACCAGGAAATTTGTGCCGCCATAGCTATGGTTGATCGGCTGGATGAAACTGCGAGCATGCCGGGAGAACCCGTGGAACGATCCCAGGAGGACCTGGAGGCGCTCTATACCGAACATACGGGTTGGTTAGTCACCAATCATTCGACACATGGGCTGTGTCTTTCCCACTCTCAATGTTTACCTGGAACCGTGCAAGTCGGTCAGTTACTCGGTTTACCCGGTGCTACCCAAACCCGCCTAGCGGTAGTGCGCTGGATGAAAGCCACAGACCAGTCCGCGATCACACTCGGGGCGGAACTACTGTCCAAGTCTGTCATGGCTGTGTCGATTAGCCAGGATGACAGTGAGTTGGCTGAAGACAACGGCCTGATCTTCGCTTGTAAAGTGCATGATACGGTTGTGCAAACCATCATGCTGCCAGCCTACCGATTTAAGGAGAATGACTCCTTAACAGTGAAGCGCAAACTCAAATCCCGCAAAGTGCAACTGGGCAGCTGCCTCCAACACAATGGATTATTTGGACACTTTGTGCTCTCTGGTATCTAAGCGTTACTCTTAGATGGGGAACGTCCCAAGGGTATTTTTAGCTACCCCTTGAATAAGGGTTAATTCTTTTCGGTGACTCGATTACTTCTCGCTCTGGGGTGAGCCTCGTCGTACACCTGCGCCAGATGTTGAAAATCAAGATGAGTATAGATTTGCGTAGTGCTAATATCCGCATGACCCAGCAATTCTTGCACTGCCCGTAAGTCACCGCTGCTCTCCAATAAATGGCTGGCAAACGAATGCCGAAGCATATGTGGATAGCAATCTCTCTTTAACCCTTGTGATTCAGCCAACTTTTTCAGACGCATTTGTACTGTTCTGGGTGCTATGCGTTTACCTCGCGAGCTCAAAAAAACCGCCGTGCCATCAGAACCGGGCAAGGTTCGTCGATAACTCAACCATTTATTGATAGCTTCAACCGCATGCGAACCCACCGGAAGATCTCGAGTTTTTCCACCCTTACCTGTAACCCGCACCTGACCGACACTTAAATCCAGATCGGCCAAATCGATATTCACAAGTTCCGCCAATCGCAACCCGGATGAGTAGATTAATTCAAACATCGCAAGATCCCGACAAATCATGGGATCGGTCAAGTTCTGGCTAAGCAGTCGACTCACTTCATCGGGATCAAGCGTGGCAGGCAACGCCTTTTTATCCTTGGGGGCCAGAATATCAGTGGCCGGGTTTGCCGATGCACGGCCCATCTTCATTAAGTAGTTGTACAAACCACGCACGGCCGAGAGCCGTCGAGCGAGTGATCTGCCAGCAATGCCATTGCGGTGCTGCTCAGCGATGATCGAGCGGACATCGTTGCCCGTGACCGATTGCCAATTTTCAAGTTGCCTGTCTTCAGCCGATTTTGCGATGGCGTTTAGATCCCGCGAATAGTTACTCACCGTATGCGGTGAACAACGCCGAGCAACTTTGAGCTCCTCAAGATAATCATCAATAGCAGCATTGAAATCGGCCATAGCCACTTCTCCGGTTTACTGCAAAAATGTGTGTACGCGGCGACTGAGCACTTCACCTAGTTGATTTAAGAACATAACGCCCTTCCCAGAGGCAAATCGGTGCTCATCTCGGCTGGTCAGCACCAGTAAACCCAGCTCTTTTTCATAAAACAGAGGAATGATGGCTGCAGAAGCCAGCTCCAATGGGGCCTCCCGAGTTAGCACCGCCATTTGGGCTTCAGTGGGTTCACCACATAGGGTGTCGCGCTTTTCAAAAAGTGCTTGGAAAGCGTCGTAGTCTTCACCCGCTGTTGCTAACCACTGATACTCTTTGTGCTCATCGGTAACGGCATTTTCATCTGGTTGCATTAACACCAGGCGTACATCATCGGCGTTAAAGTTATCGATGAGACTGTCCCGCGTCAATGAAACCACGTCGGTGATCGATTGGGCCGAGATCAGCTCTTGAATCAAGCTATGCAAACGCTGATGGAGCTGCTCATTG
Organism: Gammaproteobacteria bacterium; assembly: GCA_019634245.1. Next base: position 20,857 of record JAHQVR010000158.1, read on the forward strand.
TCGCGAGCCACCGAGATTAGATCGTGCAGACTGGATTCTAACGTGGCGCATTTGCTTCTCAGCACGCTCACTTGCTTTTCGATCAACGACACGGCACCACCGGTGTGATGCGGGATTCTCAGCCGAGGCAAGACGTCGGAATTTTGGTTGAAAAAATCAGGATTTAAACGCAAAAACCGTACAACAGCGTCAGCGTCCAGACGCCTTCCTGCATCGATTGGTTCGGATTGCATGGCTTGATATTCTTGTTTGACCCACTTGAAGAGTAGAACAAGAGTTCGTCATTTCAATTTTTCCGTGCCAACTTTGCGGGTTTCGAAGCTCAAAAAGAGTAAAACTTTGGAAAGCTTTGGTACAAGCTCAGATTTGATTATTGTCAAGCGCTAAAAAGGCTCTAATGACACCGAACCGACTACCTCAAGTTAAGGTAAGGGATGCTCATTCACGAACAAAGACTCAACACTTTCCCGCTCTCTAGCGACATGTACAGTATCCCCAAACACCAATAATTCCGCGGCCCGCCCACGGGTGTTGTAGTTAGAACTCATCACAAAGGCATAGGCGCCAGATGATCTGACCGCCAAATAATCCCCTTCCGCAATGGCTAACGCCCGATCCTTTCCTAAAAAGTCGGCCGACTCACAGACCGGGCCAACGACATCGTAGTCTTGTGCCGGCCGCTCATTGGTCTCAACAGGCTCAATGGCTTGCCAAGCACTGTATAAAGAGGGGCGGATAAGATCATTCATGGCCGCATCGACAACCGCGAAGTGTTTTTCTTCATTGCTTTTTAAATACTCCACTCGAGTGAGCAACACACCGGCTGGGCCCACAACCGCTCTACCCGGTTCCACCAGCACTTCTAGGTTTCGTTCACCCAATGCTGCGAGTACGCGTTTCGCCCAATCTTGAATATCCAACGGAGTTTCATCCTGGTAGCAAATTCCCTGGCCCCCACCCACATCAATATGGGAGAGCGAGATACCTTGAGCATTTAAGTCATCCACCAATTCCAATAACCGATTCAGAGCATCCACATAGGGCTCGACGCTGGTGAGCTGAGAACCGATGTGACAATCCACACCTTGAACATCAAGCCACTGATCAGCCGCGGCTCGCGGGTAGAGTTGCTTGGCGTCTTCAACGCTGATTCCAAACTTGTTCTCTTTCAGCCCTGTAGAGATGTAAGGATGGGTTTGTGCATCAACATCCGGATTTATACGTAACGATATGGGGGCGATCGTTTGCTCAGCCTTGGCAATAGCCGATAGACGATCAAGCTCCGCCGCTGATTCGACATTGAAGCAGCGTATTCCTGCTTTCAGTGCTTGTGTAATTTCGCTGTGGGTTTTACCCACCCCTGAGAACACTACTTTCTCTGGTGTACCGCCAGCGGCTAATACGCGCGCAAACTCACCACCAGATACGATGTCAAAACCAGAGCCTAGTTTTGCCAACGCACTTAGTACAGCCAGATTGGAATTCGCCTTAACCGCATAGCAAATTAAATGCGGATGGTC
>JAHQVR010000159.1 GCA_019634245.1 Gammaproteobacteria bacterium
AAACTGTCGCTGACAATAGCGACAGCAATTCGGTGTTCTCGATCGTAAAGACGCTGCCGTTTATCAGATGCGCTACAAGCGCAATACCGTAGGCAATCAAGGCAATTGGCTGAATCAGCCTGCGTATCCTGACAGAGTCATAGCCTGCAAGCAAAAGGCCGAGTGCCAGTAATGGACCAGGGGTTGCCGTCCAGGCAGTTGCCACGCCAGCGATACAGCAAACCAGCAGGAAAATAGATAAGCTGCGCTTAGAGATATAAACAAACGAGAGAATTAAGCTGAGCAACATTACACTTGCGGTAAGCAGAATAACGGCTGACTCGGTTAAGAATGGAAAGCTGATTGTGCCTAACACAATGCCGATTACACACAACGGTATGGCTTTGTACAGGTTGCTTAACTCGTCTCTAAAATTGACTCGAACACAGGCCACCGCGGACACAACAACATTGAACAACAGCAACAGCGGTATTGCGTTGGAAGGCCCGTAAAGACCCAACATAAGCGGTGCGGCCACAATGCTGAATCCAATGCCCACCCCAGTCTGAACGCAAGCACCCACAATGACAGCAAGGAGTGGTAGCAGTATAGCTGCGTCTAAGAGGTTGCCCACGAAGCCTAACTAACTCGTCAAACACACACTTTTACAGCGCTGTGCGGCTGCAGTTTCTCCCAATTGAATCGAACACCGGTGCCGGGCTCATCAGGTGCCTGTGCACGGAAGTTAGCAACCTGTAGCGGCCGATGCGTATATTCATCTATTGGAAAACTGTGGACCTCTAACCATCCTGCGTTCGGCAAACCGGAAAGCAAACTGACATGCAGCTCTTGCATACCATGACTGCAAACCGGAATGCCGTGCTTCCCTGCTTCTTCCGCCACTTGTAAAAACCCGGTTATACCACCGCAATTACTCGCATCGGGTTGAATAAAGCTCAGCTTCGATTGCGCGAATGCATACTCAAACTCGTGGATAGTATGCAAATTCTCTCCCATTGCCAGCGGCATGCCGGTGGCATCGGCAATTTGCGCGTACCCAAGGTAATTATCAGGAATGGTGGGTTCTTCAAACCAATACACATCGAATTCAGAGAACGCTCGCGCCGCCTCGATAGCCTGGTCCACGCACATGCTGTAATTCGCATCGACCATAAACACAATGTCAGTCCCGATGAGGTCTCGCACAGCCTTCGCTCTGGCAATGTCATCGCTTAATTCGGGTTGCCCTACTTTTATCTTGACACCGTTAAAACCGCGTTGCAGATAAGATTCAATATTACCAAGCAGTTTTTCAAGTGAGAAGTTCAGATCAATGCCACCACAGTAGGCTTTGGTTGAGTTATCCGTGCCACCTGCCATTGCAGCCAGAGATTGCCCACTGGACAAGCCGCGCAAATCCCACAGAGCAATATCAATAGCGGAGATCGCAAAAGAGGCAATGCCACCCCGTCCCACGTAATGGATGTGCCATTGCATGGAATCGTAAAGGGCGTCGATATCGTCAGGACTTTTACCAACAATAATGGGGGCGAGATCGTGCTCGATCATAGCCATAATCGCGCGGCCACCTTTGCCCCCGGTATAGGTATAGCCCGTGCCCTTCAGGCCATTAGACAGTTCCAGCGTGACTGTTACGAGTTCAAAGCAGGTGTGGTCACCGTGTTTCGCATCGGTGAGCACTTCTTTGAGTGGAACAACGAAAAGCTCCGTCCCAAGCCGGGATATGGTGGTGTCACTCATTTTCTCTGTTTAACCCGCGTAATATCAACACGGGTCAGAGTGTGGCTCAAGGTTCAGTTTTTAGCAAATTGTCAAATTTGGAGTCGGCTAGCTGAATGTACGAAGGTATCGAACCCCGCCATTTCTTTTGCAGTTTTTTATTGAAGTTTAAATACAGCTTGTCATCGACAATATCCCACAAATCGCCCTCAATTTTGACGAGGCTATCGACAGCAACACCGTAGGCACAATAGCCACCGTACTGTGGTGCGTACTTCTCTGGGTCAGCTTCGAATAAATCAAGGTGTTCTTGCTTCGAAAAATGCCATGTGGCCCCGTTCCATTGTGTGGAAATTGAAGCATCACCTTTAACCGCTTTACTTTCAGTGAAGTAGGCAACGGTATCGAACCCGCGAATGGCGACACCTGACGGCTTGTATCCGAACACGCCTGAGCGCTCTAGTGTATTGATTGGTTCTGCGGCCCACACGGCCTGTACTGACGCAATGCTGAAAAACAACACCACAAATATCGATTTTACCCAGTTCATTATTTAGCTCCAATACGGTGAATTCAGGGCAACCATAATAAGAATAACAAATTAGTGCCGGGTAACCCGGGAAAGTTCAAATTAGTACAGTTTGCTTGCGTAACTGCGAGGATTCTATAGAACACGTTTGTTTGGTGCGTTTGGATGAGGTACATCGGCAATAGTTGCAGTGATATGTGTCGGTTTTAACGTTTTCATTCACTGTGTTTAAAGATGACAATTTTGGCAGGCGCTAAGTGCGAACAGAGTTATTGGATTCGACCTTATGTCCGCACGGAACAAACCTGCTTCAAGTCGAGATGGTGGATTCTCAGATTTTTTCTGGAACATTGTTGGCGGTGCAATGGTTGCAGCCATGTTGGCGGGTGTAGTGTATTTGGTGGTTGGCATGATTGGCTCCTACTTCACCCTGAACGACAAGTACTGGGAGCTGGTTTACCTTAAGTGGTATTTCATTGTTATTTTCGCTGTCTATATTGTGGTACCAAAGTTCCTTGCCAATGTGGTTATGGCACCGTTTAAATCCAATTCAAAATCACGTGGTAAGCAAATTTAAACTGCCCCAGTATGCTGGTGATGATCTTTTTTGATATGCTGATGTTTCAACACTAAATCGAGAGTTTCACATGGATGTGAACACACGTTGCCCGCGCTGCGCGGCCACCAAAAAAGCCATTGTGCGTGACGGAACATTTTTTCGTGCCGATGATGCCAAAACCGTTCAACGCTACAAATGCAAAAGCTGCTTTAAGCGCTTCTCATCAGCAACATCAAAACCCACTTACCGACAAAAGAAACGGCGCATTAATTCAACCGTTCGCTTCTGCTTTGCCAGTAATCTCTGTCCGAAAGACATCGCTGAGTTGGTGGGCGTCAACATCAAAACCGTAGCGGCTCGGCTTGTCTGGCAAGCGGCTCTGTCGCGAGAGAAAAACAGGCATTTTCTGCAATCCTATTTAAGCGAAAAGGGACCAATAACCACAGTGCAGTTCGATGATCTGATTACCTTTGAACACACTAAATGTAAGCCTCTAACCGTGCCCTTTGCAGTAATCGATGGAGAACGTTTGCCTCTTGGCTTTCGTGTTGCCTCTATTCCAGCATTTGGCCATTTAGCGAAAATTGCCCGCAAAAAGTACGGAAAACGCGCCGATCACAGCGTCAATTCGAGGCAAAAGCTGTTTGAGGAACTTCAACAATGTCTACCACCTGATGCGTGCTTTAAAACCGATGGACACCAGCATTACGCAAGGCTGATCAAGCGCTATTTCCCTCAGGCAGAGCATCGTGTATTCATCAGTGACCGAGGCGCTATTGTCGGACAGGGTGAGCTGAAGAAAACGCGTTTCGACAACCTCTTTTCGATCAATCACAGCTTTGCCACTATTCGAGCAAAGGTGAATCGATTAAACCGTCGCACCTGGTGTACGACCAAACGCCCAGACAGATTGGCCGATCATATCGACATCTTTATAGATGTGTTTTCAGAGCGCTTGAAGCTGATGAACGGCTCACGCCATCGCATTGAGCGGCTAGCACGGCTAAGCATGGTGAACGAGGCTATGACCGCCTAGTTTCCGGAGGTCATCACCAGCGAACTGGGGCAGTTTCGAAGGTTTAACGTGAGCTCCCGCAAACTTTCAACTAGCCGACCCTCGTTGTGCCACAGCTTCAACTGCGCCGGTTGAACAAGGTCTCCCATCGTCAAGTCAACCCGACTTCCAATTCCCCGTTTTATTTCATGGAGAAAAAGCGCTCGTCGCAACACCTCGGACATGTTGCTACCAATATGAAACAGGTTTGAGTTGTGGCCATGAACAAAGATCGGAAGCACGGGGGCATCACTAGCATGAAATATCTTTGATAGAAATGGCTGCCAGGGTAGTTCTTCGGGCTGGGAAAAAAATCCGGGGGCCCGTTCAGCGGAGCCGCTAGGAAACAGCACCACACTATGCCCGGCCTGTAAGTAGTCGATACATTGCCGCCTAATGTTTAGGTTCTGGCGCCTCGCTGTTCGACAATCTTCAGCCAGGTCAAGCGGTAAAAAATAATCACGACCATGATGTTGCTGATCAAATACATCCCAAAGCACGACCTTGAAGTCATCACGGCGCCGAGACAACAGCCAGCAAATGGCAGCGCCATCTATCAATCCAAATGGATGATTGGCAACGACTATAAGCGGGCCCGAATCTGGAACCTGAGCCTCCAATCCACTCAGCTTTGATAAATCGAGTTCCAGCGCAGCTACAACGTCATCCCAAAAGTCATTACGACTCTGATTCGTTTCCATAAACCGTTTGTAGCGTTTCTTAAGACTCGATTTACCCGTAAAGTGCTCAAGCCCTGAAACCGCAAAACGAGCTAACGGTGACAGGTCAGCTGCAAAACTCAAACTCGATGCATCGAAATTGCTAGGACGCTTTAATTCTTCGGCTAATTCAGAGCCATTCATGCGATGTTTTTCCACGACGAGGTAAGGCAGTCGACCGCAAAACTAAATCAATAACGTGACGGCAGAGTTAAAACACAGCACTGCTTAACACACCTGATTAATGACGAACCACTGTCATCACATCGTCATGAACACGTCACTGATTTTTAATATGACTTTATCTAAAGTCAGTGATGTAAAGAAACTATCTTAGATTCAGTCTAGATATCGTGACTACTGAATTGATTTCGTCCTCATATCGCAAGTGCCCTTCAATCGCTTTGATGAACTGACTATGGCTGCCACTCACCCGCGAATTTACCTGCTTATT
>JAHQVR010000160.1 GCA_019634245.1 Gammaproteobacteria bacterium
CACGTATAGCAGGATCCATTGCATCCATTTGATTAGGTTCGTAGCCGCAGTACTTATCAGGACATTCACCTCTACCACCGGTCAACTCCGCTGGATCCCATCCGGCATTGCCACCGTTAACCAAAGCCGTGATTTCATCGCTGTGCCATGGTCCGTGTTCTGCTGTAAACGCCCTACCATCACTCGGACGAAAATCTATACCTTGCACATTCCTATGTCCGTAGGTGTAAATACGTTTGTCATAGCCTTCAGGCGGATTGTTGTCAGGATGTGCGTTACCGTCCCCGTCAATTCTGAGGATTTTCCCGCACAGTAATTGTCCGTCCTGCGGACAGATTCCCCTATGACGATCACCACCTGTTACCCACAAGTAGCCATCTGGCCCAATGCGCAGCCTACCGCCATTGTGAGCACCAGGCCCTCCAAACGGTTGATCTGATTCAAACGGTTTATATTGAATATCGGTGACGATGTCGGTTCTATCTGAAACACTCTTAAGGTCATCACTCACCTTAAATTTCATTACAATATTACCGTCGCACTTTTCAAAGTTGGTTTTACAACCATCTCCATAATACTTCGTGGATGAAGAATACAAGTACACCGTGCGATTTTCCGCAAAGTTCGAATCGGCAACCACACCCAACACACCCGCTTGTCCATCGCAGAAAAGATCATCCCCCATATCAGCAAAGCCGCTGGTGTCCTTAGCCCCGTAGAGTGCGTTTACCGCGCCAGAAGGATCTCGCACAGAAAGGCCCTTACACTTTTCTGTGAAGAACATGGTTCCGTCGGGCAAAAACGACATATCCCATGGATTCTCCAGCCCGGTCATGAATTCTGTTGTTTCAATGAACGGTACATTCATACCCTTACCATGACCATCGGCGTATACATTAGAAGCTATTCCCGCAAATGCGATCGTTGACGCAAAGAGCGCAGTTACGGTTTTTCCATATTCAAACATTTCCCTTCCTCCAGTGTGATTAACGTGTTACATCAGTTCGCTGCAACCTCTAAATATGCTGATAAATTCAGGATTTCTTCGTCTGTCAATGGCTTTGCCATCATAATCATTAAAGATGAATTGGGTCCGATCTTAATTCCATCTCTATAGGTTTCCAATTTTTCTATGGTGTATGAAATATCTTTACCAGATATTTTTGGATAACTCGCTACCCCTTTACCAGCAGCGCCATGACAGTTATTGCAAGACTGGTTGTATCTCTCCTCTCCTGCATCAATATCCCCAGTTAATGCGTCACTCGCGGATGACACACTGTCTTCAGTTGAGGTATCACCACTGATTGCGTTACCGAAACAACCGAACAGAATTATGAAGGGCAGAAGCTCAAGTGGCCTAAAGTTCATGACATTTAGCCGTATAAGATATGTTTATTATTAGCGTTGGAGGAAGTTTATCGTAGGTGTATACGTCTTCAAATAGATTACGAGAATTCATTTTCATAATTTTGTAATATTTGAGACAAATCGTCTCACCTAATTCTCAAGTCATGTGTAATATTACAGAGTAACTATAGGCTAACCAATCCTCTATGCCGTTCACTAGTGAATGTATAATGGTTGTGTTTCTAAAATTCAGCGCAAACAGTTAAAGTATTTTCTGAAGAGCAGTGGGAACAGAGACACTCTTGACAGTGCAATTCGGACTTTACGCCTACTCCATGACACCGGTAGTTTGCGAAACTTCACGAACGTATGAGATATTTCTCATGCATAGAAGACTTAAGCAATCGTAACTACTAACTCTCACAACGCTTGTATTTAAGTGGGTGAACGATGTATGTAACAGTTGCCAACGATAGATTCCATCGCCCACGCAAAACCAACAAAAACTGTAGAAGAAAACTCACCGACGCAAGCTCAACTTAACCTTCTCTATTCCTTCTCTATTAAGTAATCAGAGTAACAACACATAACAAAGCACACGAATAGGTATCCGTTCCGTATTGCTTCAATGAGGCTGAAAGACAATGCGCAGGTGCATTGGATCAATAATTTTGGGCACGGTCATCTAGTTGTAATTTGACTCGGTTACATTCGCTCTACCACTCGGTACGGGCATGAACGGTGAGCATTTCACTCGTTGGAATAGAGAAATCATTTGGCACCAATCTGGTACTTGATGGGGTTGATATCTCAGTTGATCCGGGTGAGTTTGTCACTCTCGTCGGCGCTTCGGGGTGTGGCAAATCGACTCTGTTAAGAATTCTTGCCGGGCTTGAAAGCCCTGACGCTGGGCAGGTATGTGTGTCGGGCAAAGATATGACGCAAGTCAGACCGGCTGAGCGAAATCTGGCGATGGTATTTCAATCTTACGCGTTATACCCGCATTTGACAGTGGCAGAAAACATGGTCACACCTCTTCGTCTTCGCGATTTGCCGTGGCATGCTCAAGTACCGTTACTTGGCACCTTCTTTCACCGCAAGGCTATTAAAGAGCTGTACCGTCAAGTGAATAATGCAGCTGAGGTGCTGAAAATCTCTCACCTTCTAGATCGCAAGCCGGGTCAGCTCTCCGGCGGACAGCGCCAGCGGGCAGCTTTGGGTCGCGCATTGGTCAGAAAACCCGTGGCATTTTTAATGGATGAGCCACTGTCTAACCTCGATGCAGCGCTTCGTGTTCATATGCGGGCAGAGTTAAGTGAACTGCACCGTCGTTTGGGAACCACTTTCATATATGTTACTCACGATCAGTCAGAAGCGCTCACCATGTCCGATCGTATGGCGATGATGGACCGGGGAAGGATACTTCAGTACGGACCACCAGATGAGATTTACAACAACCCGCTGAATATTGAAGTTGCGAAGTTTATCGGTTCGCCACCCATCAATATCCTGAACGGTCAGATCGACGAAGCTGGCAAATTGTCGCTGCTTGGCATGCCTATTGGTCAGGCGAATACAGCTGCCCATTCGATACAGTTCGGTTGCAGACCGGAAAATGTGACTCTGAGCGAGACTGGTGTACATGCTGTCGTCACTCACAGAGAGAACCTGGGATCTGAAGTTTTTCTGCACACTACTTTGCACGAAACCAATGAACGTGTGGTACTGCGTGCACCGGCTGGGACAACGGAGAAAGTCAACGATCAGGTCTGTTTGCAGCTCGAACTGGAAAAGTTACTCGCCTTTAACGAACTGGGTGATCGTGTTCATCTGATACCAGACCTCCACTCGCCTCGACTGAACGGCAATCCGGGGCTCGTTCGGACAAAAAATAATTCAGACAGTCCACAGGTGGAGTCCCGTTGATACAGCAGCGTAACGTCCATTGGTGGTTAACCGGACCGGCCCTGATGCTGATGATCGTCATACTACTGTTGCCGGTAGTAATGGCTCTTTTCTTGAGTTTCACCAACTACTCGCTGGGCAATAGCGGAGCTCAATTCGTCGGATTGTCCAACTACGAAAAAATATTCACGCGTTCAACGTACGAAAAGATGTTCGGCGCTACCTTTCGTTACGTGTTTACAGTAGTGCCAATTACTGTAGCGCTCGGCCTCGGTGCCGCCTTGCTGATCAATTCACTAACGCGTTTTGGCGATCTGTACAAAACCATTTACTTTTTACCCGTCATGGCTGCACTCATTGCCATGGCTATCGTTTGGGAGTTCGCACTGCACCCGACGATTGGAATTGTCAATTCTACGCTGGAAAGAGGATGTGGTACTTGGCTGGAACACTGGGCCTGGTATCAGCAAGGGTGCGAGAAAACGTTTCCGCTTTGGCTCACTGATCGGGCCTACGCAATTTGGACGGTCGCCTTTATCGGTATCTGGCAGGGGTTTGGTTTTAATATGGTGTTGTATCTCGCGGGGCTCACTTCGATACCGCGAGAACTCTACCACGCCGCAGAAATGGATGGAGCCAAATCCGCCTGGCAGCGCTTCAGGCTGGTCACTTGGCCCCTGCTCGGTCCGACGACAGTGTTTGTTGTCACGATCAGTTTTATTCGTAGTTTTCAAGTGTTCGATACAGTTGAGGCCTTTTATCCGCAAGGCGGCGGTCCATCCAAATCAGTTTACGTCATGATGTTTGCCATCTACGAAAAAGCCATTCAGCAAAATCTGATGGGGATTGGAGCTGCAATCACCGTTGTATTCCTCGCTTTTGTCATGTTGCTAACGGTGATCCAGCGCTGGCTGGTTGACCGAAGGACCCACTACGCATGACGAATAATTATGCGATACCCCACCGGTTCTCATCCACAGAAACCATGAAACATCTCGTGCTAATTATCGGTGCGGTTGTGGTTTTGTTGCCGTTTTACGTGATGATCAGCTATTCGTTTAAAGCCCCGCATGAAATCATGCAGAACACCGGGGGGTTTTTCGGTGCCCAGGAGCTTTTCCGGGATGACTACTGCATCAAGCTGGGTAACGCAGCCAGTGATTGCATGGTCAGACCGGCAATCTACAACTACACAACTGCCTTTGAAAAGGCACCGTTGCTTCGGTATTTGTTCAACGGATTGGTCGTAACACTCTCGATATTTTTTATCCAGGTAGTCGTCGCGCTGCCCTGTGCTTATGCACTGGCAAAGTTGCGTTTTTGGGGTCGTAATGCGGTATTCGGGCTGGTGTTATTTTGTCTGTTAATTCCTGTCCATGCGATTGCACTGCCACTTTACATAGGGCTGGCGAAACTGGGACTTACCAACACTTACGCCGCTCTCATTATTCCCTGGACTATCTCGGTATTCGGCATCTTTCTGATGCGGCAGTTTTTTAGCACCGTACCCGACGACCTGGTTGACGCCGCTCGCATGGACGGTATGAGTGAATTCAGCATTGTCTGGAAGGTAATGCTGCCTACCGCAGTGCCGGCATTACTCGCGTTCGGCATTTTCAGTGTGGTGGCTCATTGGAATGACTATTTCTGGCCTCGCATTGTTATCACCGGAAACCGAGATTTATTTACACCGCCTCTCGGATTGAGAGAATTCAAAGGTGATGCTGATGGCGATAATTTTGGTCCCATGATGGCCACGGCCTGTGTGATCGTCTCACCGTTGATTGCAGCATTTTTAATGGCACAACGTCGATTTATTGAGGGCATAACGCTATCTGGAATGAAATAGATCAAATATTGAGTTTTATAAAACGAGGCGGCAGAAGCCGCCTCATTAACCCCCGAATGAACTTGTAAAAGTGCAATCGGGAACACCAGGAGCCTGCCAATCGACAAACCGTCAGGCTCCCAGCAACAGGAAAATAGCATGAAAAAGCTTCTAGCCGTATTGGCAACCAGTGTATTGGCGGGTTCTGCCTTCGCCAGCGATAAAATCATAGTGGAGTTTGCGTACCCGTACAGTCACCTGTTTGACGTAACGTATGAAAAAATACTGCCAAAGTTCTACGAACAGCACCCGGACATCGAAGTCAAAATGCGTGCTACTTATGAAAGTTACGAGGACGGAACCAACACCATCTTACGCGAGGCGGTAGCCGGAACCCTCCCCGACGTCACCATGCAGGGTCTCAATCGCCAGGCCATACTGGTTGAAAAGGGCATTGCAAAATCTCTAGAACCCTGGATCGCCAAGGAATCAGATTTCGCCAAGGATGGGTATCACAAAGCCATGCTGGATCTCGGTACTTTTGCCGGGGAAGTTCATGGCCTGCCTTTTTCAATTTCGTTACCAGTGGGTTACTACAACATGGAAGTCATGGCTAAGGCCGGTTACAACGCGGACAACCTGCCCACGAGCTGGCCAGAGGTCATCGAAGCCTGTGGAAAACTTCGCGATGCCGGTGTCGCAAACCCGATGTTTTGGGGATGGAATATTACGGGCAACTGGTTTCTTCAGGCACTGATGTGGAGTCAGGATGAGCCGACAGTCAACGGTGCAGATTTCAGACTCGACGAGCCTTCAGGTCTGACCGCTCTGAATACCATGAAAAATCTGTTTCGAGGTTGCGATATGCAAAACCTGGAATGGAAAGCCGCACTAGCGTCTTTCTCTGCCGGAGAGATCGGCATGATGTATTGGTCAACTTCTGCTGTAGGAGCCGTTGAGCGGGCGATGGGAGATTTTACACTCGTCACAAATGAGTACCCGGGACTTGATGATGGCAGTCCACTGGGACTGCCAGCCGGAGGCAACTCCGCCATGATGGTGTCAACTTCAGAGAACCCTGAAGAACTGGAAGCGGCGTGGAAATGGCTGAAGTTTATTACGTCCGGCGAAGGTGCTGCCGATGTCGCTCGTACTACTGGTTACATGCCACCGAACCAGGCTGCCAATGAAATCATTCTGAAAGATTTCTATCAGCAGAATCCAGCTAAAGCAACAGCCGTCAGGCAATTACCTCTTTTACGTGAATGGCAGGCTTATCCTGGCGACAATGGTCTTGCTGCCACGCAGGTTATTTACGATGGTATTGAAGGCATCGTGACGGGAGAGTATGACGACATGGAAGAGCTTCAGGCAGAACTCGCCGAAGAAGTTCAGGAGCTACTGACACAGTAAGCACTCTCGATTGTCACCCGCGGCGATAACAGCCGCGGGTGAATCTCCTTTACGTCACCACAGTTGAGCAGGTATAGATGAAACTATTACAGATGACAGACATCCATCTCACCCCCCCAGGAAAGACTATCGGTGGCCGCGACCCCAATGAGAATTTCAAGCGAGCGCTATCCCATGCCATGGATTTCCATAGCGATGCTGAAGGATTGTTTCTTACCGGCGATTTGTCTGATTGGGGAGAAACAGACGACTATGAACGTTTAAAGATGATTATTGCTGATATTAAAATGCCTGTGCATCTGTGCATTGGAAATCACGATGATAGAAAAACGTTTCTAAATTCATTCCCGGAATGGGAGGGTGAGGACGGGTTTGTCCAACATGTGATCAAGTTGTCTGCTGGTAATGCCATAACGCTTGATACTTGGGGTGAGGCTACACACGCTGGGCATTTCTGTGACTTGAGAGCAGATTGGTTAGCTAAGCAATTAACCGATCTACCAGGACCAATCTGGGTTTTTATGCATCACAACCCGGTGGCAACTCGAATTAAACCGATGGATCAGATTATGTTGCTTGATTCGCAGCGCTTCAAGCAGACCATTGCGCCGCACAAAGATAAAATTGCACACCTTTTCCATGGGCACTGCCATTTACCTTTATCCGGAAATATTGCAGGTGTATCGTTTTCAGCACCCCGTGGAACCAACCACGCGGGATGGCCCGACTTCTCTGCGGAGCGGTTACTCTCCGCGTCTGATCTACCAGAGAGTTACTCGGTCATATACGCTGAGGCAGATAGTACAATGTGTGCGATGGTTGAGTACGGGTACAGTGGCGAAATACGATCTGAAGGGTCCCCCGAATACGAAAACTGGGATCAGGCCACCATGATCCGGTGAATAGTATTTAAATTTGATTCAGAAACTTTACTCGAAGAAGGGATATCTGCAAGCTACCGCAGATAGGTAGCTACGCTCAGACGGAAAAATAAGCTGGCGGGTAAGTCGCATCACCCTGGATGAACTATCTGATTACAACTTACTCTTCGTCACACATTCACTGACATCTGTTTTGTTTTGGCCAAGAATGCTGTCGGTAATAAATTTGGTGAATATTCACTGATCATCTAAGAATTATTATAACTTCAGTGGCATATTGGCCGAATCTTTAAACTCAACAGTCGTAAAGATCAAATCAGTTAAACCAATATTCTCAATGCTATGAGTCATGCGCTCGCCCTCAGCAAAGGTGAAATGTTTGGTATCCCCCGGTACGTACTCAACGTCGACATACGTTCCATCCGATAAGTAGTTACGAGCCTTTCCCGAGCTGTGAACCGTCCAGAAATAGTCGAGTACATGCGTGTGCACTTTGAGACGATCACCGGGTTTTGAATGGATATGCCAGACTCTGACTCGCTCGGTTTCTGATACTAATTCAGACCCCACTCTTCCGTTTTCCGCTAATTCAACAAATTCGTGACTCCAGTTTTCTGATCTACTCATCATTCAACCTCCGCCCAAAATACCAACAATGTTGCACAGTTAATCGGCATCGACGGGTTGGAATAAATCATTCGCGTATGCGCCCCTTTTTCTGCAAACACAGCATTTACCAGGTGGGAGGCACCATTCAAAGCAATGGGCATCTCGACAAAGTCTGGTGTTGCGCCACCCGTACCTTCGAGCCGATGAATTCTTTTAATGTTTGAAAGATCACCGACAATTGATTTCAGCAGGGAAAGACCGTTCAACGCAGACAGTTGAAACGCCTCATAACCCTGCTCGACTGTTAAATCTGCACCCATCTTACCGGTATATTTTAGATCACCGCCAATCCACGGCAGCATACCTGAGGTGTATATTACACTTCCTATTTGGGTATGAGTAACGTAGTCAGCAACAGCCTCAGGCACTGGCGGCATCTTTAAATTAAGTTCATCCAACCGCTCTTCCGGTGTCGACCCTTTTAGATCAGTTGTTATGTTCATCAATATCCTCAATCTCTGCTTAACGCCAGTAGAGTTTTTCGCAAACTAAAGAATATAATGTCACTAATTCTCATCTACCTCGCGAACGACAGCGACTAGTGGAACCGACATTCACACCATATGTTTCATGTCAATAGCATCAATCAAAAATAAATTTTTTTTTATTTCACAACACCTTAACACAACCGAACGACCCGAGAGACCGAACGGTATGTGCTTGAATTAGCGAAAATAATCGCCGCTTAGCAGCATTAATGCCAACGGCTAGAGAAAATTAGCTAGTAAAAATTTTATGATGAAAAATGGCTTGCCAACGTTTGAATTAGTTTGGTAAAACTTAAGTCGTCGAAGCAACGGTGGTTACGAACCTCAAGGAGCTGATCTTCAATCGAAACGTGGCACAGTCAAAACGCTTATCGCACAACCGACTAGG
Organism: Gammaproteobacteria bacterium; assembly: GCA_019634245.1. The sequence goes on from JAHQVR010000160.1 coordinate 8,923, forward strand.
TGTTTTTAAGGGTTAACCGTATCGTGTAGTGTTGTGACTCGATACAACCAACCAAAGACTGGGGGTGAGGAGGTTTGCTGTTTAGCCTTCATCCTGCGTTACCGGATCTGCCAGAGTGAACCTGGAAACCGCGTTGGACAACCAACGATTAGATCGACAAGCTTGATGCGACCGAACTGTTAAGGGAATTAAGATATCCAACAACAACAGCAGTGAGGATTTAATTAAGCGGAAGTGTTGATCTTGCCAACAGGCAGAAACATACTGCAGAATTTGAGAAATGAACTGAAGCTGTTAGGAGCGACCGTAAATTCGTACCACTGCAACGCTCAGTATTTACTCAATAAATGGTAGCAGTAATGTTAGACGCAGCAAAAACAGACTGCTTAGCGGGATCTGACAGCGACCTTCTACGGAACGGCGTGTCACCGACTACAGAATCAGACCACGCCGGCAACCGGGCCGGCTGTGGTGGCAACTAATCAAAAGGATTCCTCGACTACCCGTGAAGCATTGAAAATCCTCAAGACCAAGCGCCCTTAGAGAATGTAAGTGCCTACCTGATTCGAGCGCCAGTGCTCTCATCAAACACAAACAGTTGATCACTGGGGAGAATTATTCCGACATCATCACCCTGCAACCCTGTAAAGTCTTTAGGGGCTTTAATCGATATTTGATCACCACCCCAATCCACTGTGACCAGTGTGTGATCGCCGATCAGTTCGTTAGTGTAGATTTTTCCTGTAAGAGTACCTTGTGATGGTGGCGCTACAGCGCAATCTTCGGGACGGATACCGACAACGGCCTTCTCGACATGATCCTGAACCTGCGTCTTAATGGCAACACCTTGTGTGTAAAACTCGTTGCCCCTCAGAGAACCGTGGACGACGTTCATCGGTGGCGACCCGATGAACTGCGCAACAAAGAGGTTCGCCGGGTCATTGTAGATCTGAGCCGGTGTAGCCAGTTGTTGCAAAACTCCTTTCTCGAGAATGGCAACCCGATGCGCCAAAGTCATGGCTTCAATCTGGTCGTGAGTTACATAAATAGTTGTGATACCCATGGATTGCTGCATGTGCTTAAGCTCAGCTCGCATGTGCCCGCGTAACTTAGCATCGAGATTCGACAGCGGCTCGTCCATCAGAAACACCGATGGCCTGCGAATAATAGCTCGGGCCAATGCGACACGCTGTCGCTGACCGCCAGACAGTTCTCGCGGGAAGCGATCCAATAATCCGTCGAGTTGCACCTGGCTAGCGGCTTCTACGATAGCCGAGTCCATCTCCTGCTTTGAGACTTTGCGCACCTTGAGCGGAAATCCGATGTTTTCAGCAACCGTTTTATGTGGATACAGCGCATACGATTGGAAGACCATTGAGATATTGCGGTATTTAGGCAAGATTTCCGTGACATCCTGGTCTTCGATATATACACGCCCGGCTGTTGGTGTCTCCAAACCAGAGAGAATTCTAAGAGCAGTTGTTTTTCCAGATCCCGATGCGCCGAGCAGCACCACGAACTCTCCCGGTTCCACTTCGAGATCGAAGTCTCTTAGCACTTGAACCGAACCAAAGCTCTTTTCTATATTCTCAAATCGAACCGATGTTTTTTGCAAATCGCCTGCCACAGGTTAACCCTTTATCGCGCCAGATAACACGCCTTTAGAAATGAACCGCGTGAGTAATATCGCCATTACGATGACCGGAATGATCATCACTACAATCAGCGCACACATCTCCCACCAAAATATGCCTTTCTCTCCAGTATTCTTAGCCGCCACCATGATCGGCATAGTTTGGACTTTAACCGTCGCTAAAAAGACTGCAAAGAGGTATTCATTCCAAGTTAGAACGAGTATTAGAAGTGTGGTGGCAGCCAGACCCGGGCGAGTTAGCGGCAGTACAATCTCCCTAAAAATACCGATACGTGTGGCACCGTCAAGCTGCGCAGATTCCTCCAGTTCAATCGGAAGACTGGCAAAAAAGTCATGCATCAACCATACGACGATCGGCATATTTGCTACCGCATAAAGCAGGATCAACGCTATATGCGTGTCGAGCAGTTTCACAGCCTGAAACATCACATAAATAGGTATCACCACGACAATAGGTGGCAAGATTCTCTGCGAAATAATCCAGAACAGTATGTCCCCATTGCCAAGCTTCATTTTAAAGTGGCGCCCAAACGCGCGCACCAGAAAAAAGAACAGTGCTAAGGCTACGCTGGAGGAAACCCACCACGGAATTTTGTAGTAGCTAGTGGCCAGAATAACGGCAATAATCAACAGTACGAACATCATGATATTGCCGAACTTTGGTGAGTACTGGATGCGAGCCAAGGCGTAAGCTGCCATCGACCCAACCAGCACACAAAGCGCTGTGGCAAAAATACTGATCACGACTGAATTGGTGAAGGCCAAATAGATTTTACATATCTGTGGCTCCATGGGTGAAATAGTCACCAATGGCGAGAGTACAAACGCCACACTGTTGTAAGCCAATAAACCGAATTGACGCCCGATTGAGGCAATGTTGCAATGCGGATCTTCAGTGAACTGCACCCGCCATGCATCGAGCGTGGGCTGAAAATCTAAGAACGGGATATAGAACGGCCCTTGATTCACGGCCGCTTGGTCTTTGAAGGACGTAATTATGACCCAATATATGGGAAACAATACAATGATGGTCCAGAGGATCAGCAGTGAGTAGGCAATGAACTTCGCAGCCGGTGACATCTTCCCCACCGCTGGCGCTTCAAACAACCGTTGCACTAACGTTTTACGTGCCGCCTCAAACCGATAACTGGCATCACTCATCGGCTGGGCCTTCTGATTCGACCCAGAACCACATAGTTAAAAAACGATGCACAGACCACCACCGTCAGTATCAGTAATAAATACGCTATTGCCGCCGAAGATCCCAGATCATTAGCGCGCCAAATATACATGGAATTCAGTGTCATCGATTCGGTTGCTGAGCCCGGACCTCCACCGGTCATAATGTTGGGCAAATCGACAATCTTAAACGCTTCTATCATTCGGATGAGTAACACCGTCACAGCAACAGGCACTATTTGCGGCCAAGTTATCTCGCGAAAAATCTGAAAGCTAGAAGCACCGTCGACCTGCGCTGCCTCTACATGATCACGCGGAATATTCTCTAGCGCTGCCAGCATGCATATAAAAATAAAGGGAATCCATTGCCACGAATCGCCAATCATCATGACAAATCGTGCTGACCACGCATCAACAGACCACACCCAGTTTTCAAGTCCAAACACACCCAGCAGAGGCTGAATGGGGCCTTTAGTCACATCAGCTAACATCCGCATGGCATAGCCAATACCCAATGGTGTAATCATGAGTGGAATAAAGAAAACCACTCTAAAAAAGTTCTTACCCTTAATAGGCTGGGAACACAGAAAGGCTAACCCGGTTCCAATTACAAACTGCAGTGTGCAACCAACGATCACATAAAAAAGTGTGGTATACAGTGTACCTATGGCATTGCCGGACAACAGCGATGCACACAATATCCAACTAAGAAAAATCCCCATGGCCGCAGAGATCGTGCGTCCGATCATACCGACCCAAGTGGCTTTGCCAAATGACCGAAACCACCACCAAACAATCGCAATGACGACGATCGCGAACACCAGCATACCGACGATATGAACCGGTTCAGTGCGACCAAGGAAATGCACCTCGGAGCTACCGAAAAACTGTTTGGAAAAATTGCGAAACCCAACATACCGGAACTTCAAACCGTCGGGAGTAAACCTCACCCGACTAACGGCAAAGAACAACGAATAAATGGTAGGAAAGATAGCAAAGATTAAAATTAGCGTCACGGCCGGTGCGATAAAGAAAGTACCGCAATGCCGATCCACCCACTCGCCAAAACGATCGCGCCGGGATGCGCCAGCCAGAACAGACTCCGGCTGGCGCTCATGATTATAGGAAAGCATAGCCCCTGATCAGTTCCAAATAGCTGATTCAGTCGCTACAGACAATTACGACCCAAGCGCAAGGCCCTGAGCACTTACCTGCTCATCCCGACCGAAGTCTTCTGTGATCTCTTCCCAACCTTCTACGATGTTCTCCAACGCTTCCTCTACGCTGATCTCATTAGCCAGGTAGCGTGCTAGTTCAGTATCTAACACGACACCGGTGTACTGTTGCGCACCAGGAATCTTCATGTCAGAGGCCATATTGGGATTATCAAGTGCAGCATTGATGGCACCAAGGTAGTTTTCAGCCAACTCTCTAGGCATTCCTGCATCAACCCAGAGATCAATATTTTTCAGCTGAGAAACCCTGTACGGATTATAACCGGTTTCACCGATCGTTACGTCGACGCCAGACTGCTCCGGCTGATTCATGTGCGAGAGAAACGCATAGGCGGCCGCTTTGGTTTTTTCATCGGCACCCTTGTTGACCGCACCAGCCCAACCGCCGAAGGCAGCAAAAGGGGCGTAATTAATTCCGTCAATCGAATGCGGTGCAGACTCGGCCGTGACAGGCACCAATTCACCAGACTCCCGATCAAGAACTTCAGTTGAGCCAATGGCAGCAACTGCGTAGAGTTTGCCTTTAACCGCTGTTGCATCGTCTGCGAGCTGCAATGTGCCCGGATCACCCCACTCAACAATCAAACCGCAGCGACCTGCCTTGAACAGCGCACGCGTATCACCGATGTCCATGTTCAGCTCTTCAGGTGGACCGTATTCGCCCGTAGCTTTGTACAACTCGAAGGCTCGCTTCCAACCCGCATTGTTGATTAGCGGCTGCATCGTCTTATTATCAAAATGGAACCCTTGCGCTGTACCCTGGGTTTGTACGATAGGGGCTGCAAAGGTTTGAATTGCGAAATACGACTGTGCGTTTCGCTTTTTAAAGATACATGAACCGTAGTCTGCTTCTCCGTCGCCATTCATATCTTTACCGTGAATTTTCGAGGCGACATCCAGGTAGTCTTCCCAGGTCTTCGGCGGTTCAAGACCGGCTTCTGAAAGAATATCCGTTCTGTAGTACACCATCTGAAAATCACCATCGACCATCAGTAACTTGGTTTTGCCACCCACCTTTTGGCCAAACTCGCGAAAGTACGGTGCTATATCATCCATTTGAATTTTGTCGTCTTTGGCAATATACGGATCGAGGTCTTCGAGTAGGCCTGCAGCGTCCAGCTCCACACCCCAGCCAGCGGCGAACACTCCCACGTCAATCGAGTTGGTACCGGTCGCCCAGTCATTTTGTATTTTCGGGAAAATTTCTGCAAAGGGTACCTCTGTAACCACAATTTTTGCGCCAGTCATCTCTTCAAAATCTTTACCACGTTCGATGAGTGGCCCTGCAATAACATAACCTGGGCGGGTGAGTACATTCACAGTCACGCCACTGAATTCCTGAGCATGCGCGGTACCGCCAAGTGAAACTGTACCGAGCAATGACGCCAGTAGTGTCTTACGTACAGACATGATTTTTCTCCAATTATTAGGGCTTGTATTTCGATGTTTTTTTATATTATCGACTAAAGAGATTAACCGGACCAGTGCAAAATTGCTACTGTTTTGCCTGTAATTCGTTTTTTTAGGTGTTGCATTGCACCTTTGGTCGAGGTAGTTTGCAAATTACCCTAAGTGCGAGAACGAAATGGATACTGGATTAAGCGCTCGCCCGATTCTGGTAACAGGTGCAACTGGTGGGATCGGGGCTGCGACGGTTAAGCTATTGATGACAGAAGGAGCAGATGTTATTGCGGCGGGAAGAAACCAGAAACGCCTAACAGAAATTGCCGCTGAGACCAACTGCAGAACTTTGTCCTTCGACCTAACGTTGGAGGATGAAGTCCAGTCAGCACTCTCAGGTCTTGAACTCTATGGTGTTGTCAATTGCGGTGGTTGGGGTGGAGAGATCGCAACCCCAATGGATACTGATATGAGCGTTTTTGACAAAGTTATCGATATTAACGCCAGAGGCACTCTGCTGGTTACCAAGTACGCCTCACAGTCGATGATCAAATCGGCCAAGGGAGGCGCTATTGTCAACGTATCAAGTCAGGCATCTCTAATAGGCTTGGCGGGTCACGTTTCATACGCCTCCTCAAAGGGCGCGGTCGATGCAATGACGCGAGTATCGGCATTGGAACTTGGAAAATATAATATTAGAGTCAACGCTGTTAATCCGACCGTGGTTATGACGCCGATGTCAGAGTGGTACTGGGGACGTGATGATATCGGTGGACCACTGCTTGATGCTATGCCGCTCCATCAGTGGGCTACTGAACAGGACTGTGCCGGACCGATAGTGTTCTTGCTCTCTGATGCAGCCGCTATGATCACAGGTGTCTGTTTACCAGTCGATGGTGGTTTTACGGCCGTTTAAGGACCGGCAAATGGAGTGGTCACAGCCTCTGCCCATACTGGTCTTGCTTTTCCGTACTCTATAGGAGTTAACCACCTTGCGCGCGACACGACTGATAAAACCAGGTAATGTGCAAACGATTGACATTGACGCACCTACTCGGGGGGACGGGGATATTATTGTAAAAGTGGAAGCTGCCGGAATTTGTGGTACCGACAGACACCTTTATAATGGCGAGTTTCCCTCCGTAGCTAATACCACTCTCGGCCACGAGTTTTCAGGCATTGTTACCGACGCCGGTAACTCCAACTTGCAACCCGGCACACGGGTGACCTGCGACCCAAACACATGGTGTGGTGCGTGTGGCCAATGCAGAAAAGGCAAAGTCAACCTTTGCGACAATAACATCGCAACCGGCATCGCAAGAGACGGTGGTTTTGCAGAATTTTGTGCCTTCCCGGCACATAAAGCACACGTTCTTCCAGCAAATCTCGACCCTCTATACGGTCCGTTTTGCGAACCACTTGCCTGCACACTACACGGTATGGACATGGGTAATCCACAAGCCGGAGATCGTGTCATCATCATCGGCGGCGGAGTTATAGGTTTGCTGGCGGTGCAGATCGCAAGAACAGCCGGTGCTCAAGTCATGTTATTAACAAGAAGTACGAGAAAACAAGAGCTCGGTCTTTCACTCGGCGCTCATCAGGTAGCAGGGTCTAAAGCCGAAGCACTGGATCATTGGCCACAGGGAGCCGAACTTGTGGTCGAGTGTGCAGGTGTTGACGAAACAGTCAGCATGTCACCATCGCTTACTCACACGGGTGGACGAATTGTGGTGCTAGGTGTATTACCACAAGGGCAGCAGGTAGTTATAGAACCGTTTGATCTGTTGTTTCGAGAGATACAAATGCACTACAGTTTTTTGAATCCCTTTACACATGAACGCGCAGCTCAAATGATCGCCAGTGCCTCCATAGATGTAGCCCCGTTGGTTACACGCACGATTTCACTCGAAGACGTGCCATCGGTTATTGCGAATGATGCGCCGAGTGGTGAAGTGCGTGCTATAGCAATCCCTTAACTTGTTTGTTGCACCTATCCAATACCATCGGCGCACCAGACTGTTAGCCACTAGAGACAAACTGCCATGATCGCTGCATACGCTAAGCTGGATGAGCCAGCCATTTGCACGGTTCAAATTCCAAGTTCGAAAATACCGCCGTGAACGAAGAATCTAGCGGACTACAAGCGTAAACACCGAAACTTACTGAGCTCTGTGTCGGTTTTGGAGGATTACTTTTCCCCATTTCTTCAGTGGTTTCGCCTAATCTATGGAGATGAAAGATACGCATTTGATTGAATACTTCACTGTCCAGTGATGATTCAATCAAAAAATCTGCACCTCTTCGACTTAACCGATACCAAATGTGATTGGGCAACGTTATATCCGTGGTCGCCCAATCGGAATAACCCAAATTGGTCACCACACTACCCAAGCGCGAGTATCTCTCATTTTCATATTCTATGGAGGCTTTAAACCAATTCTCACTATCCAGATAGATCAGCAACCCACACTGATCAAATCGATTCCGGTATTCAAAGCAAACTTTGGCGGTAAAACTAAAGTTTTGATCTGTCGAAACTTGTAGAGCTGGAGCATTGTCGTTCCTAAAGCCGTAGTACGACCGTTGCCATAAATCGGTTTCAGCCTCTGTGGTGATGGAAACTGATTCAGGAGTCAACTGGTAGCTATTTGGCTTATTGATCCACTTACCTTTGCTAAAGTCCATAGCAAACGCCTCTCGTTTAGTTGCAGATTTCTGCCGATAGTGATACTAGTTCAATGTCAAGTCGCACTTACATTGCGGCAAGGCAACACGATATCGACACCACAAATGCGTAGCTTATACAATTTCGTACTACACCGGCTTGTTAAGGCCGCGTCAGAGCGCCCTCAACGGCTCTGGGGTATATGCTGCGGGCATTGAGTTATAGGTGATCGTCCACAATGTTAATTGTCGATTGATGTTCTAGCAGTGCCTTCAAAGCAATGACCACTTGGTTAAATCCGCCAGTTGAGTCAAGCGCTCTTCTTACAATTTCATCTTTTGTACCAGTGAACCCACTCTCTTCAATAGATAGTTTCGAGATTCCATCACTAGAAGATTGTATATCCCAGTGAACCTGCGTGAAGGATTTACCGCCCCCCCATTCAATCACTATTTTATTCGGGAAAACAAGTTCTTTTACACGTACCTCAATGGCGAATGCATCTTCTGATTGACCCACGTACCAATGAACAGTCTCTCCCTCAACTAACCTGTGATCTCTTCTGGTAAACCAATATTTACTCATCAGATCAGCGCGAACAAACGCATCATAGATCGCTTCCGGTGAAGCTCGTACCAATGTCTTTGCTGTCGCAACTATTTCACTCATTGAGATATCACATCTTTGGGTGTTCTATGTGGTCCGATAGCGATCGATCATAAATATAAAACAGTTATTCTTGGATGCATTGTCCTGTGAGAACGTTCAACCCTCTTTCGTAAAACTTTAACCGTCGAAGCATTTCTCGTCAACAATGTTCATTGATGCTCTAGCAGTGCCTTTAAAGCGATGTCAACTTGGTTAAATCCGCTACTTGACTCTAGTGCTCTGTTTATAATGTAAATTTTTTACCGATGAACCCATTTCTCATCAATAGATAATTCCGTGGTTACGTCAACAGAAGATTGAATACGCCACTGAACTTGCCTGAAGGATTTGCAACCTCCCCACTCAATCAATATTTTAATCAGGAAAACGATCTCTTTTACTCATACCTCAATGGCGAATGCATCTGCCGATATATATTCAATTCTCTCGAAAAGACGTAAAATGAAGATGAAAAAACTTTTTATCACTAAGTTGCACAGAAAATCCGATGTCGTATGCCTTTCAGAGGTTCGACTGTGATGGCGCAGAAACCATATAACCAGAATTTACTTAAATTGTGTGATTATTCGATTTCACATGGAGTGTAATTACACTTAGTTCTAATTCGAGAGTTCCAAGATATCTGCTCACTACCACTCGTTAATTCAGTCAGGTTGATCTGGATCTATCATACACGGCCTTTCTAGTTCACCAACCTCAGTCCCTCACGCTGTTTAGTGTGCTCCGGCAACTGAATACTCCATACTAAACCAAGATTTTCGAGCAGTCGAATAAAACAATATCCAGGGTCGCTTTGGTTAGCTTCCACACCCAGAAGCGCAGATTCCGGGAAAGCGTGATGATTTCCATGCCAATTCTCGCCAAATGTGATCCAACTCAGATACGGTAGGTTGTACCCCTGCACAGGGAGACTCCCAATAACCCAGCGTTGCTGACCGCGTTTGTGGGCAAAGTGCCCGACCAGCCAGTGGCCGGTCAATGAAACAAACACTCTCAAACCGACACCAATACACATCAGCGTCCAGCCACCGATATAAAACAAAACCAGCGCAATAGGTATTTGCTGCAGCATCCAGGTACGTTCCAGCCATTCATAGAATTTGCTATCAGCCACTGAATTCTCCAATACAAACTCAGGCGGTTTATCCAGATAAAACGAACAATGCAGTTGCCACCACGCGTCTTGCCAAAAGCTGGTGGCGTGAGAAGGATAAGGCGGACAGGTTAGCTGTCTCTGGTGCCAGTCTCGTGCGTCATGAAGACGAATCATTCCAACCGGACCGGCCATACCCACCAAAACACCGAGGTATACTAGAGTAAATTCCAAATACCGTGATGTACGAAAAGATCGGTGAATGAGCAGGCGATGCATTCCCACCGAGTGCCCAGCAAGGATAGTTACACCGGTGAGTAGTGCAAACGCAATCCAGTCCTCCATTCCAGCAAAGGGTACTGCAACTAAACCCATGAGACACATCCCACAATAGAATAATGACTTTGTTGGATTCCAGAGAATTTCTCCGGTCTGGTTATCCGTATCAGGTAAGGCACGCATTCTTTCTGTCGAAATTAACTTGGTTTCCAACATTACCGAATTCCGTTGACTTAGAATATTAATTCTGATTTAATCATATAACTAATTAGTTAATTAAGCAACTATGTCAAATGTAGATAAGGTGTTCGAGGCTCTGTCCTCTACAGTTCGGAGAAAAATATTAGCCTATATCTCAGAATCTCCGCTATCGGCAGGTGATATTGCTGAAAAATTCCAGATGAGCCAGCCTGCTATCTCAAAACACTTGAAAATTCTTGAGAACGCAGAGCTCGTTGATAAAGCCCGGGAAGGACAATTTGTATACTACGAGATGCGAAAAGACACCTTGTCTGGCACGCTAGCAGGTTATATGCAGCAAGTGTGTCCGCCATCGCGAGCAATTAAAAAAGCACGACGTAAGACGAGCAAATAACGGAGTTTTGATATTTTGGCATTGACACTGTTATAGCCTACCTTTTACTCCAACCAACCTGGCAGTGTCAATACACGCTCACCCGTGCACGCTGCTTCCACGCACTCTCTCAACGAACCGAAATGAATTCTCTTTTTTACAAGCCCTGGCCCATAGTGGGCATATTTCCCGGAGTTGGTCATCAACGCTTCTGCACCTGACGGTATAACCGGTTTGGTGATCATGCACCAGCACGTGTCGTTCATTGTCTGAACCCCAAAAGCCTCCATAGCTGCGATGTATCCTGCGGTCTCAGCTTGTTGTTGTACATATCTGCCAAGTGTTACCACGACACTTACGTCATCGTGCTTTTTTTTATTCCTGCAAACCTCCACTAGCGCTGCACACTCTGTCAACGAGAAATGAGGATTTCCCAAACAAATCATATCAACAGTAGATTCTGATGCTGTATTCAGTTCAAACCAGGCCGTTTTTAGATCCTCAACGGTTACCGACCTATTTGGAATTTCCGTGGAGCGCACATGCTGATGAGCCACTGTTGACTCTGGGGTAACCTCATGAAGGTGAAACATTGGACTAGCAGAGGTGGTGGCAAAAGCGGCACTAAACGCTTTTAAATCATCGGTATTTGGATTCAAGGGGTCAAGACCATAGACCATCGGGATGGAATTGGGACTCACACTGCCAATGTGGTAACCCAACAGTGGCCAAAAAGCATCATCGGGGGATTCGATGGGGGCGACTGTGATACTCATTGTCGGCAAACGACCCGATTCTAAATGTGTCGTCGCTGCAGGTGCTCTTCCGGTTAGCGCAATAAACACTTCAAGAAAGTCAGGATACTTTTGCGTTTTAGCTCCAATAACACTATTGGCATAGGCCACCGCATTCGACTCAGCCCAAACAATTTGCTCACCCAAGGCGGGAGCAGTAGGTAGTAAATAGGGGGCACAGGTATAGCTTAACTGAGCACCCATGGCCATATAGGCATCGCCTACGGCACTGGCAGACTCGCCAAAGTTTTCTTCTACACCTTGAGTGCGCCAACAGCGTTTATCTACCGATAGTGCATTTAATGTGGTGGGTATATTAACCTGAGCGCCTAGCTCCACCAATTTTTGGGCAAACATCAATGTTGACTTACCGTTATATACGCACGCATCAATATGGGCTTGAGTGACATCGATCAACGTATCAGCATTTTGAATGTCTGCCATTTTAAGCACCACCTGCATCGCAATTTGCGCAGCTCGTCCATCTTTTCCCTCAAGAATATCTCGATCTTTTTTGCTCAGAGTAATACCACTGAACGCAGATTCTTCTGTGAATTGGTGCGAGTTCTCTGCCTCACCATTGTCGCGGACGAGATCGGCTTGGCGCCGCGCCGACCCGGCTCTATCGGTGGTTAGCGCAATGGAACTGCCGTAGATGGATAAGTGCCGTGCCTTAAGTAGGGATTCTTGCGTGCCTTTGTCCAAAACGACCACTGGAATGGATTTTTGGTACAAGGCTTCTGCTACCAACACGCCGAGCGTGATGATTTCCTCTGGCTCAGTAAATATAAAGCCAGCCGGTGCTACATCGTTTATCAGTAACTCTAGAACGACGCCACTACCAGAACACGATCCACGACCGCTGGGTAGCAACAATATTTTATTGTTTAGAGTCAAACCATGCCAAGGGTGATGCTGATCGATGACCACACCATTCGTTGGATCGACACCGCCCCAAAAGCTTAACCCCACATCGGATACCAAAATCTCACCGGAAGCATTGCCATGTACTAGTGGCCTAGCTCTTAATGTTTCTTGAATCATCTATTTGATTCCAGTCCAGACGATAGGCCTTTAGAAGAAAGGAGCGAAAAACTACATGGCTGCTTCATCGCACGTAATTTTTAAAGACTTATTATCACTAGGCTAACACGTCTCAGCGATGTAATTACTGACAGTGTGTTGAGCCAACTCTGCAAGATCACCCACTACCTTCGGTGATGTATTGGCGTCGTATCGGGCTAGAAACTCAAGCGGTGCAGGTGCCCAAGGATAGTTTAAGGGGACCAAGTCGCCTTGCTCAAAATAACGTTTGGCCATGACCAAAGGAATTGCACTCACCCCCATCCCTTGAACACACATGTGGATACACGGTGCAATACTACTGGAGGGAACGATCGTTGGACGGTGGCTATTCTTCTGAGTAAAGTGCTGCTCAATTTCTTGAAACTGCAGAGTGTCGCGGGAATGCACCAGAATAGTCTGGGCCTGCATATCATCAAACGAGAGTTCTGTAGCTTGACTCACCGCGAGATCACGCGACGCTACCCACTGAAAGGGAAAACTTCCTAAGTCATTGGTACCAGTCGTAGTGCGAGAAAAAGGTCCGTTTTGAAACGTTATATCCAGAGCGCGTGAGAAGAGATCGGGCTTGAGATTAACCGACAAATCCACGGTGAGTTCGAGATTTAAGTTCGGAAACTGTTGTTTGACCTGCTTTAGAAATATCGGTAACCAGGTGCTCACTATCATCTCTGTCACGCCGAGCCTGATGGTTCGATTGGACAAATGTAGTAGCCCGGCCTGCGCTTCGAACCGCTCAGCACTTTTTACAACATCCCTAGCCGATTCTAAGAGTTCTTTACCACGGCGTGTCATTGATATCGCCCCGGCACTGCGTTCAAACAATGGTGCGCCTATCGCTTGTTCCAAATTCGCCACACGGGTGGAAATGTTGGGTTGAGTTGTGTTTAATCGCTCAGCGGCTTGCCGAAAGTTTCCTAAATCGGCTACCCAAACAAACGCTTCAATCTGTTTGTAATTGATGTTCACAGTGACAAATTACTAAAGTTCATGTCCTGCCCGGTGTTCTCCCCACGCTAACTTAACAGCGGCACCGAGGGTATCTAACGGAGCTGGCGGTAATCTTTGGGGGACATCTTCGGCCATTTGATCGTCTAACATATCGGTTTTAAATCCACTGGCTAATTCAGCTGCCAACTTTCCCTGTATTGTACCTTTGGCCGTGCCCAATCCGTTTTGACAACACGCCGAATATAGGTTTGTGTTCATCTGCCCAAACGCTGACACCTTATTCCTGCTCAGACACAGTCGGCCACCCCATCGATATTCCAACGACACTCCCGCCAGCATAGGAAACCGGTTGGCAAAGGAGCGATCATGCGTCTTCGATACCTTAGCGATCCTACCCGCCGGCACACTTAACGAAGGGTCGTAGGTGGCGCGATTTCTAATGAGTATGCGAGAGCCCGTTGAATCGGTTATACGCCGAACCGACGTGCCAAGGGGATCGGCGGGTGTCAGCGCCCAATTAGGTTCTCCACCAAGTTGATGGCACTCCAGATCGGTGAGTTTCCGACTGAGAGAGCCATACGTATACACGTGAACCAAATGTTTTGGATAGTATCCAAAGCTTTGAAGATGGCCATTAACACAGAGTATCACCTTAGGTGCAACGATTGACCCTTTGTGAGTCTTTGCACACCAGTGCGATCCTTGTGCGCTTAACTCACATACCGCCGAATGTTCATAAATCCTAAGCCGGTTGCTTTCAATACGATCCGCGAGTGATCGTATGTACATTGCCGGTTGCAACATCACGGTGCCAGCAGTGTACAACCCATCTTGGTAGTAATCGGTACCGGTAATGGCTTGCATTTCATTTGCGCCGAGTCGATCAAACGCTTCCCCCAGCCCTTTCAAATGCTCCGCATAGGAGTCGTTGTGCGCTATCCCTCTGGATGTAACGGCACCATTGATCTTGCCAGTTTGCGCTATAGCTTCATCAGGCATCTCAAAGGCGTTTTTGGCCTCAAGCGCGTAGGCAATGCCAGCTCTGTTCAGCCGTAATTGTCGTTGATTGTCATTCAAGCTGCCGCTGTAGTCGCTGGAATTAAGCTCGTGCGGCACATCAATCATAAACCCCGAATTTCTACCTGCTGGCCCTTCTGCTAGTGAACTTGCCTCGAGCACGGCAATACTGTCGCCTGGGTGGAGTTCCGCGAGCCGGCGGGCGGCGGATAAACCGGCAAAACCAGCACCGATCACCAACCAGTCAGCAACCGCATGCTCTTCCAGTGCGGCTCGTTGTCTGCCCGGTGGCAATATCGCGTTCCAGGCCGCTGGGCCAGGATCGTGCGGTAGCTGCGATACTTTCATCGCAACTAATACTCGGTGTTCAACGCATCAACGGCGGGTATTTCGCGCTCTCGTTTCGCTATGTAGTCTCGCAAGGCCTCGTCTTTGGCAATATCCAGAGCTGGCTCTTCATAGTGGTTTAGTAGCAATCGCGCTTCCCGCAAGGCGCGTTCGGTGATCTCAACACTCCCATCAGCGATCCACTGCTCAACTGAATTGTTGTCAAACATTTTCGGCATGAAAAACGCGTCCTGGAATTTCTCCAACGTGTGCGCGTGTCCGAGGTAGTGACCACCGGGGCCAATGTCTCTAACAGCTGCCAAGCCTTCTTCAAAATCATCCCAGCGAATTCCCTCAGCCATTCGATAGCCCATCGCACACTGCTCCGCATCCACGATAAACTTAGCCATAGAGCAATGCATCCCCGCTTCGTTCCAACCTGCCGAATGCCAAATGTAATTCGCACCCGCCATCAACACAGCCATCATGGTTGAAGCGCTTTCATAGCCT
Organism: Gammaproteobacteria bacterium; assembly: GCA_019634245.1. Next base: position 24,357 of record JAHQVR010000160.1, read on the forward strand.
GCCTGCGCATCAAATGTTTTTGCACCGCCGAGTGTGTTGGAGGTACGCCAGGGAACCTGATAAAACCGCGCCATTTGACCAATCATAAAGTTCATCAGACTGATCTCCGGCGTACCGGCCATCGGTGCACCGGAAGCCATCGACACCGTGGATAAGTAATGCCCATAGATCGCCGGGCACCCCTTTCGCACCACCTGCGTATATGCCAACGCCGAAAGTGCTTCAGCATTTAGCTGCGCCACCGCTGGTGCTGTGGAGGCGGGTGTGTTCGCACCGCCCAGTACAAACGGCGAACATAGAACGGGCTGATTGCGTTTATTAAACGCTCTCATCGCGGACAACATGGTTTCATCCCATACTAGCGGAGAATTGCCATTGCAATTGCCCGTGACCACCGCGTGAGTCTCCATAAACTCCCGGTCGAACAATATCTCACACATGTCCAACACATCTTCGGCATTCTTACCAGAGGTGGTCATTCCCATAAAGGTCTTATCGGAATACTTCATTGACGAATAGGTGATGCGCAAATGCCGGTGCGATACCACATGATCCATCGGCTCTACGATGTGGTGGGCACTGGAGTGAATAGCGGGCAGCATGTGGGAGAGTTTATGGAAATTCGCAAGATCATCCAGCGTCGGACCACGCCGTTTGTCATCTAAATCCCGAAGATACGGCGCTCCCGTCATGGGTACAAATATAGAATGATCCTGACCAAATGGCAGATTGTTTTCAGGGTTTCGTGCATGGAACGTGAAACTCGAGGGAATCGACTGAATGAGCTCGCGTACTAATTCTCTATCAAGATGGACTCGATCACCTTCGCGAACATCGGCACCAGCCGCTTTCCAATCCGCTATGGCTTGATCATCACGAAAAACTACGCCGACTTCTTCAAGAATATCCATCGACGCTGAATCGATTTTCCGAACTTGCTCCTCATCCATGGGTTCCACTAAAGGCAATCGTCGCTTCAGCGCTGGCAACATGCGCGTATCACGCATTGCACGCTTCTTCCTCAAGGATGCTCGGCCGCCACGACGAGTTCGGCCCTCACTGAGCTTAGTGTCGGATGCGCTCACGCGATCGTGTCTGCGGCAGCAGAGTCGGTAAGATCTATCCAAATAGTTTTCAGTTCAGTGTATTGGTCATGAGCATATACGCCATTGTCGCGCCCACCAAACCCGGACTGCTTATAACCACCAAACGGTGTGGAGCTATCCCCTTCGCCATAACAATTGATCGTAACGGTCCCGGCTCGAATCGATCGTGCCGTTCGCAGTGCTTGTTTGCCATTGGCACTGAAAACACTGGCGGTGAGCCCATAGTCCGTAGTGTTCGCGATCTCTATGGCTTGTTCGGTCGATGACACCGAGATAACGCACAAGATTGGGCCGAATATCTCTTCAGTTGCAATAGCACTGGTGGCTGACACATTGTCTACTAGTGTTGGAGTCAAGTAACCCTGATTCATTTGTCCGCCAGCTCGAATATCAGCGTCATTGCACAGAGATAGATAATGTTGAACCTTGTTAGTGTGGTCTGCGTCTATTAGCGCACCTATATGATTGGCAGGATCCAGAGGATCCCCTGTCTTCCAGTCGCGAATACGAGCGATCATGTGTTCCAATAGTTGATCTTTGATGCATTCATGCACGATGAGTCGTGAGCTCGCCGAGCAATTCTCCCCCATATTCCAAAACGCCCCATTAACCACATGTTCGGCTACTAAATCGAGGTTCTCGGCATCTTCTAGCACGATCGCAGGGTTTTTACCTCCGCATTCGAGTACGACCTTTTTTAAATTGCTGTCGGCTGCATAGCGCAAGAACAGACGACCGGTTTCCGTGGAACCGGTGAAACTAACCATGTCAACATCGTTGTGAAGCCCTAAAGGCATTCCGACATCGGGCCCAGTGCCCGGCAGCACTTGAAGTACACCGCTAGGAATACCCGCCTCAGTAGCCAACTCAGCTATTCGCAAAGCGGTAAGTGAAGTTTGTTCGGCCGGTTTAACAATCACTGAATTCCCCGACGCCAACGCTGGGCCGATCTTCCAAGCCAGCATCAACAAGGGGAAATTCCAAGGCAGAATCGCTGCAACCACGCCGATCGGTTCTCGAACAATCATGGCTAGAGCATCTTCAGATGCAGGTGCAGTTTGATCGTAGATTTTATCGATGGCTTCAGCGTGCCACTTAATCGTTTCAATGGCTTCCGGGATATCCACCAACTCACAATCACGAATCGGTTTTCCACTGTCCAATGACTCCATAACCGCAAGCTCTCGACGGTTGCGCGTCATTAGCTTGCACAGCTGTATCAGCGCAGCCTTGCGTTCAGATGGGTGCAGTGAGCACCAAAGACCTTGTTCAAACGCTTCTTTAGCTTTTTGTGCCGCAAAATTCACATCAGATTGATCACATGCAGCAATGCGGCTTAATACATCACCAGTGGCAGGATTGAGGGACTCGAGTGCCTGCCCATGTCCAGCTTGATATTTACCCGCAATATAGGCGGCCGCCGGAAAATCCAAATCGGCGGCAATCGCGGCATACTCTTCCTTGGTCAATAGATCAGTCACAGTGCCGACTCCTGTTCAATACGCTCAATAGTGGTATTCATGGTCCGGATTACTTCGGCTAGTTGCCTTTTGTCATCTTTGTTCAGCGGTTGTAGCGGTTTTCTCGGTGGTCCTGCGTCAATACCGCGAAGACTCAAACCATGCTTTATGCACTGAACAAACTTGCCGCCTTGTTCCAGCACTCGCATCAAAGGCAACATCGCGGACATAATTCTTCGCCCTTTGGTGAAATTGCCTTCCACAGCACAGGCTTTGTGCAAGGCTATGTGAGCTTCGGGCGCGAAATTCGACCCCGCACACACCCACGACTGAGCCCCCCAAGCAAAGAATTCCAAGGCTTGATCATCCATGCCACACGACAGTTGAATGTGCGGGTAATCCCGCGCCAGCATGTGCAAACGGTTTGGGTCGCCAGAGCTTTCTTTTATCGCACAAAAGTTTGGACTGCGTCCCAGCCGATCCAGTGTCTCTGCATCCATGTTTACACTCATACGACCGGGGTAGTTGTACAACATGACTGGAAGATTAGCTGCCCGATCTATTGCCAATGCATGCAAGGCGATTTCTCTGGAAGTGGGGTATGCATAGGGAGGAGTAGAGACCAACAAGGCATCTGCTCCCACACGCAGTGCTTCCTGGGCAAAGTAGATGCTGTCTTCTGTTCGAATAGCGCCGGTTCCCACAATCAATGGCACACGATCAGCAATCTCACTTTTGGCCAGGGACATCAGCTCTAATCGTTCTTCAGGCGTTTGCGCATAGTATTCACCGGTGGTACCAGCGACGATCAACCCTGACACTCCGGCCTCAATTAGCATATTGAGCGTGTCGACAAATCGGTCCTTGTCGATGTCGAAGTTGGGTTTATGCGGTGTTACCACCGGCGTATAGATACCGTTGAAAATCATGTTAAGAGCTCAATTCCATAACTTCTTCTCTACCAAGAGGCAATGCATCGGGCAATACGTATTGATCTATGTCTTTTCGAGACAATTCCCA
>JAHQVR010000161.1 GCA_019634245.1 Gammaproteobacteria bacterium
AAACCGTCGAAGACTATGAGAAAGTGTTGAGAGCATTTAAGACTCAAGACCCTAATGGCAACGGCATTGCCGACGAGGTTCCGTACTTCGCGCGCCAATGGCCGGAACTTATTCGATTGGTAACGCTGTGGGACGGACGCTCATCTGGTTCTGACACCTATCACGATTTTATGGTGAACGACGGCAAAATCGAACACCCGTATGCTGGTGAAGGCTACCGTGAAGGCATAAAGAATCTCGCGCGCTGGTATGCCGATGGTCTTGTCGATGCGGAAGTATTTACACGTGGCAGTTCAGCACGTGACTTTTTATTAAGTGAGAACCTTGGTGGTTCAACTCACGACTGGTTCGCCTCTACCTCGGGCTACAACCGATTGTCTTCTGAAATAGATGGTTTTGAATTTAAAGCCATGGCGCCGCCTGCGTCCATTAGCGGCAAGCGTATTGAGGAGCACCGTCGAATTCCGATTAAACCTGATGGCTGGGCTATTGGTGGTACGAACAAGCACCCGGTTGAAACCATCAAGTACTTCGATTTCTGGTTTACCGAAGAAGGACGTCGTTTGGCGAACTTCGGGGTTGAAGGTCAGCAGTACGACATGGTGGATGGCAAGGCTATCTTTAAGCAGGAGTTTCTTGATCAGGGTCCGGTAAACCGTTCTTTGTATCAGGTTGGCTCGCAGCTGCAGGGTAGAGGTTACTTCCAGGACTACGACTATGAGATTCAGTGGTCAAATGAGTTTGCACTGGAAGGTATTGCCTTGTACGACGAAGGTGACTACCTGATCGATCAGTTCCTGGGTGTCGCATTCAACGCAGACGAGCAAAGAGTGTATGACCGTTATTGGGGTTCCATTCGCGACTACATGCTCGAGCAACAGCAAGCCTGGGTACTGGGTAGCGGTGATGTTGAAGCCGATTGGGACGAGTACATGGAGCAGCTCGACAAAAAAGGGCTGAACGATGTGCTTGCGGTAATGCAATCAGCGTACGAACGCCAGTATGGCGGGCAGTAAGCGCAAGGCGATTACGTAGCGAAAAAGGAAGCGGGTGCTTGGTACCAAGCACTCGCTTCCTGAATACGTCGGGAATAGCAAACACATGTTGCAACACAAAGAATCCAAAAAAGAGCCTGTGAAGCTGGACGAACCACGTGCCGGCAGATTGAATATTGGTTATAGCCCCGACCTGTCAACCGAAATAACTGAAAACCCACCGCGCTTCACCTGGATGCCCGTCATCGAAGATGAGGCCTCATATATATTGCGAGTGTCAACGGATCCACAATTCGAAAACGCTGACACAGAACAATTTACTGATATTTCGATAAACTTTTTCACACCAGACAAAGTGCTGGCACCGGGTACCTACTATTGGTCTTATGCCGTGTGGTCGGCAGAAGAACAAATGCCGAGTTCAACCTGGAGTCAGTCGAGGCAATTCACCATCACCAATGGATTGCCTGAAACGCCGATTCCCCAACGTGCTACTAGAGTGGATTCTTTTCATCGTTCTCATCCGCGTTTGTGGTTGAACAATGACACCTTGAGTACCTTTGCCAATGACGTGTCGAAATCTGAAGAGCACTGTGGCTGGCAAGCTTTTTTTGAGAAATCGGTTAAACCGTGGACCGAACGCGACGTCATGAAAGAACCGTCAGGCTACCCGGAACATAAACGCGTTGCTTCGATTTGGCGACAAACCTACATCGATTGCCAGGAATTACTCTATGCAATACGTCACCTTGCAATAGCCGGTAAAGTAAAAAACGATACTGAGTTACTGGCAAGTGCAAAAGCCTGGCTGCTTGAAGCAGCTAACTGGGACCCCAATGGCACAACCGCACGAACTTACACTGACGAGTGGGCGTTTCGTGTGGCCTTAGCACTTGCGTGGGGGTACGACTGGTTGTACGACGAACTCAATGAAAGTGAGCGCAAGGATGTGCAGCAGGCCTTGTTGCTGCGCACACGAGAGATTGCAGATCACATAATTTACAACGCTCGCATTCAGCTTTTCCCTTACGACAGTCACGCTGTGCGTGCTGTCTCTGCGGTCTTGATACCTGCGTCCATTGCACTCCTACATGAAGAGGAAGAAGCAGAAGCGTGGCTTAACTATTCCATTGAATTTCTTGCCACGGTCTATTCGCCCTGGGGTGATTCAGACGGTGGCTGGGCTGAAGGCCCGCATTACTGGATGACTGGCATTGCATACTTAGTTGATGCGGCGAATCTATTGAGAAACTACACCGACATCGATTTATATCAACGTCCGTTTTTCCAGAAAACAGGCGACTTCCCTGTTTTCACCAAACCACCTGATATACGTCGTGCCACCTTTGGTGATGACAGCACCATGGGCGACTTACCGTGTTTAAAACTTGGCTATAACGTTCGTCAGTTTGCCGGTGTAACTGGCAATGGCATTTATCAATGGTATTTTGAGGAAATTAAGCGAAATGATCCCGGTACCGAAATGGCTTTTTACAACTGGGGCTGGTGGGATTTAAATTTCGATGACATGGTGTATCGCCATGATTTTGCTGATGTTGAACCGGTTGCTCCATCGGATATACCGAAGCTGCGTGTTTTTAGCGGTATTGGCTGGGCAGCTATTCAGCATAATATGCATAAGCCCGATCAGCATATATCGTTTATTTTCAAGTCATCACCATTCGGTTCTATTAGTCACTCGCATGGTGATCAAAACGCCTTTTGTCTCTCGGCTTTCGGAGAAGACCTTGCCATTCAGTCGGGCCACTACGTGGCATTTAACAGTTCCATGCACCAACTGTGGCGACGGCAGACACGATCGAAAAATGCCTTGTTGATCAATGGTCTTGGACAGTATGCAGACAAGGACAAATCCAGAACATTAAGTGCGACTGGCTTTATTTCCAATGCCGAACAACATGATGATCATATCTTTGTCTCGGGTGACGCCACTCTGGCGTATCAATCGCTGAATAAAGCGATATCGAAAGTGCAGCGCGATATCTATTTTGTATACAACGAGTACTTTGTCATTGTTGATACCGTGGATGCGGAAGAACCCGTTGACATAGACTGGCGATTGCACGCCAACGGACCCATGCAGTTGGGCGATTCAACATTCCGTTATAGCGGCGACAAAGCCGGATTCTATGGACAAGTTATCTGGTCTGAAGCAGGACCGGGGCAGCTGACTCAAAAAACCGGATTCGAGGATGTTGACCCCGTGGATTATGAAGGGCTACCCGAAAGCACGTGTCTTAACGTTCGTTTTCCTCGTGCTGCACGACATCGAATAGCTGTGTTGTTAGTGCCTTACCCTGTCGACACGCCCAAGCGAATATTCAATTTTCTTGATGATCAAGGGTATGACTGCGATCTGTACTTTTCCGATGCCGACGAGAGAAGCTTCAGAATCGTTATACCCAAGTCGTTTCATGTTGGTCGCTGACCAGCCACAATTAACCGAACAATCAGAACAATAGGAGTATCTTGATGAATCTGTCTGGAAAAACCGCAATCGTGACCGGCGGTGGCCGGGACATTGGGCGTGCATGTGCCATTCGGCTTGCACAAGCAGGCGCCAACGTTGCCATCAACTATCACGCTTCTGCAAGCGGTGCAGACAGTGCGGTGGCAGAAATTGGTAGCGAGCGAGCATTCGCTATGCAAGGGGATATGACGGCTGAGGCCGAGGTGAAAGCCTTTATTGAAAAAGCCGCGTCAACGTTTGGTGGAATTGACATAGTTGTACATGTTACAGGTGGACTTGTTGAGCGTGTCCCAATGAGAGACATGTCCCTTGCACACTTTCACACAGTAATGGACTTGAACTTAACGTCGAATTTTCTGGTGGTACGAGAGGCCGTTGCCCACATGAGTAATGGAGGCGCAATCGTTAACCTTGCATCACAAGCAGGTCGGGATGGTGGAGGTCCTGGTGCAGGCATTTATGCAGCTTCAAAAGGTGCCGTTATGACGATGACACGCGCAATGGCAAAGGAATTTGGCCCTGACATTCGCGTGAATGCTTTGTGTCCGGGCATGATCGATACAGACTTTCATAATAACTTTACGAAAGATGAAGTCAGAATAAATGTTGCTAATGCAACGCCTCTAAAACGCGAAGGTACGTCGGAGGACTGCGCGAATCTTGTCGCTTATTTGGCATCTGACGAAGCTGCATTCGTTACGGGCGCCTGTGTCGATATCAACGGCGGGCTGGCGTTTTCGTAGAAGCCGATATGGAGCTCAAACAAGACAGTGACAATTTTGTCTCGTATGAAGCATTAGAGTTGTACCAGCCACCAACGGCCCATCGCCCGCTGTTCCAGCAAGCGCTCGACCGAGCAGTGGCCAAAGTCACCGCTCTAGTGCCGGTGTTCGGATTGCGTAATCCTCGAATGGGCATACCCGGAACGAATCGTTATGCGTTCTGTATACCGGATGAATGGGTTGCAAGCTTTTGGTGTGGTCAGATGTGGCTTGCTTACTCGCTAACAGGTGATAATCGTTTGTGCAACAGCGCTCGCATGCGCTGGGACTACTTCAATACGGTACTCGAGTACCCTCGTTGGCATGACCATGATTTAGGGTTTTTGTTTTCACTGTCGGCTGTTGCCGATTACAGTCTTACCGGCAGTAAAGACGCTCGCAAGATGGCACTGCGGGCAGCTGACTTTCTCGCTGCACGCTGGCGACAGCCTATGCCATTCGTTATGTGCTGGAACCCGATGCTGCGCGATGAGAAAGCATTCAGAGAGAAAAAAACGGGTACGTTGAACATAGACAGTATGCAGGCTATGTCACTGCTATTTTGGGCCTCGCGAGTGAGCGGCCAAAGTTCTTTCGCCGATATTGCGAATATGCATTTGCAAACCAGCAAACAATACCTTGTGCGTGAGGATTTCAGTTCTTACCATGCGTATGAATTTAACCCGCGTACTGGCGAACCCATAGGTGGTTTCACTCATCAAGGTCTACATGACAAGAGTTGTTGGTCGCGTGGACAAGCCTGGGCTATTCATGGCTTTGCGCAGGCTTACATGTACACGGGTATACCAGAGTATCGCGATACAGCTGCACAATTAACAGATTATATTGCGGCTCGACTACCGGATGATGGTGTGCCATTGTGGGATTACAACCTGACATCAGAGCATACGCCGTACAGAGATTCTTCTGCCGGTGCTATCACCGCTGCGGGCATATACACGCTTGCAAGATGTTTTGGTGAGGGTGAAGAGGGAGATCGGTACACTGCCATAGCTGACAAAATGCTGCATGGCTTGGTATCGCATTGTGATATCTCTGACGATGATACTGCCGAAGGCTTACTAAAAGAGGGTGCGGCGTTTGTTGGCCTGAAGCGGTCTAATACGATGTTGCCTTATGGTGATTATTATTACCTTGAAGCACTAATGCGAGCTGTTGGTCATAGTCAGTTTTTTTGGTGAGTTCGTAGTTGTACTTGAAGGTGTGCACAAAGGTGTACTTGAAGTTGCACTTGAAGCCTTCATTTAGAAGATAGCTCGATAGAATAAACACACCCATTGGCGTGAATATGGAGTATAAAAATTGTGACTGATTTTCCTGTAGTTGAATCTGATCCTTATGTGACAAGGCAAGTGCTGGCTGATCATCCTGATTTAATGGTGGTTGAATTTCGTTTTGCTGAAAAAGGAGCAGAAGGCAAATTGCACCATCACCCCCATATCCAATCTACTTATGTGAAATCTGGCCGTTTTGAGTTTTCAGTTGATGGTGAGAAAACCATAGTAAAAGCTGGTGATAGCTTTGTTATACCGAGTAATGTTGTTCACGGCTGCGTCTGTTTGGAGCCAGGAGAGCTTATAGACAGCTTCACGCCACGACGTGACGATTTTCTGGTGTAGTTCTATTCACCGGAGCTTTTCTGGTGATGAATCCGTTGTACCGTTTTGCTAAGGTTTCCACTTCAATGTAAAGTGCCTCGTATGAGGCAATTTCTGGCAATTGGTATTTTGGCGTTTCCTTTTTGCGCTATGGCGAATTGGTCTGAATATGCTGTTCAGCCTAATGGCGATGTTCATTTTTTCGATTCGTCTAGAATAGAACGACAAGGCAACGTTGTTACTGTCTGGACTCGGGTACGATACAAAACCTCGATCATGGCGGCGTCAAGCTATCAAAGTCGAGTTCGAATTAATTGCGTTGATAAATCAGAAGCCATAGTGCAAAGCACTTTCTTTTCCGATCGCGAATGGGAAAAACCTGCAATGGCCACTAACAAAAACGCGAAACCGGCAGTCCCTGTTCAAGATAAATCGCCAAGCGCTCGCCTGATGAATTTAGTGTGTGGTCTCTGATTGAATCGCGCGTGATTAAATCGGCGCGTGATAGAGTTTCAAGTGATTGAGTTGCAAGTGATTGAATAGCTCGTACTTGAATGGCGTGGTCCACTCGCGCTGAAGTGTTTTCAGCGCGAATGGACGTGCTGCGAATTAACGTACTGAATTAAATTGAAAGCACCTTTGCCTTATTTAATGTTGTGGTGTTGCCGATATTTGGTAAATCACACCGTCATCGGTTGCTGCATACAAAGCGTTATCCGGCCCCATCACTAATCCACGATAACGCGTGGTAATGCCGGTTGGTAGGATGATCGCACCCTTTATCGATAACCCATCATCAGCCAAATCGTACACATCTATGCGTGAACCCGGAGGAGTATTTCCAAAACCAATACCCATAATACCGGCACTCAAACGTCCTTCATAGATTCCCCAATTACTTCCGGTTAAGAACGCAGCAGACCCAGTGCCTTGAGAGAACCCGTGATTATTCCACGACGGTGGCATCAGATCTTCAAATCGAGTGTCACTCATGGGGGTATAGGCCGCGCGAATCGCTGGATCCATAGCATCCATTTGGTTTGGCTCGTAACCGCAATACTTATCGGGACATTCCCCGCGCCCACCTCTTAGCTCTGCCGGATCCCAACCAGCATTGCCACCGTTAACTAATGCGGTTATCTCATCGCTATGCCATGGCCCATGTTCGGCGGTGAACGCTCTGCCATCGCTTGGACGAAAGGCGATTCCCTGAACGTTTCGGTGACCATAGGTGTAAATGCGTTTGTCAAAGCCTTCTGGCGGAATGTTATCTGGGTGCGCGTTTCCGTCACCATCGACTCTTAATATTTTTCCGCATAACAATTGCGGGTCTTGTGGACAGATACCACTGTGACGATCACCTCCGGTGACCCATAGATAGCCTTCTGGTCCAATACGTAATCGGCCGCCACTGTGTGCACCTGGACCACCAAAGGGTTGATCTGATTCTAACGGCTTGTACTGAATATCGGTGATGATATCTGTTCGATCACTGACGCTTTTGAGGTCGTCGCTCACTTTAAACTTCATCACAATGTTGCCATCGCATTTCTCGAAGTTGGTTTTACAGCCGTCACCGTGGTATTTATTAGATGAAGAATATAAATAAAGTGTGCGATTATCAGCAAACCCTGCGTCTGCTACAACGCCGAGTACGCCAGATTGTCCTTCACAAAATAGATCGTCTCCGGTAGCGGCGTATCCGCTGGAACCGTTGATTCCGTACAGTGCGTTCACATTTCCTGATGGATCGCGCACGGACAGACCTTTGCATTTTTCTGTATAGAACATTGTACCGTCTGGCAAAAAGGCCATATCCCATGGGTTTTCCAGTCCAGTCATAAACTCGTTCGTTTTTATAAACGGTACATTCATGCCTTTGCCGTGACCATCGGCGAATGTATTTGACACTACTCCTAATGACATTAGAGCAAACGCACAGACAGTAGAAATAGCTTTGCTATGTTTCTTCATCGCTTATCCTCCAAATGTGTTTCAGTTTTAAAGTGGTTCAAGTTACGGTGTTGCAACTTCTAAATACGCCGCCAAATCTGCAATTTCCTGATCGGTTAGAGGTTTTGCCATCATTATCATCAAAGACGAATTTGGACCGACTTTTGTGCCGTTCCGATACGTCTCCAGCTTTGAAATGGTGTAGGGAATGTCCTGGCCTGATACTTTCGGATAACTCGCTACCCCTTTTCCCGCAGCCCCATGGCAGTTAATGCAAGTTTTTTTGTATCGTTGCTCACCTGCCTCGATATTGCCAATGAGCAGGGCATCTTCGGTTGCTACTTTCTCCTCGTCGATTTCTTCCTTTTTTGTATTGCTATTTCCACCAACTGCACAACCAAAATAACCGAGAAGAACCAGTAACGCTACTTTGCTGGGTAAAGCTGCTGTCATGTTGAAAAGCCTAAATTGATTGAGTTACAAACACGGCGCTTGCGCAGTCTATAAAAGTTAATACCAGCTTCAAATACTTAAGATCGTTCACTAATTGAATTAATGACTTCGGAATGGTCAATTTGTCGCATGGAACAGCCGTTGTGAGTGTTTTTGTCTTCTTCCTATAAAATGGTCTAGTAAAAATTCTAAATGGATTAGTGGTATTGGTTTATATTTACCCGGATTTGCTGGGTATATCGACATCTTTATCGTCTTGTTTTCTGAGCGATGGAAGCTTATGAACGGCTCACGCCAGCGTAATGAGCGATTGGAATGGTAAAGCGTGAAGAGCGAGGCGATGCCCAACTAGCTTCCTAAAGGTCATCACCAGCGAACTGCAGCAACTTTTATGTGGTTTGAAAAAGCGTTTTGTACTGATCACGCAAAAGGTTTTTTTGTACTTTTCCCATGGTGTTTCGTGGTAACTCATCGACAACAATGAGTTTTTGAGGGTGTTTGAAGCGGGCTAGTTCTGCGGCAACAGATGCTTTAATGTTGTTCGTATCTATTGATTCGTTTGATTGAGTGTCGGCAACAAGAATGCCAATGGGTGTTTCTCCGAAATCTGGGTGAGGTACGCCGATAACCGCACTCTCAAGCACGCCTGGTTGATCATCAAGTACAGACTCTATTTCCTTTGGGTATATGTTGTACCCGCCAGCGATAATTAAATCTTTATTTCGGCCAACAATAGTTACGTATCCCTGATCATCTATCACGGCAAGGTCGCCAGTGATAAAAAACCCGTCCGATCGGAATTCCTCTGCGGTTTTTTCAGGGTTGTTCCAGTATCCGCGACAGACATTGGGACCGC
>JAHQVR010000162.1 GCA_019634245.1 Gammaproteobacteria bacterium
GTATGCCGGCGCTTCAAGTGATAGAGACAATGCGGTCCCTGCTGCCAGAATCTGCCAGTCTCAGCGCAGAGGGTACTGGTAATTCGATCATTGTTACCGATCGTGCAGCAAATATTGAAAAACTAGTTGAATTGATTACCCGGTTAGACGGTCGATAGCCAGGACTACAAGTCTGCGCAGAAAGTTATCAGTGAGGCGCTGGTGGCCTTGTTCATCCGCACACAAAAGGCACTGCTCCTTAGTATTAACACAAGTATCCCATTCGTTTACACCTAAACCAATGGCCTTGACAAGCCCTTTTGATCGCAACTCAGACAAGGCGCGGTATCCCCCCGCCATGGCTTCGCGGAAAACAGCAGGGTGTGCCTTTGCGCCGTGCGTTACCGCGTCCACATCGTGCAATAAAAGGATATCGATTTTTGACAAACCGAGCCGCTGCAAACTGTCTTCGAACGAGCGCATGATGCCATCGTAAGAATAATCGTAATGCGGGCGCATTGGTAACGAGTCCGGAAACAAATCATCCTCAGGTAACGGATCGCAGCATGGGCGTAATAGTCGACCAGCCTTGGTGGACAGGCAAACAGTATCTGGCTGACACCTGAGTGCATCACCGACAAGACGCTCTGAACGGCCATAGCCATAAAACGGTGCTGTATCGAAATAACGGATGCCTGCTTCAAGTGCTGCAGCCAATGTTCCTCTTGCCTGATCGTCGGGCACGGAGGTGCCCACGCCAGCCAGCGATGCGCAGCCGAGGCCAAGTTCACTGACTGTGCAAGTTGTATTGCCGATTTTTCTTTGCTTGAATGTGTTCATTGCCCTGTCAGTTATCTGTAAACATGATTGATGTCATCGAATCACGCTAGCTAATTTTGCTGGTAGTATTTTGAATCTGAATCGCGCGAACAGGAACGATCGGATGCAGCTTGATGCTCACCAGCACTTTTGGAATTTCACCGACAATCCGGGCGATTTTGCGTGGATGACAGCCGAGTATTCGGTGCTTGGGCGTAATTTTCTGCCAGCCGATCTTGAGCCATTGCTTCGAGCTAATGATATTGATGGTTGCATAGCGGTACAAGCCAGAGAGATGAGTAAGGAGACCGGTTTCCTGCTTGAGCTGGCCGAGCAACACAGTTTTATTCGTGGTGTTGTTGGTTGGGCGGATTTGTGTGATCCGAATGTTGGCGCTGGTCTTGAGCGCTACGCTGACAATCCATTGCTAAAAGGTTTTCGCATGCTGGTTCACGATCGTGAAGACATCGAGTTTGCCGCATCGAGTGATCACGCAAGAGGTGTGGGCATGCTGGCTAACTACAACTGGACCTACGATTTGCTGCTGCGTACCATTCATCTACCGGCCGCCCAGCGTCTGGTTGACAGATTTCCGAACCAGAGCTTTGTTATTGACCATATTGCAAAACCCAGATTTGATGGCTCAGACTGGAACATCTGGTTGACAGATATGCAAGCGATAGCTGAACGACCCAATGTGATGTGTAAGTTGTCGGGCCTGGTAACCGAAACCGATTGGAGTCAGTGGCAATCGGTCGATTATGCGCGTTATCTGGATGCTGTTATTAATGCTTTTGGTGCGAATCGTTGTATGTTTGGTTCTGACTGGCCAGTCAGTACCTGTGCAACCGACTACACATCGTCGCGTGCTGTTGTTACGGACTGGGCGGGCAAGCTGAGTGAGACTGAGCAAAGCGCGATATTTGGCGGCACGTGTGCGCATTTTTATAATGTCGCAGCGTAAGCGTTGGACTCCAACTCGTTATTGTTGTCCTGAACCTTGTGTATTAATGCCATGATTCTCTCACTCATCGCGTCGTAGTCGCGCGTGTTATCTATATCACCCATCACACGAAAATCGTTGATCACGACAATTCGATCTGCCAAAGTAATCATTTCCGGCATGTCGCTGGATATCAATAAAATGGCTGTGTTTTCGTCTTCGGCCAGCTCTCTTATCAGCTCGTGTAGATAAGCCTTTGTCTTGATATCAATACCGACCGACGGTTCATCGACAATTAGAATATTAACTCCTGCTGCTAGCCACTTGGCGACGCTTACTTTTTGCTGGTTACCACCGGAGAGGTTATTAACTGTCTGGTTCAGCGAAGGTGTTTTGACTTCAAGTTTTCGAATAAAGGGAGAAACCTGTCGTCTGATAGTTTTGTTTGTTAATAACGCTTTGGCTTTACTTAGCCGGCCCCAAACAGTCATACCTACGTTTTCAATAACCGAATGCATCAAAACCAGTCCTTCTTGCTTTCGATCTTCACTGACATAGCCTATATGGTACTTCTCAACTGCGTCTGCAACAGAATTAATCACTGCCGGCTCACCGTTGACTTCTATGGTGCCGGAGGTAATTTTGAACTTGCCCAAAATCGCTTTGGCTAACTCGGAGCGACCGGCGCCGACCAGCCCATATAAGCCAACAATTTCTCCTTTTTTAAGCGCCAAGTCGATGTTTTTGTGTCCAATGGACGTAGACACATTATGCAGGGCCAGTGCAGTGTCGTTTGATGTGCAAGCCCGAGTTGCCCAATCTGGAATTTGCTCGTTGCGACCGATCATCAGTTGTACAATCTGTTGGCGATCAAACCCTTCAATTGTCTGGCTTTGGCAGGCATTACGCCCATCGCGCAGTACCGTGACCGTATCGCATATTTCTTGCACCTCTTCAAGTTTATGACTAACAAACATCAGGCTGACACCTTCATCACGCAACTTTCGGAGAATACCGAACAAGGTTTCGGTTTCGTGCGAGGTCAGTGACGCAGTGGGTTCATCCAGCAGTAGTACCTGTGATTTCAAGGACAGCGCTTTCGCAATTTCAACCAGTTGCTTCTGTGCAACACTGAGTTTCTCCACCGAAATTGCTGGATCAACATCGAGAGCAAGCATATCCAGCCAAAATCTGGCATTTCTATGCAATTCTGGATAATTGATTTTTGTCAGTGGTTTTTCACTTAACGTTTCAAGAAAAATATTTTCACTGACAGAAAAGCGGGGTATCAGGTTACGTTCCTGATGCACAACGCCGATGCCTTTGGCAATAGCATCACGCGGGCCACTTAAATCCAGTTCAGACTGGTTCATTGTGAGTGTACCGCTATCGTGTTTATGGATGCCGGTAGCAATTTTTATCAAGGTTGATTTGCCAGCGCCGTTTTCGCCGAGTAGGGCATGAATAGAACCGCTTTCAAGTGTCAAACAGACATCCTGTAGCGCCTGCACACCTGGAAATGCTTTGCTGATATTAACTGCCTGCAGAACTGTTCTGTTCATTAGGCAATACCCATCGCAGCGTCGGCTTTTCTTGCCCTGACTTCTTTGTAGCGATTAATACCGACTGCCCATAGAATCAGCACACCGAGAACCACTTGAACGAGAAAAGGATCGACGTTAAACAAAACCAGCACTTGAGTGATGATTGCAACAATAATGACACCCAACAAGGTTCCCATAACACTGATATGCCCACCAGTTAGAATTGCACCGCCAATCACTGGCGCTGCAAATGAAAGGATAAGCCAGTCGTCACCAATAGTAGGTTGACCCAGTTGCAATCGTCCAACCAGCATTATGCCGGCAAGCCCGGCCAGCGCTCCGGATATGCCATGAGCTGTTATAACCGTTTTCTTTATCGAAATACCCGAGAGCTCGGCTGCGTGTTCGTTACCACCAACAGCCAATATGGACCTGCCTGATGGCAGTCGGTTCATTAGGTACCACAATGCGATTGTCAGAATTAAGGTTGGCAGAATCAGCCACGGTAGCGGATGAATAAACGTCTCATTGCCCAGCTTTTTAACTGCATCAGGAATATTGTAAAACGGTTGAGCTTCTGTAATTCCAAGATTGATTCCCTTATATACCGATAATGTAGCCAGTGTAATGATAAAGGCCGATATGCCACTCAGCGCAACAAACAGGCCGTTAATAATGCCGGTGAAAAGCCCGATAAGTAAAGCGAGAACGGCAGCTATCGGCCACGGTATCGACCAGACTTCCATAAAGCCTGCAAATGAAATAGCAACCAATCCGCCAATTGCGCCCACAGACAGATTCATTTGACCAATAGCGATAATGATCATCTGCGCGTACGCAACAACAGCATTGACAGCAATGGCGGCGAGTAGTATCTGGATATTGAACGGTGACAGAAACGTTGGGTGAAACCAGCCGACGATAGTAATGGCCACCACAACAACAAGTAATGGCCCAAACCAGTCAGATTGCACCATGTTTGCGACATTTGATTTCATACCAAATTTCTCCGCATCAGGTAGTTTCTTCGAAACATGTCAATCAATACGGCAGCGAGCAGTAATAGACCGAGCCAGGTTTGTACCCAGAAAGCACCTACTTGTAATAACAGCAAACCAGTCGTCAACAGTGTTACCAGAAAAGCCCCAAGCAAGGTTCCAACAACCGAGGCCCGTCCACCGGTTAATAGCGTTCCACCAAGAACTGGACCGAGAAATGCGGGCAGTAACCAGTCCTGCCCTAGCTGACCTGCCATTGATGGAATGGCGGCACCGGTTCGTGAAACCAGCATCAGTCCTGCAAGACCTGCAAGCATGCCCGACATCGCGTGACAAAGAACAATCATGCGATCTACACGGATACCAGAGAGTTCAGCGGCATTGGGATTGGCACCTGCCGCCAGCAAGCCACGACCAGTTGCGGAGAAATTAAAGAAGTAGGAAAGCAGTAAGGCAGATACTAGAGTTACCAGTAACAGCGGTGACACGATACCACCGAGTTTCATACGACCAAACTGCACGTATTCTGTTGACAACTCACGGAACGAACCAGCCTGGGTAAGGAAAATCATTACGCCAAAAAATATACTCATGGTTGCGAGCGTAATGATAAAGCTGTGCAACCCAGACTTAACAATCATGAACCCGTTAAGCGCACCAATGCCAGCGCCCAGTAACAATGCGCCAATCACGGCAACAAGCCAATGAAAACCTGCCACCTGCATGAGCCACCCACCGGCCATTGCGACACAAACGCCAATTGAGCCAACCGATAAATTAAGCCCACCACTGACAATGACCACCATCATGGAAAAACCGATAACAATATTGACGGCAGCGGTACGTCCCATAGCAAATAAGCTAAAGGACGAGGTAAATCCGGGTGTAATGATGGAAAAAATAATCGAGAAGATAATGACGAGAACCAGCAGTCCAAATTCATTTGAAAGCAGTATTTTTAGAAGCTGTTGCTTGAATGAAATACTACTGATTGAGCCCGAGTCGGAGTGCGGGGTAGCGCTGTCGCTTGAATCTGCCGGACTTTCGTTGCTGGTCGCGGATGATGTGTTCATCGTGTCACGGTAAACCTGGTAATGAGTCAATAGTGTGAATACTATTTAAACAGGTTGGATACGGACAAGCGAAACCGCTTTGCGATTTCGCCTGCCGAGCAACATTTAGTAAAAACTAGCAGTCGAGGTAGGTAGCTTCAAACCCTTCAAACAGTGTTTCGGTAATGTCCTGCATAGACGCTACATAATTGTCGACGTCGTCAACACCTGCAAACACAGTACCTGAGTCGATAAACTTGTCAGTTAAAGCGTTCGATTTGAATGGCGCATCTGCTTTCACTTTGCAGCCACCTTTAAGTTTGCCGGCAACAAACGAACCGATATAGCCCTGACCGTACGGATTTTGCAGCATGGTACCGTGAACAAATCCGTCTTTAACCGCCTGGATCACTACCTCATCATGATCAATACCTACCATTTTTATGCGTTTGTCACCGATTTTGCGCAAGGAGTTTGATGCCACAACTGCAGGTACCCACGCCGTTGTTACAATGCCATCAACCTCGTCGGCATTTGCAGCCAGGTAAGCGTTGATTTTTTCTTCAGCGGGTTCTGGTGCATCAATGTCGGCAATAACCTGTACAACGGTTGCGCCTTCTTCTGATGCGGCTTTTTCAACAGCGTCGATACGCAGTTTGGTATTTGGATCCACGAGGAATCCGGTAAAGTGCGCGACTTTTTTACCTTCTCCGCCGCCTAGTGCTTTCAATAGTTCCTTGGTGCCAAGATAAGCAGAATTGCCGGTATCAGTGCCCATGCAGAAAAGTGCTTGCGACGGGTCTTTTAGGCACCCGGCCAGCGCGATAACAGATGCCCCTGCACCTGTCAGTTCATCGGCTATGGCAACGGTACCGACCGGATCGCCGGGAAAAATCAAAAACGAGTTATATCCCTGCGTTACCAGACTTTCCAGTAATTGATTTTGTAGTCCGAGCTCCCATTTTTGCGGCACTTTGTAGTCTGCAGATGCCAATCCAAATTCCTTGGCTGCATCCATGCCAGCCTGCTCCCAGGCAGCAAAATAAGGATGAGGGCCGCCGGGCACCAAGGCGACTTTGGTCGAACTGTCTGCGAATGCACTGCCAGAAAGTAATGCGAGCGACAAGCAGGTTCCTGTTAATACGTTACGAAACATTTTTATCTCCTGTTTTTTGTTTAGTACTTCGGGGTAATACAACCGTTGAGTAGCTAGCAAACTCAGTATTAGCTGTATCAAAAAACTCAGGCTTTTCTCGAGAAATTGTTGGCAATGACGTGAGGATTTCCCGTAGATGTTTGCGAATATGATTTACTGCGTCATTGGCTCTACCCGATTCAATGGCATCGACTATGTCTGTGTGCTGGTCAATCAGTTGAGCCATATGAAAATGATTGAAAGACAGTATTCGAACTCTGTCCATTTGAGTTTTTAATTCTTCGATGACCTGCCAGGCGTGGTTTTTTTCGGCTGCTTCGGCAAGTGAGCGATGAAATAAATCATCCATTTTCATAAACCTGATTGGATTGGATTCCGACACTTTGTACTGAGCCTTGAGCTGTTTGCGCAGCTTCGCTATTACTCTGGGGTTCTGATCACTTGCAACCAGTGCGATGATGTCTGCTTCTATGGCCTCGCGCAGAAATCGTGCATTCAACACCGCTTCAACAGATATTTTATTCACGAAGGTTCCACGCTGTGGTCGAATATCGAGAAGTCCCTCGCTTTGAAGGCGGATAAACGCTTCGCGGACCGGCTGACGACTCACTTGCAACTGACGAGCGATTTTCACCTCTGATGCACGATCACCCGGAAGGTAGTCAGCCTCGACAATGCCTTGTTTGAGAATCTGATAAACCTGCGGACCGAGGGGCGCATTCTGATCGATATTCTGGCTTTTATGGATTTTTCGGTCCACCGAAGGCTTGTATCGTTGGCTTCCGTAGCACACTACCATTCTAGTAAGGCAGTGAGCAAGCCTTGTTTCTTACTGATTTGCGGCATGCACCATTGGTGCAGAGACCTGGTACTGGATTGCGTTGTTATCCAGACAATTCGTCATTGCCGTTTTTGGGTTTGCATTGCGTTGTGTACCCTGTATTTGAGGATCACACTAAGGTGCGCACGCAAGCTATCTCTTAAACCATAAAATTAACAGCTGGCCTGTGGAAAAGTCAGAAAACTACGCGAACATAAGAATAGTACTTAGATATGGAGATCAAAATAGAACTTAATGGTGAGATTCAAGTGGCTGAAATCGTAGCGTTGTACAGCGCTAACAAGTGGTCATCGGCAGAGATACCAGAGCAGCTAGTGCCTGCTTTACTAAATTCGCACACATTAGTTACTGCTGGGTGGCATTGGGCAATTCGTTTGTTTGCCCCAGTTTTATCTGATGAATATGTTCGGATCCGATCAAACTCGTCCTTACTACGCCAGGCAAGCCTGCTTTTAAGGTAGCCAGCTCACATCGGCGACTCGCCATTGCGGTCCTGCTGAGGGTACATCGGCGTGGTAGGTCAATCTGGTAACTGAGACATTACCGATGTCGAAA
>JAHQVR010000163.1 GCA_019634245.1 Gammaproteobacteria bacterium
CAACTCGCCATGCATCATATCTATCGCCACCCGCTGCGCGACATCCGGGGACATATGGGCGTTGCCATTGATCACCCGTTGCACAGCATTTTTAATCTCATCGGCGTTGCTGTCTTTCGAGATGTAACCCGCGATACCTGCCTTTGCAAACGATCGGGACAGTGCGGCATCCACTTGACCTGTCACCATAATGATGCGCACATCCGGTAGATATCCAATAATACGTTCGGAGGCTTCCAGGCCATTCATACCCGGCAGATTCATGTCCATTAACACCAAATCGTAGTGCTGCCTGGCGGCCATATCGACAGCTCTCTCACCATTCGACGCTTCATCAATAGCGCTGATGTTTGCGCGGTCTTCGAGCACAACACGCATTCCGGAGCGAACCAGTGCATGGTCATCCACGATCAACAATTTGTACGGGGCGGCTTCTACCATGTACGCGACCGAAAGTTGAGCTTTCGAAAAGACTACCACTCACCGGGTGGATTGATGAACCACTCATTTGGGTGAATTGACTACCCAAGTGTCAAACCCGCAAGGTTGCGGCGTTTACCACATACTTTTGGACAGTTAAGCGGCGGTGGCGGGCTCGCCTCTTAGGCGTTCAGCGATCATGGAAGGAACATCGATGGCAATTTCAAGAAGCGCGATTTCTATAGCATTGGCGAAAGCAAACGCATCGGCATGGCCATGACTTTTAATAACCACACCCTGCAATCCCAACAAACTGGCACCGTTATATAACCGTGGATCAATGCGATTACCAAACGCTTGTAGTACCGGTTTGGCAAACAAACCCACCAGCTTGTTCCACCAGTTGCGCTTGAATTCTTCTTTTAAATAGTGCGACACCATGCGCGCCACACCTTCGCTGGTTTTTAACGACACGTTGCCGACGAAGCCATCACACACCACAACATCCACATTGTCAGTGTAAATTTCATTACCTTCAACAAAACCAATATAGTTAAAGGGTGCGGAAGAAAGAAGCTTGGCAGCCTCACGAACTTGTTCATTGCCCTTGATATCTTCTGAGCCAATGTTCAACAGCCCAACTCGAGGGGCATCTACAGAATCAATCGCCTGAGCCAATATCGATCCCATTGCGGCAAACTGAAACAACTGTTCTGCCGTGCAATCCACATTAGCGCCAAGATCGAGCATATGAGTATGACCATCAATCGCTGGAATCGTGGTGCTAATGGCGGGACGATCAATTCCCGGCACGGTCTTCAATACAAACTTGCTGATGGCCATCAACGCACCGGTGTTACCAGCACTAACGCAAGCCCCGGCGGTACCCTCTTTAACTTGATTAATGGCCACTCGCATGGACGACTGCTTCTTATTGCGCAAGGCAATCGCGGCGGTATCGTCCATCGTCACTACTTCTTCAGCCGGCACGATAGTAAACCGATCCGTCGGCAGCGGCGCTGAACCTATGTGCTGCTCGATCACGTCGGGCTGGCCGACTAACAATAGGTGGGCATCCTTCCGGCGCTCCAGCACCAGTCGAACAGCTTCCACCACCACACCGGTTCCTCCATCACCGCTCATAGCATCAATCGCAACAACATTGCTCTGATTCATGGTTAGCTACGCCGGTGGCGAAAAGAAGAACGCCAGCGGATGAGCGCTGGCGGAATTCTAACTTCGACCTTATTAATCGGTCGAAGTTCTTGAGAAAAGGCGCGAATGGCTATTCTTCGTCTTCATCCACATCATCATCGGCGACAACAACGACCTGCTTGCCCTTGTAGAAACCGTCAGCAGTGATGTGGTGCCGACGATGCAGCTCACCCGTCGTGGGGTCAGTTGCCAGCGTTGGTCTGCCAAGGCTGTCATGAGAACGTCGCATACCGCGACGTGAAGGTGTTTTTCGGCTTTTTTGAACGGCCATGATATTCCAGTCTCTTAACTCTTAAACATCAAACAATAAAATCGATTTACTTCGTGAACTTCAACTCTTTCTTTAAATCTTTCAATGCTTCAAACGGTTTTCTCGTCGGCAATTCGGTAGCCGGAGGAGCCGCCTCAAAATCTCCGCTGGCGCCACACTGTTCGCTGCCCATTTCGTGCCGGGCAACCACTGGCAGCAGCAGTAGCAATTCATCTTCAAGCATATCGACCAAGGCGATATGCCCTTTGTCATCTAATAAAACCGGGTCCATGGTGTCGGGCAAGTCGTTTGCCGTGGCCTCATCGTCTACGAACGTCAATTCAAATTGACCGTTCACAGGCAGTTCCATTAGCGCCAAACAACGTTGGCATTCCAGCGGATACACCGATTCGAGTGTGCCGATGGCAAGCACATGGTCTTTGCGCCGAGTCAGAGTGAATTCCGTCTTAACCACACCAGAGCCCTCTCGTGCAGAATCCACCGATTCGGTTGCGCTGTCGCCAACACTCGCCAGGCAAGCACTCAAACGAGTAAACTCACTCAGCGGAATTTCCGCCCCGAATCGGGCCGCTTCGCGCGCCAACAAATCCGGATTAAACCGCGCGGGAATAGGCTTAACCATAACCCACCAGAATAGCGAATTCGCGCCCATGTCGCAACCTATTATCCTGGCTTCCAGCTCACGGTATCGAGCCGAATTATTGTGCCGCTTGGGTCTGGAGTTCGACACCCTCGCCCCTGAACTGGACGAAACTCAACGCCCTGAAGAATCCGCAAAATCACTCGTGATGCGTCTGGCCGCCGAAAAAGCGGCCAAAGTGGCCCATCTTCATCCCCACGCCATCGTTATCGGGTCGGACCAGGTAGCTATAAGCAACGGTGAGACACTGGGAAAACCCGGCACTGCCGAACGAGCGGCACAGCAGTTAGCCGATGCCAGTGGCGGCACCGTGACGTTCTACACCGCTGTCTCGGTGGTCCAACTCGCCGCCGACAAAGAATCACACTTTATTGATCAAACCACCGTGTACTTTCGGACATTGAGCACCGCAGAAATCGAGCGATACATTGCCGCTGACCAGCCACTCGATTGTGCCGGCAGCTTTAAAGTGGAGAGCCTAGGGGCGAGTTTGTTTGAAAAAATGGAGTGCGCCGATCCAACAGCATTGGTCGGGCTGCCCTTAATCCAGCTAAGCCATGCTTTGCGCAAGTTTGGCGTGCAATTACCTTAAAGGTTTGGTCCCACCAGTAGTAGCAGTATTTGCATAGTGGCACACCCGAATAGCGCCGCAATCACATCATCGAGCATGATGCCCAGCCCCCCATGAACATCTCTATCGACGCGGCTGATAGGCCAGGGTTTGATCACATCGAACAATCGAAACACAACGAACCCGATCAGTATCCATAACCAGGAACGCGGCACCGCGATCATGGTGATTAGATAACCCACAATTTCATCCCACACAATGGACGGATGATCGTGCACTCCCAAATGATCAGCACAGGATTGACAGCACCAAACACCGACGGCAAATAACGCCAATACGATCCCGGCATAGACCCACAGATTAGAGGGCATCAGCAACACGGCTGGAATACCGAGCAGCGTACCAAACGTACCCGGGGCTTTGGGGGCCAAACCCACACCGCCGCCCAAGGCCAAAAAGTTTGCAGGTGTGGCGATCACTGACCGGAGTGACGCAGCGGTCATTTGGTCGCCATTTCAACAGCCCGAAGTTTTAAAGCCAGTTTGTCCAACACTCCGTTGACATATTTGTGTCCTTGATCGGCTCCGAAGCGTTTGGTGACTTCCACACCCTCATTGATCAATACTCGAACTGGCGTTTCCGGGCAGTGCAACATTTCATACGCGGCGATACGCAAGACGTTGCGCTCGATGGGATCCAGATCATCAATCGGGCGATCAAGCGCCTCACTCATTTGGCTATCAACCGCTTCAACGTCGTGGCTGACGCCTTTGAAGATCAATTCAAAATGCGGGACATCCACTTTGTCCATCTCTTGGTTGTCCAGAAAATGCTGGAACACCACACTCGCTTGCTCTTCGGCCAGTTCCCACTGATACAAGGCCTGCAGCGCTCGCGTGCGGGCCAGATGCTTGGCTCGATTTTTCAACACCGGCGGTTAACTTCGACGCCAAATGGTCTTGCCATCGGCGTCCTCCAAAACGATTCCTGCCGCGGCCAGTTCATCTCGAATCTCATCGCTACGAGCCCAATCTTTATTAGCCCTGGCCTGAATACGCTCTTCAACCAGTGCGTCGATCTGCTCGGCGGTCAACCCTCCGGCTTCAATGGGGCCGCCCTGCAAAACGGTATCAGGATCGCCTTGTAAGAGACCTAACCGCTCACCCAGTGTGCGCAACGTATGGGCCAGTGACACCGATTGAGCACTTTGGCTGTTCTTCTCTTTATTCAACGTGCTCGCAACATCGAACAACACGGCCATGGCTTCAGCGGTATTTAAGTCATCATCCATCGCAGCGACAAATTTGTTCACATGCGCTTCGCTCAACGGTGCGCCTGTATCTGCGCCGGGGCGGTGCCGAAGCGCTGTATATAAACGTCGCAGCGCGGCTCGAGAACCGTCGAGCTGATCCTGCGAATAGTTCAAGGGGCTGCGATAGTGACTATTCAATATGAAGTATCGGATCTCTTCACCACTGTATTGCTGCAGTACTTCTCGCAACGTAAAAAAATTCCCCAAAGACTTGGACATTTTTTCATCATCAACACGCACAAAGCCATTGTGCAACCAATATCGAGCGAACGGCTTTTTGGTAATCGCTTCGCTTTGCGCGATCTCATTTTCATGATGTGGGAATTGCAAGTCCATGCCGCCACCGTGGATATCAAAACTCTCGCCGAGTAGCTTCATCGACATCGCTGAACATTCGGTGTGCCAGCCCGGCCGGCCATCACCGAAGGGCGATGGCCATTTCAATTCATCCGGTTTCGCCGATTTCCACAACACGAAATCCAAGGGATCGCGCTTGTGCTGATCGACCGCCACTCGCTCTCCCGCTCGAAGATCTTCCACTTTTCGCCCAGAGAGCTTGCCGTATTCTTCAAATTGAGCCACCGAATAAAACACATCCCCATTGTCCGCTTGGTAGGCATAGCCCGTATCCATGAGCTTTTGAATGACCTCAATCATTTCGGGGATAGTCTCTGTAGCGCGGGGCTCTAGACTTGGTCGGAGCACATTCAGGGCGTCTGAATCCTGATTCATCTCCGCGATAAATCGCTCGGTCAGCGCCTCAACGGGCTCGCCATTTTGCCCAGCACGTTCTATGATCTTGTCATCCACATCTGTGATGTTGCGCACGTAGTGCACCTGATAGCCACTGGCCATTAAATGCCGGTAGAGCACATCGAACACCACCATCACTCGAGCGTGGCCGACGTGGCAGAGGTCGTAGACCGTCATGCCACAGACATACATGCCGACGCGGCCTGTCTCCAGCGGCTCGAAAAGCTCTTTCTTTCGGGTCAGGGTGTTGTGCAAATACAGCATGGAAGTGCGCGCAAATTAGTCATAGGAAGTTACACCGTGACTGTAGCAGGTTACCCGTTGGATAACGCCAATGCGTGTGGCATAAAAAGCGCTAAAATATTGTCGTTCGTTAAAAAACTAATCGTTTAGGAATTTCCATGCCTTTTTTTGGTTCAATTGCTGCCCGAAGTTTGTTTCTGGCAGTCGGTTTTTTCGCGTCTTCTTCTGTACTGGCCGAGTCCGGGTTAATGGCCCGTATTCAAACATCGGCGGGCGACATCCTGATTGAACTGGATGAAAAGCGCGCACCGGTCAGCGTTGCCAACTTCCGTGACTATGCCGACAGCGGCTTCTACGATGGCACCATCTTCCACCGCGTCATTGAAGGCTTCATGATTCAAGGTGGCGGTTACAACCAAAACTACATGCGCAAGCAAACCCGGCGCCCGATTCCAAACGAAGCCACCAACGGTCTGAGCAACACGCAATACACCATTTCCATGGCACGTACTAACGCACCTCACTCAGCTACCTCTCAGTTCTTTATTAACAGTGCAGACAACAGTAACCTGGATCATCGGGCACGAGATGCTCGCGGATGGGGTTATGCGGTGTTCGGTCGTGTCGTTGATGGCTATGATGTCGTTGATTACATCAGTGAAGTTGACACCGGAGCGGCAGGGCCCTTTCGTCGAGATGTGCCACGCGATCAAGTCATCATTCTGTCTGTGCAGGTCTCACCTGCCAACACCGATGCGGCGGTTAAAAATGCCGAAATAGCCGGTGATGTCAGTAATAGTCTGATCGGTAGTCAGGCAGGCAGCTCAGGTGGCAACCCATCTCCACAAACACAGCAACGGCAAGCCAAACTGAATTGAGTTAGACTTTTGCGCATTTCACCAGGACTACACCATGAAAGCGTCGATCGTTACCAATCACGGCTCTATTACACTTGAACTCGATGTAGAAGCAGCCCCGTTAACTTGCGCAAACTTCAAGCGCTATGCAGACGAAGGGCATTTCGATAACACAATATTCCACCGGGTTATTCCCAACTTCATGATTCAGGGTGGTGGTTTTACCGCGGATATGGAGCAAAAGCCGACCCATGAGAACATCCAAAACGAGGCGAACAACGGCTTAAAGAACGATCTCGGCACCATCGCTATGGCTCGAACGCCCGACCCTCACTCAGCCAGCTCGCAGTTCTTCATCAATTTAACCAACAACGATTTTCTCAACTTTCAAGATGAGTCACAGGCCGGATACGGCTACTGCGTGTTTGGCAAAACCGTCGACGGTATCGATACGGTCAATGCCATCGCGGGTGTCACCACAGGCAATGCCGGACACCACCAAGACGTACCCGTTGAGGCTGTCGTCATCGAAAGCATCAGCATCTCAGAAAGCTAAGGCCCTGTTTTAGCCGCAGTGGCCGTTGGGGCTGAAACACCACTCGATTAGTGTTAAGGGAACGCCATTTTGGGTAATGACGGACACACGTTGTTCATTGCTGATTTACACCTGGATGCATCAAGCAGGCCCGACACCTGCACCCTCGCCTGCCGCTTTTTCCAGGAAGCGGCGGGTGCCGATGCGCTGTATATTTTAGGAGATTTTGTTGAGTATTGGCTCGGCGATGATATGGGTAATCCCGGTCTTGCCAGTGTCTTCGACGCATTAGAGCAACTCGGTACATCCGGAACAGCCCTACACCTAATGCACGGCAATCGCGATTTTCTCATCGGTGAAACGTTTGCTGAGCAAGTGTCCGCCACCTTACATCGCGACGATGTGAAAGCCTTCAATGTAGCCTCCGGAGAATCGGCGTTGTTACTCCACGGCGATACGCTTTGTACCGACGATGTGGATTATCAAAAACTACGGCGGTTATTAAGAAGCGAACTCTGGCAGCAGCAGTTCCTTTCACTGTCTCCAGAAGAACGTTTACTAGAAGCAAAGAAACTTCGCGATGCCAGTAAAGCAGCGCTGGCAGACAAGCAAACTGAGATCATGGATGTCAACCAACAAGCGGTAGATGCTTTGATGCAAACACATGCATCGCACACGTTGATTCATGGTCACACCCACCGACCGGCCGACCATGTATGGAACTCCGATGACGCTTCGTATCGCCGATTGGTGCTGGGTGATTGGCAGGCAGATCACGCGAAATTCGTTCGCTATGACGGATTGGACTTTACACTCGAAACCTTTCGTTAAGATCGTTTGCGCATCGCTAATATAAGGCCTGCGTCGCTTCTGAACTCACCGCTTGAGCACGCATTCTCAGCCAGTTTATGCCGGTTTTACGCCGTACTGATGCCTCGATACTTCAGAAACTTACCCCTTGCCCGATAAGAGCTTCGAATGCGGGTAGTCCCGTGAAACCTCGGTCAGCCTCAGTGCCGCCCGGAGCAGTTATGAACGGATTAAGACCGCTGTAAAAAGGAATTTACACCTGTGCAAAAACGCTACCTACCTTTCTACTTAGTGCTTGGCTGTATTCCGGCAGGCGCTTTGCTGTTCAGTATAGCCCCACTGTGGGGATCGATTCTTTTAGTAGTAGGGCTCATTGGTGGCGGACTCGGGCTCCAAGACATAACGCAAAACAAGAAAGCGCTGCGTAAAAACTACCCGTTAATTGCTCGCATGCGGATGCTGCTAGAAAGCATTCGGCCAGAGATTCGCCAGTACTTCTTGGAGACTGATCATGAAGAAGTGCCGTTCTCTCGCGAACAACGGGCTTTAGTGTACCGGCGAGCCAAAAACATCGAAGGTTTGCGACCACTGGGGACGCTAAAGAACCTACAGGAAACCGGCTACGAATGGATCAATCACTCGTTTATTTCCGCTGAGATCGATTCGGAACAATTCCGAGTCACTATCGGGGGTTCTCAGCCGAATACCGAAGCCTATTCCAGCTCCATACTGAACATCTCGGGTATGTCGTATGGCGCGCTCTCACCGACGGCCATTGAATCATTGAATAAAGGCGCCGAGATCGGCGGCTTTGCCCATACCACCGGCGA
Source organism: Gammaproteobacteria bacterium (assembly GCA_019634245.1). Next base: position 8,458 of record JAHQVR010000163.1, read on the forward strand.
AGGTTCAGTATCGCGCTACCACACCAAGCACAATGGGGATTTGATCTGGCAAATCGGTAGCGGGTATTTTGGTTGTCGAGATGATCAGGGGCGCTTTTGCCCTGAAAAATTCGCCGACCAGGCCGCCCTTGAGCAGATCAAAATGATCGAAATAAAGCTCTCGCAAGGGGCAAAACCAGGCCACGGCGGCATTCTTCCCGCCTCAAAAATCACTGAAGCCATTGCAGAAGCTAGAGGCATTCCGATGGGCGAAGATTGCAACAGTCCTTCGTCTCACAGTGCGTTCTCAACGCCTCTAGAACTGGTTCAATTCATACAACAATTGCGTGAATTATCGAACGGCAAACCGGTCGGATTCAAACTGTGTATCGGTCATCCCTGGGAGTTTTTTTCCATCGCCAAAGCCATGCATGAGACTGGCTTTTTGCCTGATTTCATCACCATTGATGGTGCAGAAGGCGGAACAGGTGCAGCGCCGGTGGAATTTGCCGATCATATGGGTGCACCGTTGCGCGAAGGATTGATGCTCGTGCATAACACCCTGGTGGGCTTGGATCTACGATCAAAAATAAAGCTGATAGCCACAGGAAAAATCGTCAGCGCGTTTGACATGGCCCGTGTGTTTGCACTGGGTGCCGATTCTTGCAACATGGCTCGAGGATTTATGTTTGCACTGGGTTGCATTCAGGCCCAGGCCTGCCACACAGGGAATTGTCCTACTGGCGTGGCCACGCAAGATCCTAGTCGCTTCCAATCTCTGGTGGTGGACGACAAGTTCCAACGAGTGGCTCGATTTCAGCGTAATACGCTACTAGCGCTTAAAGAGCTTATGGAAGCCAGTGGTCTGAACCACCCTGCAGAACTCACGGCCCACCACTTAATGATGCGAATGAACAGCCGCGATGTGCGCTCGGCCTACAGTCAGTATGATTGGCTGGAACCAGGAGAACTGCTGGGCGATGTTTCCGACGAACATCCCGCGTTCGCAAAATTTTGGCCCATGGCGACAGTGGATACCTTTCAACCCACCAACGTAAAGCACAGCGGTGTCGATATTGAAACGGCCAAAATACTGCACTACCAACGCAGCGCATAACCTACCTAACAAAGCGTTAGTCTAACCATCGAGAAGCGATGGTTGTTAGCTATCAAACCTCACTTAGAGGTGTTGATGTAAGCGAGGAAGCCTCACTTAGAAGCGTTGGTGTTTGCTAGGAAGCCTCACTTAGAATCGAGCCACTATCCAACAGTAGCTCAAGCGTTAAATATTCTAATCCGTATTTCTTTTCGGTGGTATCAGCGTCGGATTGGTGTCTGACTATCGCCACGGCATCAAAGCCTGGGGATTTGAGCAGGATCTTACTACCCACCGTTAGTGTTGCCGATACCTCAATGCCACACCCCTGAATAGACCAATCAGACACTGTTGCTTCATAACCGGAACTGAGCGGCCAGGTGTCCCACACTCGGGCACAAAATTCAAAATAAGAGCGATGGATTCTTCTACCACCCATTGCATCTACTGATGAATCTCCAGATACGCAAACTTGCGGGGGCTGTAATGGGCTATCACAACGAGTGCATCTGGTGCGTACCGGATAGCCCGCAATAGAGTGATTAGTCCAGAGGATACGGGTTGTGCAAAAGGGGCACTTATCGTGTGTGTCTACCAACTCTAAAGGCGCATTTGGCGGTGTTTTGGCATCGTCAGAAACATCTTCCGATGCTTGCCTTTCTTGATGATGATGCCGAGCGTGCTGAGCCGGCCGTTCCGATGTGGGTGTTCCACCAGCGGTCGAAGATTGATGCCTCTTGTCATACTCTGATCGACGCTTTGGATTCATTAACACATCACGCGCCTCGTTTAGTAGCGTTGCATTCCAATCATCACCACCAAGATCCGGATGCAGACGTAATTTTTGCATCATGGCCTTGTAGCTGGAATTGATCACACTTGGCGGCGCATCCATCTGAACATACAGCAGTCGATAATAATTTCGTTTATTTTCCATAATCCGTTGGGTTATATCCTTCACAGCTGAACTAGCAAATGTTCCTCAAAGCAATACCCTACACTGTCCATTAATCGGCGCTATCTACGCCGATAACACGTTGCTTGATCTTGCCATAAGCTGAATTTTAGTCACCAGCAAGCCCAGCTCTCTCTGGGTCTTTCTATCGTTTCCAGTGAATTCCAATCCTATTATTTTTCGCTTCATAGAACGTCCATCGGTGCTGTGCCGAAGCTCGGCAAACAAGGCAAAGGGCTCTTGATAGTCTGCCAGATCGAGTTCTAACACGATTAAGCGGGAAAATTCTTTGATAGATTCAATATCAAATTGAGGTGTTTCAATTGCACACCCTTCCACAGAGATATCCTTTAAATCGCCGCTGGTGAGTGGAGGTACGGTTTGTATCTGACCAAATTCGTAGGTGTTAGCAGCATAGATATTTATGGGAATCTCCATATAGTCGGAGACACTTGCTCTGAACACGTCGCGGCGTTGGTAGTAGGTAATGAATTCCGGAATCGGCGCTGAGTACCTTATAGCGCCCCTGTCTGCTCCCTGGTAATCGAGAGACATTTGCCTCAAGAATACTTTCACATTGTTGACCGTGGTATACAAATTTGCTCGCATACCTTCGTCGATTTTCTGGATGTCAGCTAAATCGGAATCAACCTGAAGAAAGAATTGCCGTGTATCAGAATTAACAGCCGTAACAAAGCCGCTTAGGATCAGCGGCGAATCTATGTGCTCTATGGAGACAGGGGTTTTGTTAGAACAAACCGTATCCAGCATCCAGGCGATTTTCTGTCGATCTGTTTCGTTATATCTCATTCTCAATCCCTAAGAACGAAGGCGCTGACTTTCGGATCCACTGTCAACGGCAGGTTTGGACTGTCTGATAATGCAATATCTATTCCTCGACTTCCACTGGAATAAGCCTGAGGATTGACCTAAATCCAAATGGACTCAGCCTCCTCACAAAACATCGCTCATACGCTGAATAACCGCGTTTTGGACAATCAGTACGCTTGGCTGGTTAAAGGCCCAGGCGCAGTCAAAATTCGACTATAAATGTTAATTCACTCACAGTATTGACACACACTGTGGCGGAGTTATCAAACACTCTGTGAATGAGTAGCACTTCCGTTCCATCGTATGCAATCGGCGACTAACAAACTCTGTGAAACCGCCGACAACTGAGACTGAAACGGATTTTCTACGCGGTTCTCCTGAGCATAGGTGTACCCAACTGCGTATCCATGGAACTGGGAAAATGGGACTCACTAACCCAACTCAACTTGCTGATAACAGTATCTGGGAGGACTGCTTAGCCTCCAAGAATCTGCCGTCACCCCCCGGTGTCGCAACCAAATTAGTGACGTTGGCCAAGCAGGAGGAAACAACGTTTGCTGAAGTTGAGCAACTGATAAGCCTAGACCCATCACTTTCCGCAAAACTGTTAAAACTGGCCAATTCAAGCCTCTATGCTCGCCCAGCCCCCACCGAATCTATAAAACAGGCGATAAGCCAGTTTGGATTAAATGGCACGTTGGTCATCGCGCTGACATTTTCACTCGTGGATATGCCCGCAAACAAAGAAGGCCAGCTGGATTACAACCATTTCTGGCTCCGCTCTCTAACGTCGGCAACACTGGCGAAAAAAATCGCCCTTTTGCTTAAGTTGAAAGACGCCGAATCTTACTATTTAGCCGGCCTGATACAAGACATTGGCGTTCTCGCCCTAGCCACGGTCAGACCGACCCTTTATAAATCTAAAAAGATAAGTTCCACGCTGCACTTCGACACCATTGTGGTCGAGCAGACAGAGCTAGGGCTGGACCATAGCGATATCGGCGCTTGGATTCTTAAGCAATGGGAATTTCCAGAACAATACATAGAAGTAACGGGTAACAGTCATATCCTAGACCCAGATTCCTCTGAGCTTAATAAAGTCATCTCCGTCGTAAGCCATTTAGCGGACCTTTGGAGCTCAGAGTCACTGGATTTACCCGAAGAACTTGAATCGTTTATGGTTGATCACTTGAATATCGATGAAGAAATGATCCCAAATTTACTCACGGAAACCTCAAAAGAGATCAGCGAAGTCGCCCATTTATTTGGTGTAAAACAGCTCGAAAGCAGTGCGATATCGAAACTTCAGCAGGAAGCGAACGATGCGCTCACGCTGCGAAGCTTAATGACCCAGAAGATCCTGATTGAAACCAATAATCGAGTATCCGCTCTGGAACAAAAATCCGCTGATATCGAAAGACGGCTCGACTACGACTCACTGACCGGTGTACACACCCGAGCGTATGCCTATGAAACGATCAAGACTCTGTTTCATACCGAAAATCGCACCGATGAGGCGGTATCAGTGATATTTGTCGATCTGGATGATTTCAAACAGGTCAATGACAGCCTCGGACACGCTGCGGGAGACACCGTACTCACGCGAGCCGCCAACATTTTAAAAATGTCAATGAGAAGCGAAGATACCATTGCCCGTGTTGGGGGAGAAGAGTTTCTCGTTATTATGGCAAACGGTGACGTTGATCTAGCCAAAGGCTTTTGCGAACGCCTTCAAAATAACTTATCGTCTGCAGATATACGCGTCAACCAAGATACGTTTATCAAGGTAACCGCATCGATTGGTTTGTCTGTACACAATGAAACTACATCGTTTAGCAGCTATGAATCACTGATATCTGCAGCTGACCGAGCTTGCTATATGGCGAAACACGCCGGCAAGAACTGCTGGAGATATGTAGAGTCAGAATCCGATCATAAGTTCTGACAACTCGGCGCATTTACACCGAACCGTGGTATCGTTTTTCCACCCCAGAGTGAGTTTGTCCCTGTTGGTCGTAGCGCTCGACTACCGCATCGAACACGCCGCCCGTCAAAAGATTAATAGAATTTCTACACACCTTTAACTTCTGCGCAACTAACAGAGCATTTTCCTTATTGTAGCTACGGCAAGTAGCGATCTTGTCCCTGATTCTCTGTATTGCCCCCACCTCAGGATCGTTCTCGGTATCCTCATGAACGCGCTTCAGTAGCTCAGGGGACATTCTAGCCATCACACCGAGCAAGGCATTTTTTTCCGATGAGATCAGATTAACTTCATCACTGTCACTCGACATAAGTGAATTTCTTTCCAGCAACAACATATCTTGAAGTTTATTTAGGATCTCTTCAAGTTCAGCTGTAGTGTCTAACTTAACGGCTTGTCTGTTCATGCTACCTACTCCTTAGGGAAATGTGATGCTGCTACCAGTGCGAATGTACTATCCCGTTGGGACGAATTGGCTTTCACCCCATCACAACAAAGCTTGGCCAACCTCTCTTATTAGGGTGACACCTTGACTACATTTCTTGATACAACGGTTCCTTGTACAATTTTTTTACTTGAGATGTTCTTAACATTGACTACTCCGCCTGCTTCTCCATCGTTTAGGGCAATGCCTTTCATTTGAACCTGCAAGTGATCTGAACCATAGGAGATGAGCACTTGACGACCTTTTTTCACTAGTTTTGGTGGGGAGACCATACTGAACGTTAAGGGCCTACCCGATGAGTAAGGTCGTTTAAACTGGTGATTCAACACCTGCTCAACTTCAGTGATTCGATCACCTCGCAGTCCAGACAAGTTTGCAAGTTCCAATCGCACATTCTGGTGAGTGACTGAATCACCTCTTTGTACAGGCTCTTTTAGTACCACAATGTTTCCGTATACATCCACGCTCGCTCTCACATACACCTTCCAACCGCCGGCGTCGGGACATTCCACACCGACGCTGGTTCGGCCTAACTTAGATGCACCTGGTGGCCAGAATGTTTTTAAGCTTTGAGAACACTTGGCCAGATTGAGACGCTCATCCAGATCATTGATGCTGACTTCAATCTTCGTGGAGTTGGCGTGCTCACGCAGCACAAATTCCGACGATGCTTGAATGATATCGGGGTGCGAGTGGGACTCGAAAGATTGAGCAGCGTGAAGGATGTGAATGGTCGGTGCGTTGATCAAAAACACGACGAACACTAACGGCAGATGCTGCTTGATGAAATTCCTTTTCATAGGGCAGGAAGATTCAATATACGTGCCCAGAGAAAAAACGTGCACTAAGCCTCAAAAAGATCCGTTCCATGACCCGAGTCTCAACTCCGATAAGTAACGCCTTGGGAGCCTAGGACACAGCGAACCAATGGCTTGCTACTTGCTCGATTTCTATCAGAAATTTTCACCAAGGAACGGTGTCTTGTTAGATTCGAAATTAATTCGCATCCTGGCGAACCTCAGACTGGTTTATGTCAACATGTTCGGGGTCGCCTGTCCTGAAGGCGTTTGCGCCACCTGTTTTACTCAACAACAACCAACACAACCGGTCATTCTTGATACGCATGCGGCAACGCGTACCACTGTGGTCAAGACCTGCCCGTTGCACTATCCGATCAACGCACATGGCAAGGCAGAGAGGGATCACTATGCCATCGCTTGACAATTTATTGGCAGCCCACGCCACGTCAATTGCCGTTCGCTCCCAAAGAGCAGAGATGATTGCCGGTAACCTAGCGAACGCAGACACACCAGGCTACAGAGCCAAAGACATCGACTTCGCTGCGGTGCTGAGCAACACGAAAGCCAGTAACTTCTCTGGTATGGCCGTCACCCATCGTGCACACCTAACGGGTAAAACCGATCCGTTAGACCATCATATGTACTTTAGAGATGCGCCAGAAGCGACGTTAGATGAGAACTCGGTAGATACTGAATACGAACGCGCTCAATTTACTGACAATGCGGTTCGATACCAAGCGAGCGTACAGTTCCTGAACAGCAGGCTTAGTGGCCTAATGAGAGCAATAAGAGGCGAATAGTATGTCCTTATTTAATATCTTTGATATTGCAGGTAGTGGAATGCGCGCTCAGAACGTGCGCTTGAATCTAACCGCCAGTAATCTCGCCAATTCTGAATCCATCGCCTCCAGCCCTGAGGATGTTTACCGAGCACGTCACCCCGTGTTCTCAACCGTGTTTCATTCCACAGGCAACCAGCAGAATGCCGTTGCGAGTGTTGAAACCGTCGCGATCGTTGAAAGCCAGCGGGAAGCTCCCAAAAGATACGAACCCGGAAATCCGCTAGCCAACGAAGAGGGTTATATATTTGGATCCAACGTTGACACCATTGAAGAGATGACCAACATGATCAGTGCCTCCAGGAGCTACCAGACGAATGTCGAAATAATGAATTCGTCAAAAAAGTTGTTACTAGAGACCCTGAAGATCGGTCAATAAATACAGATTAGGTTGGAGTAGTGGTAGATTTCTCGCACTACTCCACAGTAAATAACACCAGCGCTATTGTCACAAGGAGTTGACTAGCATGAATGCGATAGAAACCGGGATTCCTGAAGAGATACTTCAGGCAAACTCATTGGTCGAACAAAGTACCACGCCCAAAAGCCAGGAAGAGCTCGGACAAGACGAGTTTCTAAAGCTTATGCTGGCTCAGATGGAACACCAAGATCCGTTTCAACCACTTGAAAACGGTGAGTTCGTTGCGCAAATGGCGCAATTCAGCACCGTTGCCGGTATCGAGAGTATGAAGGAATCTCTTGATACTATGTCCGGATCTCTTGCAGGTAATCAGCTGATGCAAGCCAGCTCCCTGATCGGCAGGACCGCGATGGTGCCCAGCTCCATCAGTACACTTATGGAAGGTTCACCGCTAAAGGGTTTATTTGCATTACCCGAAACCACGCCTCAGGTCACTATTGATATCTATAACAGCAGTGGCGAGCTGGTTCATCAGAATAAGTTAGGTATTACCGAAGCCGGCATTCACCCGTTTGAGTGGGACGGTTTATTGGACGATGGCACCCAAGCACCTGAAGGTGATTATGAGATCTCGGTGATGTACGGTGAAAACGACAATATTTCACAAGCTGGCACCGTGATAGAAAACAGAATTTCAACCATCAGTTTATTACCAGGTAGCACCGAGTTAACGTTAGAAACTGAAGAAGGAAACATTGTCTCGCTACTAGACATTCAACAACTAAAATAATGTTACACAATGCCGAAAAAGCTATTCGGAAATAAAAAACTACTACAAGGAGAGTTACATGTCATTTGATATTGCCCTATCGGGTTTGAACGCAGCATCCACCGAGTTAGAGGTTATCTCTAACAATATCGCCAACAACTCAACCGCCGGGTTTAAGAGTTCGCGCGTCGAGTTTTCCGACGTCTATGCGTCCACCAGTGCCAATGACACCGGTCAAGGGGTAGGTATTTCCTCGATTCGACAGTCATTCGTCAATGGCAACTACCGTGACACTGGTAAAGACCTGGATATGTCCATCACTGGGCAAGGTTTTTTCCAATTGCAGAAGGAAGGTGATATTAACTATTCTCGCAACGGTACTTTTGGCTTAGATCGAGAAGGTTATGTGATTAATGCAGAAGAATATAATCTCATGGGATATCCAGCCGATGACGATGGATTCTTAGCCCCCACCGTTGGACCCTTGCGTATCAACCCCAACGATCTTGCACCACACCAAACCGAAGATGTGATCTTTGGACTAAATTTAGATTCGACTTTGGATATCCTTCCTCCGTTTGATGTCAATACGCCCGACACCTATAACTTCACGACTGCAACCACCATTTACGACTCACTTGGAAGCCCGAGTGTAATGACCATTTACTTTCACAAGGACACGCCCAATACCTGGAGCATGTATACCTTTGTAGAAGATCAAGAAGTCAGTCAGCCTGGCGGGGATGAGCTGGTGTTTAACACCGAGGGCGGGCTGCAAACAATGAACGGCACGACAAACCACATTCTGACCATGCCAACGTTCACACCCACCACGGGCGGCTCACCCATGAGTGTGGATATTGACGCCACCAACATAACGCAATACAACGGTGATGCTGGTGTTAACCAAATCTCCCAGGATGGCTTCTCCAACGGTCGACTGAAAGACATACGCGTTGATGAGGATGGCACTATTTTGGGCCAATACTCCAACGGCCAAACACAAGTGATGGGGCAAGTGGCCTTAACCAATTTTTCTAACATCGACGGTTTACAACAGGTCTGGGGTACTTCCTGGCGTGAAACCTATGCCTCTGGCGCAGCACTAACAGGGGCACCCGGTTCAGCGTCGTTGGGCAATATCCGTGCAGGCGCTCTAGAAGAATCGAACGTTGACATCACGGCTGAATTGGTAGCGATGATCAGTGCGCAGAGAAGCTTCCAGGCCAATGCACAGGTTATAACCACTGCTGACACTATCAACCAGACAGTAATCAGCATGCGTCGATAATCGGCAGGCTTGAGACGGAGCTCTTCTAGATGAATAAGCTATTGTATGTCGCGATGAGTGGTGCTAAGACGATACTGACTCGTCAGGCGACAAACAATCACAATTTGGCAAACTTAAGTACGACCGGTTTTCGAGAAGACCTCGATGCCGCCAAAAGTTTTCCAATGGATGATCAGACTCTACCGACCCGAGTGTTTGTCGATGTCGAACAATCCGGTATCAACGCGGATAGAGGGACCATTATCAATACCGGCCGCGATCTAGATATTGCTATTCAAGGCGAAGGGCTTCTCGCAGTACTTAACCCCGACGGTTCCGAGTCGTATACCCGAGCCGGGAATTTACGAGTCGGACCCGACGGGTTAATCGAAACCGCTGATGGGTTTGCGGTGGTTGGAAACAACGGGCCGATCGTGGTCCCACCCTATGAGACCTTAGAAATCTCAGAAGATGGCACGATCAGCATTCAATCACCAGGTGACGCAGGTGCAAACCTAGCCGTTATCGACCGTATCAAACTGGTTAACCCTGATGAAACTCAATTGGCAAAAAACGACAACGGTCTGCTGGAGCTACGACCTCAATTGACCAAAAAAACAGTCATTACCGCAACACCCGATGGGATTGAAACCACCACAGAAACTGGCCTGGATGCAGCTGATGCTATAGCTCCAGCTGACGGTACAGTGTCGATAATGAGTGGGGCACTCGAAACCAGCAATGTTAACCCAGCTCGCTCACTAGTCACAATGGTTGAGCTATCTCGACTGTTTGAGATGCAGATGAAAATGATGAAAGTGGCTGAAGAAAACGATGCGGCAAATAACCGCCTCCTCACCTAACACATTTTGAACTAAGGACAACACAATGAACGGCGCGCTATGGACAGCAAAGACCGGATTGGACGCACAGCAAACTCGCATGTCCGTCATTTCGAACAATCTGGCCAATGTAAATACCACCGGATTTAAACGCGACCGAGCAGTATTTGAATCACTGCTCTATCAAAACTTACGAGCTGCGGGAACTCAGTCTTCTCAGGATACCGTTGTTCCCACAGGATTAAACGTGGGCACAGGTGTCAGAGTAGCTGCGACAGAGAAACTGTTCACACAAGGCAACCTGACAGCAACGGGTAATCAGCTGGATATGGCTATTCAGGGCCGAGGGTTTTTCTCGGTAGCAATGCCGGATGGCAGTGTGGGCTACACCCGTGACGGCTCATTTCAGCAAGATTCTCAAGGTCAATTAGTCAATGCCAACGGCTATCTCCTCCAACCAGCCATCACCGTACCGGCAAATACAACGTCATTGACCATTGGTCAAGACGGAACGGTGACAGCTACATTGGAAAATTCACCAGCGCCTACCCAACTTGGCACCATTCAAATTTCAGATTTTGTAAACCCCAGCGGGCTTAAGGCACGCGGTGGCAATCTCTATACTGAAACTGCGTCAAGTGGTGGAGCTCTGCCTGGGACTGCTGGATTGGGTGGCCTTGGAACAATCATTCAAGGATCGGTTGAAACGTCGAATGTGAACATTGTTGAAGAGCTGGTGGGAATGATTGAAACTCAACGCGCCTACGAGATCAACTCCAAAGCGATTTCTACTATCGACGGCATGCTGCAGTATGCTAACAACAACATGTAGACCACCAATAGTGACTCATTTAATTAATGTCATAGTATTGTTGGTGTCGGTATTTGGGCTTTTGGCTTGTTCTACGGAAAAAGCTTTAAGAAATCCTGATTTCGCCCCCACCATACCGCAACCTTCTCCTGCGGCTGAATCAAAAGATGGATCCATCTTTTCAGTCGAGGAGAATCGGTTTTTATTCGAAGACAGTAAGGCACGGCGCCCGGGCGATCTGATCACTGTACTGCTGGCTGAGAGCACCAACGCATCAAAATCGGCCTCTACCAATTCGAATAAGAATACCAAGGTCGATCAGGCGTCTCCCACCCTATTTGGTTTTACACCCAGCTATAAAGGCAAGCAGCTGTTCCAGAACAACATCGACTCCGATGTCGCCTTCTCCGGAAGTGGTGACAGCAGCCAAAGCAATAAGCTCAGTGGTGAGATCACAGTGACCATTGCGGAAGTTTATGAAAACGGCAACATGCTAGTGAAAGGGCAGAAAATTCTAACCCTGAACCAAGGCAGCGAGGTCGTTCGCGTGTCTGGCATTGTCAGGCCTGCTGACATAACGCCAGAAAATACAGTGAAATCAGCGCTTATTGCTAACGCAGAGATTACCTATTCTGGCAAAGGAGCGGCTGATGACAGCAATACCGCCGGTTGGTTTACACGATTCTTAGGTGGTACCTTGTGGCCGTTTTAAACACATTTTTAAATTTGATTGAGCAGTTTCGTAAACTGAGCATAGCGCTTAGTCTGTTAAGTTTGCTTGCACTGAGTTCGCTGAGCCATGCCGAACGCATTAAAGACCTAACGAGCGTCCAAGGTGTGCGCGAAAACCCCCTGCTCGGCTATGGCTTAGTGGTGGGCTTAGATGGTTCGGGAGATCAAACTGGCCAAGTCTCCTTTACTGAACAAAGTCTTCGCAGTATGTTGTTGCAGTTTGGCGTTACGGTACCGCCCGATACCAAAATACAACCTAAGAATGTCGCCGCAGTGTCCATTCATGCGGTGTTGCCACCGTTCGTAAAACCAGGACAGCAGCTTGATATTACGATTTCGTCGTTGGGTAACGCTAAATCCCTACGCGGTGGTTCGTTGTTGATGGCTCCACTTAAGGGTGCTGATGGGCAGATCTACGCGGTGGCCCAGGGCAACGTCATAGTGGGTGGTGCCGGCGCATCGGGCGCGGACGGATCAAGCGTGACGGTAAACACGCCAAGCGTTGGTAGAATTCCTAATGGCGCCATCGTTGAACGCGCTGTACCGTCGAATTTTGAATCCACTGAACGCTTGGTGCTGAACCTACATGCACCGGATTTCACAACCGCCAAACGTGTAGAAGAAGTGATTAACAATGCCTTTAATGAGAATCAGGCCAGAGCCATTGACGCGGTATCGATCATGGTGGATTTGGCTGATATTCCATTAAACCGCGTGGAATTCTTATCCACCCTGCAACAGCTGGAAGTACAGCCTGGCGATCAGAGCGCCAAAATAATCATCAATGCACGCACCGGCACGATCGTGATTGGTAATCATGTCACGGTTATGCCTGCAGCCGTTTCCCATGGTGGGCTCACGGTGACCATTGATGAGGCTGTCAACGTTACCCAACCAAATCCGTTAGCGGATGGAGACACGGCGGTAACCCCTGAATCGGAAGTCACTATCGATAGTGGTGGCCCAAAAAGCCTGTATACCTTTAGCCGAGGCATTACCCTACAAGAGGTGGTTCAGGCCATGAATGAAGTCGGGGCATCCACAGGAGATCTTGTATCCATACTCGAAGCTCTGCATCAAGTTGGTGCTCTAACGGCCGAACTTATAGTTATATAAGTCCATCAAGGAAGAAAGGACGAACTTATGTCATCCATTAGCGCGACATCCTTCGATGCTAATACGCTGTCGAGCAGCTCCAACGTGCCTACCGACCAAGAGAGAACCGCAGAGGTCGCGCAAGAGTTCGAGGCGCTGTTGGTGTTTACCATGATTAAATCTATGCGTACCAGCTTGTCTGAAGATACGTTGACAGGCAGTAGCCAACAAAACCTATACAGGGAAATGTTGGATCGTGAAATAGCTGAGTCCATCGCTCGCAGGGGCGATCTTGGTCTTAAACAAATGTTTGAGCAGCAGTTAAGCAAGCCTGGCGAGGGGCCTACCGACGTTGCGTTGCTCCCAGATTCAGCTCAACAGCCTTCCGCTGGAACACGTCCAAAAACGGATCTAGGGATTGGCGTCATGGAATCGATCGCCCGTCAAAAGCTTCTGTCCGACTAGCTATGGACATGTCGCATTCCATGAGCATATTTGGATTATCAGCTTCTTCTTCAGAAGCATCAGTAGCTGCGCATTTGCGTAGTTCTCGCTCATCCAATCTCGAGTTCTCACAAGTATTGACAGGTGTGTCTGAAGAAAAATTAAGCCCAACAGGGGGCCAGGCAAACGCTGGTAGCCCAGCAAGCTCTCAACCGTGGCTCAATGATCTGTGGCAATCAAACTCAATGGGACGACTAGCACCAACGCCCTCCTCTCATGTGCCCGAACGACGCGTTGACTTTGTTGAATCTATCCGAGCGTCAGCCTCCAAAGCTGCCAGAAAACTCGGTACATCAACAGCGGCGGTGATTGCGGTGGCTGCTCATGAAACAGGCTGGGGAAAGCATGTGATCAACACAAGCCACACCGGTAATAGTCATAACCTATTCGGTATCAAGGCGACAGATTCCACTTCTCAGAACACCGTTATCGCAAAGACAACCGAGTATATCAATGGGCAAAAAGTGACTGTAAACGAGCCGTTTAGAACGTATGGCGGTGTGGAAGAATCGGTAGAAGATTTCGCTCAATTCTTAAAAACCAACCCAAGATACTCCAAGGCGCTTGCAGTAGCACACAAACCGGAAGAATTCATCGAGCAAATTCACTTAGCCGGTTATGCCACCGATCCTGAGTATTCATCGAAAGTCAATGAAGTGATGACTCGAGTGGAACACATTCTCAATTCAAGCCCTTTGTTCAAGCGATTGGATAACTAATCATGGCCGATCCACTAAGAACAGGTTCTAGCGCATTACTGGCTTTTCAACGAGCCATTGCAACTACCTCGCACAATATCTCAAACTCTGCGACGGAAGGCTATACCCGCCAGCAAGTTGATTTCAGTGCGAACTTAGCCGTGCAGAAAGACTTTGGCTACGTTGGCCAGGGTGTATTAGTTGCAGATATAAAGCGCCTGGAAGATACGTTTGCTCAAAAACAGTTGTTTGTCACAGGTGCTGAGCTAGCTCGGGTATCCACCTTACATGAATATGCCGGACAACTGGATAGTTTGCTCGCTGATGACGGGTTGAATCTGGCCCCTGCGCTGAACGATTTTTTCGACGCTCTGGCCGATGCGAATAATAACCCGACTGACATAGTTACCCGCCACGGCGTTGTGAATGCAGCAGACAACTTAACCCGATCATTCAATTCACTCAGCGACGGGCTTGAATCCACTGGTAGCCAATACCGAGGTGCCCTACAAGGCTCGGTAAACGAAATTAACTCGCTATCAAAGCAACTGGCAGATGTAAACAGCTCGATCATGTCTGTGTATAGAGATACGAGTTCTCGCACACCAAACGATCTTATCGATGAGAGAAACCGGCTATTGAGCCAGCTTTCAGAGCAAGTCGGCATCACTACCATCGAAACCAGTGATGGCGGAACGGATGTGTATATCGCCCACGGACAAGCACTAGTGACCGGTTCAGAGGCCATGGAACTGACCGTGATTAGCGA
>JAHQVR010000164.1 GCA_019634245.1 Gammaproteobacteria bacterium
CGGCAGGTCGGCAGGTCGGCAGGTCGGCAGGTCGGCAGGTCGGCAGGTCGGCAGGTCGGCAGGTCGGCAGGTCGGGAGCTTGGTAGGTCATCAAGCAATCAAAGCGTCAAAGCGACAGTTTCGCTGGTTTGAAATTCGGATTTAGGGTCCAAACGAGTCTACTGACATGCAGTTGTCAGCAGACTTTGGCTAAACTCAATGTAAAAGCGATTGAGATCTGGCCATGGGAATAAAGCTCGACCATCTAAACAATACCTTCGTTAAATTCATACAGAAACAACCGCTATTTTTCGTGGCTACGGCTGACGTCGATGGTCGGGTAAATTTGTCTCCCAAAGGGTTGGACTCGCTTCGAATAGTGAATAACAAAGAATTACATTGGCTCAGTGTGTCGGGTAGCGGCAATGAAACGGCCGCGCACGTGCAGGCTACTGGGCGAATGACTTTGATGTTTTGTGCGTTCGAAGGTGACGCGATGATCTTGCGTGTGTATGGACAGGCATCCGTAACTCATCCAGGAGATCAGCAGTGGGAAGCACTATATGAGCAATTTCCTGATTACGCCGGGGCTAGAAACATATTTAGCTTACAGATCGATTTGGTAACAACATCCTGTGGCACCGGCATTCCTGAAATGCGAGTAATGCGCGAGCGAGCGGATACAGAGCTGCTCCCCTGGTTTGTTGATCTAGGACAAGACGGTGTAGAAAAATTTTGGCGAAAGAAAAATGTGACCTCTCTTGATGGGAAGTCCACTGGTTTATTTAAAGAGGAACGTTAGGCTGTTTTAGCCGTAGCTCTGCGGAAGTGGTGAAGTGACTACTCGCACCACCGTATATACTCATTGTTCAGCCATGATCTACCTGCACTTGGAGTATCTATGAGTCGATCAACGCGTATGTTTGAAGTCATTCAGATACTTCGGAGTGCAAATCAATCACTTACCGCTCAGAACATAGCAGATGAACTCGAAGTCAACAAACGTACGGTCTATCGTGATATTGCGGCCCTGCAAGCCATGCGCGTGCCTATTGAAGGAGAAGCTGGGATTGGTTACATCATGCGCCGAGGCTATGATTTACCACCCTTGATGTTTAATTCTGAAGAAATAGAAGCGCTGATGTTGGGGTTGAGCTTGCTCGGTAGAACCGGTGATAAAGCATTAGAAAAAACAGCGGATGCAGTATCTCGGAAAATTGCTGAGGCGGTACCGCAAGACTTGCAGCCTGCCGTATTAGATTCACCCATTCTAGCGTCCTCTTGGCATACGATTCCCGATTCTGATGTGAACCCTCAGCTTGTCAGAAATTGCATTCGCAATGAACAACCCTTGGAATTTGATTATACCGATGACAAAGGCGTGAAGACCCACCGGACAGTCATGCCGATTGCTCTACTGTATTACATAGAAGTAGTGTTGGTCGCAGCGTGGTGCGATCTAAGAAAGGACTTTCGGCATTTTAGGCTTGATAGAATGCAGAATTGTACGGTTGCAGAATCTGAGATTGAGGAGTCTGTTGCGCAATTGCGACGACGCTGGCGATCGAAACACGATCTGACTATTTTTACTAGCTAAAGCTGACCGCAAAGACTATTAGGGAATTAAACGAGTCAGTGTAGGTTCTGAGCCGGCTGCACGAGCTGTAATTAAGGTATGTGGGAAAAAGCCCCGAATCGGATCCTCTCGATTCGGGGCTTTGTTTTTACAGATTAACAGATTGTTTTTCTGCGAAAGGGCAGTTACGCACTGCGCCGTCGTCGCAGAAGGCCTACTAAGCCTAGCCCCGCAACAAACAACCAGCCGCTAGCGCCACCACCGCCGCTGCCACCTGATTCGGTTTCAGGAAATACGCCACCATCAGAAGAATCGGTGGTGCCAGAGCTGTCAGTAGTTCCTGTTGAACCGCCATCACTGCTATCTGTGGTGCCCAGGCCGCCGTCTGACGAATCAGTAGTACCACCGCTATCGGTTGAGCTCGTGGTTGTGCCGCTTCCATCGGTTGCGGTTGTTGTGCCAGAACCTACTGCGCTTGCTGCCAACTCAAAGTTTGCTGCTGCAAACGCGACAACGACTGCCGCGTGTGGGCCCGAAGGAACTTCGCAGCTATCGACCACATTTTGAGTAGAGTCATTCTCAGAAGCACACACAACAGTTTGTGCATCTGGTGTTACGACATATAGATCGGCATCACCTGCAATAGATGTCAGTGTCAGCGACATGGGTCCATTTACTCGTAGCGCTGCTTGTTCACCAGTGTCCAAAGTACCCGTGGCTACACTACCGATTGGCAGCTCTTGCAGATCGTCGAAACCGTTGCCGGTACCATCTGTGCTGCCACCTGATTCAGTTGAACGCAGTTCAAAGTCGGATGATGGTGCAAAGCCTAAGACAAGCGCAAAATACTGACCGGCAGGTACGGGGCAGAAATCGTTCTCAGTGCCTTCATTCTCTGAAGCACAAATCACCGTCTCGCCATCGGTTTCTAAAACATACAAGTCAGCATCTCCATTGAGACTCACTAGTGTTAAGTCCATGGGGCCATTGACTACAACCACAGCTTGTTGGCCCGCTGCGACTGTACCGGAGGCTGTGCCACCGAGTGGTAATTCTTGAAATTCAGATGTGCCCTGTGCGAACACATTAGCCGTTGAAAAGACCAGCAAGCTGGCGAGAGCCAGACTGGCCCGGGTGATCGTGCGTAACATGCAATTGCTCCGTGTCTACTAATTTGTTGAAAATCTCTCCTCTGATTATCAACTAAGTAAGTGATATATGGAACTGGTCCAACGTCGAAAAAAGCAAGTTATTACGAGAAATTGAGACACAATAGTCGTTGACAGCGAAATTGTTTTCTGAAATCGCAGAAACAAGGGCGAAATATCTTACCTGTGTAACATTCTCCGTTGCCAACGACTATTCTTTAAATATTGGCTCAGCAGCCATACCTTTGATACAGGCGCTGTCTAACCTTGGTAGCTGTGGCTAATGATATAGAGTGCTGTGAAGAAGCAACAAACTGAAGGTGCAAAGAATTTAATTTGAACGAAATTTTATAAGGCTACATGCGAGGCTAATCATCGAATGGCAATTCCACTAGAACTGAGTTACCGAAATCTAGAGAAATCTGAGTTCATCGAAAACAATGTCAAGGAAAGATTTAAACGACTGGAGCTACTGTGTGATGAACTCACTTATGTTCATGTAGTGCTAAGTTCTCCGCATCAAAGTCAGCACAAAGGTAATCAATACGAAGTGCACATTGAACTTCGCCTACCAGGAAACCCACTTGCAGTAACTAAAAACACCGGTAATTCATCGGCACATGAAGACTTTTACGTCGCTCTACGCGATGCATTCGATGCGCTCGAGCGTCAGCTCACCCAGTGGAAGGAGAAACGCCGCCACGATGTAAAAGCACATTCGAGACCTTCTGTGATAGATGATCAATAGACAACACTTCTGATAGTAGCGGCCGAGCGTTATCTTGCCGCTTATCAGTAGCCTACGGGTCTTGCTTGATCCACATAGCACATCTGTAAGATTAGCTGGCTCAAGTGTTTAACGGTTAATTTTAATTACCTATATACGATTAGACCGGCCCTGAGGTTCCTGTCGATTTAGATACTACCGACTCATACGATAGTATGAGTGATAAATCATAATCTAGACTGATGTACGGACGGTAATTCGACGGCACCCTATACTGGACAGAACGGTTCCTCTCGCGTTCACGTATAGGTCGTTGATATGAGTAACTTGGTCACAGGTTCGGCACCCATTGCGGGAATTGGAAGCTTTGGGCACTCATGGTTTAAGCGCGAGCCTGCTCTTGCCAGGCTGACCTTAGTCACAATAGCTTTCATACCAGTGTTACTTTTGCTCCTTGGAATGGATGATCGTCAAACCAACGACATTAATGTGTGGCGAAAGCCACTAAAATTTCATATCGCGACAGCGCTCTACATTGGAACACTGGTTTGGTTTGCTGGGTATATCAATCGGTCACTCATGACCAAATGGTGGTATCGAAGCGGTGTCTACGCCCTGGTTGGATGCGTTTTTATTGAGCTTTTGTGGCTCTGGTTCGCGGCGTCGTTGGCCGAGCCCGCGCACTATAATCGTACCCATCCAATACTAGCTCCTGCCTATCCGATTATTGGTGTGATTGCTGTAATACTGACCTCCGGCACGTTACTCTATGCTGCGCTTATTGCATTCAACAAGCAATCAGTGCTGTCGGCTATCACTCGCTACAGCATCGTAGCGGGATTAGTGATAAGTTTTTTCTCAACGGTGTTTATCGCTGGTGAACTGGCTTCTATGGATTCACATTGGATTGGGGGAACAACCTCAGATGCTGATGGGCTTTGGTTGTTTGGTTGGTCACGGGATGGAGGAGATTTACGAGTAGCACATTTTTTCTCTCTCCATGCGATGCAATTTATTCCGTTAATCGCCTTGGTGCCTGCGCCCAAAGTGCTGACCAATCGCCCTTATGGTTATGTCTTGATTCTGTCCCTTGCCTATACAGCCGTGCTGGTATTTACCTATCTACAAGCAAAAATGGGAATGCCATTCTTAGGCTGGTTATGAGTGTGGCGCCACAACGCCCTGGTTGTAGGCATAGACAATAGCCGCAGCTCGATCATGCGTACCGAGCTTACTGACAATATACGAGATATGGGTTTTAACGGTGGCTTCACTAACGAAATACGAACTTAAGTGTATCAACTAGCGTTTCCATTCACCGCATACCATGGCATGAGAACAACGTAGCCTCAGATACTACCTTCCAATGCAGAGAATGCAGATTGCACCGAATCCCTCTGTAACATGGTGTCTCGATACCGCTCTAGTTTAGGGTAGTGGCTGATGTCCACTCCATCTGATTCAAACCATTCCGTGATGGCAAAGAGGTAACAGTCGCAAATGGAAAACGTGTCTCCTAGCACCCAGGGCCCATGGAAGAAATGATCTTCAATCATCTTCATACACAAAGCCATCGTTTTGGGTACATTGGCCGTTAGGGCCTTCAACGCATGCTCGTCATCTACCCAGCGCTTGCCTCGATGTCTGTGCGCATGTGCGACATGTACCGTTGAGCAGAGGTAGCTATTGAATGATTGTATTTGGGCAAATTCAAGCGGATCAGCAGGTAAAGCCAACATGCCGTCGGGTGCCATCTGCGCGATATATACAAGAATCGCAGGGGTCTCAGTTAGCACCGTGCCCTCAATGATCATGGATGGGACTCGAGCTTTAGGGTTGATCTTTTTATATTCTGAGCTTGTTTGTTGTTGTTTGGTGGTATCAAGCACTCTTAAATCGAAATCGAGTTTGTTCTCTAGGAGTGCCACATGAGAGGCGAGCCCAACGGATTTTGGGGCGGTATAGAATTCGATCGTCATCTAGATTCCTAGTAGTGCCAATGGTAACTGTGAATATTTAAGCACTATATCGAAATCTGGACACATTGGGTGAAGGTGATTGGTGGACAATTGACGGTGATTTTAAATACGCCTATTGGCCCTCGTTCAATCTGTTGTTTGAATGAATTGCCCGGCGTGTTCAGATTGCGGGCGAATAGGCCTGTAATGCATTAACTGACCTATTTATTGCCTGCATTCCGCATTACTCATACACTTAAAAAACGCAATATCAACTTTCTCGTTATTGGAGGAACGTAACTATCAATTCCAGGCTCTTATTGCCATCCAGCTCAGCAGCGCTGACTAGTTCCCAAATGCGCAGCGCAGATGAGCTCACGATTAAGTCAGGTATGAGTGGCTTTCAGTTGCTATCTGCAGCGGGTGCGCGCGTCTTTGAGTTTGTCAAAGCTCAATTTGATCTGGATAGCCGAATTTTGGTTGCCTGTGGAACGGGGAATAATGGTGGAGATGGAATGATCGCTGCCCAGTTGCTGTTGGACGAAGGGTTTGATGTCAATGTGGCCTTGTTGGGTGAGTCGAAGGATATTGTGGGTGACACCCGTTTGGCCTTAGATCAATTGACCGTTCCGTTGCTGAATGTCATCGAAACCGACTTATCTAACTACACTTTGGTGATCGATGCGCTATTGGGCACAGGCTTGAATCGTCCGATTACCGGTGAGCTTGCTCGATGGATAACATCGGTAAATAGCCGCGCACTTGATGTGGTCAGTGTGGATCTACCCACAGGTATCAACGGTGACTCTGGTGAGATTATGAACGTTGCCCTTGAAGCAGAACACACGGTGACCTTTTTCAAACCCAAATTGGGACATCTCTTATACCCCGGTCGTTTTCATTGTGGGAATTTGCACACCACTGACATTGGGATTGTGGATCGTGTGTTGGATAGCGTGCAGCCTGATGTGTATGTCAATAGCCAAGAGCTATGGTCCGACTCTCTGCCAGCTTTGGATTGGCGTTCGAATAAATACACACGTGGACATACTGTAGTAGTCGCCGGTGATGCTGATGGTGCTGCGCGACTTGCAGCTCGAGCGGCGTTAAGAACCGGGTCGGGGCTGGTTACTTTGGCGTGCTCCTCAAGGAAAGCTGATGTGGTAGGCGGCCAAGTGACGGCGGAGATGATTGAAATTGTGGACAGTACGGATCAGTTGATGAATCTATTAGCCGATTCACGTATCACTGCCATCGTTATTGGCCCAGGCATGGCGGTGGGAAGCCAGACTCGTGAGATGGTCAGTGTCGTACTAAAGGGCTCTGCTCCGGTCGTACTCGATGCTGGTGCGTTGACTAGTTTTAGCGCTCACAGGGATGCGTTGTTTGAAATGGTCTCGCGATCACTGCAGGCGGTTGTGCTCACACCGCACGCTGGTGAATTTCATCGTCTGTTTTCATCCGTTACTGAAAACCCATTGACATCGAAAGTAACACTGGCGGTTAAGGCGGCCCACCAAAGCGGTGCAACTGTGGTGTCTAAGGGGCCTGATACTGTGGTTGCAGAGCCTGGAGGACTGAGTTGTATCAACACCAATGCACCCCCTTGGCTAGCCACCGCTGGTTCCGGTGATGTGCTCGCCGGAACCATTGCTGGGTGGTTGGCTCAAGGGGTAGATACTTTTCTGTCTGCCAGTATGGGAGTGTGGCTTCAAGGAAGAGCAGCGGCTGAGTTTGGACCAGGCCTTATAGCCACCGATATTGCTGAGCAATACCCCCAGGTTTTGCAAAAGCTGCGCAGTCATCCAGAAAAATCATCACTGTAGGGTGCGATCGGGCCGATCGTGTCACCTACCTTTTCGGAGGCTTGCGAGCCAAAATCTGTAACTGATCGGATGCGTTGATTGACAGAGGAAGCTTCATCGCCCATTCGACATCTGCGCGCGTCACTCCTATATCTTTTAACAGCGCATCATCGAGGCTGACTAAATGACTGAATGCATCCCGATCGATCTTTCTCTGGATCCGCGTTTTCTGCATCTCAACGAGACGGGACCAGATACGTCTGATCCCACCAAAGGCTGATTTCTGTGCGTGGGTCGGGCCAAGCTGGTGCTGCGAGACTGATTCTGTCTTTGGATCGAGGCAAATAGTATTCATGATAAATCTCCCAATTTTGTTGGTCGTCTATGAGCGCTGTGTTTCGCCCATGGATAGACTTTGCGGCAGATCTATGTTTCAATCAAACGAAAAGATTTGACAGTATCTATTAGAAATATTGAAAGATAGAGGAAAAAGCTATGAATACCGCCGCCGCCGCTGTAAGTACACGCCTCACCACCCAGGTACCGTTGCTGGAATTGGATCTTTTGCGCACGTTGGTGGCGATTGCGGAGACCGGTAACTTTTCCGCAGCTGCTGAATCGGTGTATCGAACACCCTCGGCCGTGTCTATGCAGGTAAAAAAGATCGAGGAGATCGTGGGGCGGCCGGTGTTTGTCAGAGATTCTCGATCTGTATCGGTCACTCCTGAAGGTGAACTTCTACTCGAACATGGAAGGCGCATGTTGTCGTTAAACGACCAGCTAATCGCTCAGTTTATGGCACCTACAGTAGCTGGCGTTGTACGGATGGGAGCCACTGATGATATTGCTGAGCGATCGCTACCTGAATTGTTGCGGCGGTTTTCACGAACTCACTGCTGCGTTACCGTGGATGTCGTTGTCGATACGTCAGTGAATCTTAGACAGCGGGTCCGTAAAGGAGATTTAGATTTGGCTCTTGTGACTTGCAGTCCGGAAAAAAAATTATCGGCAGGAATGGAGATTGTGTTCCAAGAAAGACTCGTTTGGGCAGGGGCAAAAAATGGCGTGGCTCATGAAAAAAATCCTTTGCCAATTTCGGTGTGGGAGGAGGGCTGTTCCTGGAGAGATGCCGCACTGGATGGTTTAGAATCGATTGGCCGTGATTATCGTATTGCCTTTATGAGTGCGCACATCTCAGGGCAGCGCGCAGCGATTTTGGCAGACCTCGCCGTTGCTCCCATTCCTTGCTCATGCTGTACTAATGGAATTGTGGATCTCAGCAGTTTAACATCACTACCACCACTGTCAGACTATGCCATTGCCATGGTTACTCGCAAGAAGCCTAATGCCGCCACTGCCGCAGCGGCGCAGCATTTACGTGAAAGCTTAATGGTTGAGTAGTTTTTAGTGTTACGGAACCCAGTTGTCGTAGAGTGGGTGGCTGGATTGAAGAGGTAGTTCCACAGGTCGTCCAGTACGAGCCGATGAATAAACTGCCGTTACGAATTCCAGTGATCGTCGGCCGTCTTCGAGTAACACTGCACTACTAGCGTCGCCATCCAATGCATTGGCAATCGCGTTAAAGAGTCCAACATAACCGCCAGGTGTAGGTTCAATGTTCGATAGCAATTTGTCTATTTTGGATTGACTCTGAGGGGCGCGTGCAATAAACGTCCAAGTGTCTTCTGCAGGGGTATAAGGGGCGCTGCCACTCTCTGCCGTGAGTCCCTCAAAACAAAAGCGCAGTCTGCTGGTGTCATTCGCGGCGCCGAGTGTAATGGAGCTCGTGACCAAGGCACCACTTTGCATGCGTATCGTCAGAGATCCGCAATCTTCGACTTCAATAGTATTAACTCTGGTAGCTAACTCTGCGTACACGCTGGCCACTGGGCCGAAGATGAAATTTAACCAATCGTGGATATGAATTGCGTGACCTAAAATAGCCCCACCGCTTTCGCCCTTCCAAGTGCCCCGCCATTCCGGTTCGTAGTAAGCGGCATCACGATTCCAGTGTGTTTCTAATGTGCCCACAAACGGTGTGCCTGCAATGCCATCGTCGATAAGCGCTTTCATTTGCGTAGCACCCAGTCCATAGCGATATTGAAATACTGGAAACAGTGATCCCGGTGCCTCGGCTACAGCTCCGGCTAGCTTATCCGCTTCTGCCAGACTGGATACGAGTGGCTTTTCACACACCACATGCTTTCCAGCAGCCAGTGCCTTGAGACAGAAATCAAGGTGTAAATGCGGAGGTAAGCAAATGTCAATGACGCTGATATCAGGATCGGTCAAAATCGTATTGATATCATCTGTAACCCTACAGTTCGGCAGAGTGTCGGCAATCGTCT
Organism: Gammaproteobacteria bacterium; assembly: GCA_019634245.1. The sequence continues at coordinate 9,542 of JAHQVR010000164.1, forward strand.
GTGCGCGTGGCTTATCGATATCGCATACCACTGAAACTGAGAAACGGTCGGCCAGCTGGTGATACGCCTCTGCGTGCGCCTGTCCGATACCGGCCCCTATGATCGCGACGTTGTAAGAATGACTCATGATGCCCTTACCAATTCAGCCTTTTGTTGAGCCTGTAATGCCAGTTCCATCGTACGGAACGTGTGTTTTTGGGTGACCGCAGTTTCAGTACGGTGCAGCACGTCATTAATAAGACGCGGCGAGTAGGTGAGCTCAATAGTATTGCAGTCGATGTATTCAGCCGTGCTGTCATTGACCAAATATAAGTTATTGCCTTGCGGAGAACGCGCTACATCAATGTATTTTCGTAGCTCGATGTAACCCTTATCTCCCAATATGGTGAGTCTGCCATCGCCCCAGACTCCTAAGCCGTCAGGTGTAAACCAGTCGACTCTTACGTAACCATGCCCTTGATTGCCGGTTAGTACCATTTCACCAAAATCCTGGAACTCAGGGTGTTCCGGCAACGTGGTATTTTGCACCAGCGCGTGCGACACGGTTGCCTCGGTAGAGCCGGTAAAGAATAAAAACTGATCTACTTGGTGCGATCCGATATCACACAGGATGCCACCAAACCGCTGACGTCGGTAGAACCAATCCGGACGTTTATTAAGCCCTTGATGATGAGGGCCCGTGCCGATGGTTTGTATCACATTGCCTATTGCGCCATTGGCCACCAGCTCTTCGGCTTTGACAACCGCAGGCACTTCAAAACGCTCGGAGAAATTCACTGTCCAGATGCGGCCGGTGTCGCTAACGCAATCTTTGATGGATTGCAATTGTTCGAGGGTGGTGCAACCCGGCTTATCCACCATCACATCTTTACCCGCTCGCATGGCCTCGATGGCTAATCCCGCTCGGTCCTCTGGAACCGCTGAAATTAACACCATGTCGATGTCAGGGTCGTCAATAATTTGTTTGCGATCGGCGACCTGTTTGACATCGGGAAAGGTCGTTGAAAATTGTTCGGCTGTAAAGGCGTGCCCATCAGTCCACCACAGCTCACAGTCGCAGCCGTGTTTTTGCATGTTTTTCAACATGCCAAATATGTGTGGGTGATCGATTCCAAGAACACCTAGTTTGAGTTTTTCAGTCATTGGTTTTGGAGCTATTCGGTTAGTCGGCAGTGTAGCTGAACTGTTATTAAATGTTGGCAGGCGTTCCAGAGTGTGCTGAGCGTTCTAGAGCATCGATAACTCGGTGAACCTGCAGTGCAGATTCTGCAGAAGCAATGGGCTCGGCATTGCCCAAAACAACCTCATAGAAATTTTCAATCATGAACCGATGCCAGTCTGAGGTAAATGCCATAGGGTCTGCCCCAGCGCCCGAGGCTGCACTTTCTCCGAGCGTCTCTGTGCGTCCATCATGCCAGGACAGCGTGAGAAGGTTTGACTCCAGTTGGACACTGACGTTCTCATAGTGTAGGTGTATCGATTCAGTGCGGCCAGGAAAACTGGCAGTTGACATGAATGCGGTACCCACCGCACCGTTGATAAATCGCAGACCACCGTTGACAAAATCTTCCGCTTCCATCTGGTGGAATTTAGTCGTGGCAGAAAAAGCGCTCACCGTTTCGACATCTCCGGTAAATTGCAATGCTAGGTCGAGTGTATGAATGGCCTGGCTGATCATCACACCGCCGCCATCTCGTTCGTAGCTACCTCTACCGGGCTCGTCGTAATAGCTTTGTTCCCGCCACCAAGGCACGCATATCTCAGCAGCTCGAAGCTCTCCAAATGACTCCTCATTTAATTTCCGTTTCAACAAGGTGGCGGAAGGTCGTGCTCGGTGTTGCAGCATAATTCCCAAAGGTAAGTTTGCGGATTGACAGGCTTCAACCAGTTGCCTCGCTGAGGCTAATGAACGCTCTATGGGTTTTTCCATCAGAATCGGTTTGCCTGCAGAAATGAGTGCATCGACCAACTCAATCCGTGCATTGGGAGGTGTGTTTAGGCAGACAAAATCGACGGAGTTGTCAGCGAGCAGTGCCTCTATGTCTTTGTAAGCGGCAATGATTTCTTTATCCAATCGGTTCGATTCGATAAAGCGCTGACTACTGTCAGCTGATGACCCTAGCGCACCTGTGAGCTTTATGGGTAGCTGAGTTTTACTGATAGCATCTAGGTAGGTTTTGCTGACCATGCCAACGCCGATAATAGCGACCCCTAATGTGGGCGTTGCGACAGACTCATTCGACATATTCAAATGTTCTCATGCAGAAACTGATTTACCGTAGCACGCATCGATGGTGTTTCCTCATGTCCGACACCGGCTTCGAGCAGCATTTTGAGCTGTTGGCTGGCTTGTTGATCTCGATAGATACGTTCGAGTTCAATTCTTGCTCGCTCAAAACAGGACGCCGGAGTGCTCCAATCTTGGTCTCCGGAAATGAACAGCTGTGGGTGGGGTGCGCTCAGGCCAGCCAATTCAGCGGTAGTGCAGTAGTCCAGGAGACCCGGTACTGTCATATATTGGCCATGTCCATCATGCCTATCGGCCTCGATGAGTGAGCCAAGATCGGCAAAGCAGCATAAACTTACCGACAGAATGATGCGTGGATCCATGGCGTGCATCCACCAGGCGAGTGTGCCACCCATCGACATACCTAGGGTGGCAATGCGATCTTTATCTAATTCCTCTTGCACACTCAGAAAGTCAATACCGGCAGTGAGCTCCGCGAGCATCTGGCCAAACAACGTGCTTCCGTGCCAAAAATGCGCCTTGGCTAGAGACGATTCCTTTAAATGAGACCGCTCTCCAAAACACGGCATCTCCATACACAACACACCGTATCCAGAGCGAATGAGATCCTCCGCATAGGCAGACTGCAGAGCGGGTCGACCATCGAGTAGCTCTTGTTTACCGATATCGTATCGATTGCCATGTGCATGGCAGTACAAAATTGAGGGTGCTTTCGATTGACTTTCGGGTGGTTTTATATAGTAAGCAGGAATCGATTCCCCAGTGTTGCAATCGAATATCAATTCAAGTAATCGCCGGCCTAAGTAGCTTGATTCATTGCGAATCTGTAGATTTTGAAACTTGACTTCCCCGAGTTGGTTTCCCAATAAGAGTTTAATTTTCGTCCGATCAGGGATCGTTAGGTCTGTGTGCATGTATTTGTTATTAATATATGTTTTTTATTAGTACCACAGCCACACTGTTAGCCGACTAAATAAATAAAATAGTTAGAAAAAGAAAAGACGCGTTCATTCTAACAAACTATCTGCGTACGACTAAATTACTTAAGCCGTTAATGCAAAGGCGCGAATAGTAAAGCGAACTCGACAGGTTTGAAATAGATGAGTGATCGGCCACAGCGGAGCCGCAGAATAAAAGGTGAGAAACGGGTAAAAGAGCGTTTACTCGCGGCTAACATTAGAAAATAGTGGATCCTATCCTGTGTTTGGCATGGGAGAAGATCAACACCGCTCATAAAATGGGTTTGGAGTAATAGCCGGAAACGACATCCATTTGTATTCAATTGTTAAATTTAAGGTCATCCACTTGCACGAGGAAAATGCTGATTGTTGCTATTGGAATCCGTCATAGCTAAACATATAGTGGATATTCAACTTTAAGTTAGGATTATCAATGATTGATCAAACCAAGCGACGGACCATAAAAACATTAGGAGTGCTTGGAGTGAGCACGGCTGCCATTGCTGGATCGGCCGGTGCGCTGGCACATCGACTGTTTCCTGGTCGTTCTTCGAGTAAGTTCTCTTCGAATGCCACCAACGCTTCCGCTGCTGAAATTCGCGTTCACACAAGAGTTTCCGCTGAAACGAACGATCTAGAAGTGGTCGTTACCAATATCAGTTGGGCACCCACAAAAGTGGAAGCCTTTGTGCCTGCGCAAATACGCACTCGTCGTGGCACTTTCGATCTCAGTGAATTAGTCCAAAACGGTCCACTAGAACTCGCCGCTGGGAAGAGTGCGGTAGTCCCCATGAAGCGTCACAGGGTGGTGTTGGATGGTACCGGCATAGACGACCGACGGGCGTCCTTGTCGGATTCTCTGAATGAGTCGATGCAAGTTTACACCCAGGGCCGAAAACCGGTACCGTCACAAGTGCTAGGCCATTTACACTACGCTTAATAGAGCTGGACTGAAAGTCACCCACCGGTCATTCGAGCACCTCAGCTGCGCGAGAGTGATCGGTGGGAATCACCTCACGTCACTTAAATGCAATTTGAACGTTTGTAATAACTGCCATTGATCGATGGGTA
>JAHQVR010000165.1 GCA_019634245.1 Gammaproteobacteria bacterium
AAATGCCACAGGCACGCCAGCCCACCCCTTGTATTTACCCACCCGCTCGAAACTATTGAAGTTCTAACTGGACTCTAGGCACTACGTTTAATTGAATCGAGTAAAAGGGTCTCGAATTCGTCGGCCAATACTGGTTTGCTGCACAAATAGCCTTGGTATTCTTCGCACCCAACGCTATGAATGTGAGCGAGCTGTTGAGCGGTTTCAACGCCTTCAGCGACGACGGTCATCCCCAAATCGTGAGCCAGAGAGACAACGGCTTTCACAATGGGGTGTTTATCGTTGGCTCTTTCAATTTCCCAGATGAATGATCGGTCGATTTTTAATTGATCCAGAGAAAATTTTTGCAAGTACGCCAGCGACGAATATCCCGTACCAAAATCATCGATGGAGATTCCAACACCCAATGCTTTAAGCGATTTCAGCTTCTTAATGTTGGCTTCAGCATTGTCCATAACCATATTTTCAGTCAGCTCAAGGATTAAACATTCTGGTGGCAAGCCTGACTCAGAGAGCACAGAGTCTACAAAGGCAACAAAATTCGGTTCGTGCAACTGACGAATAGACACATTTACGGCAATTTTAAAGCAGGCGGCTGAATAAGCCTGCCAGAGTGCCGCCTGCGAACAGGCCTGACGCATGACCCATTCCCCAATGCCCACAATCATGCCGCTATCTTCTGCAACCGATATGAAATGCACCGGCGGCACCAACCCCAATTCTGGATGGTTCCAACGAATTAACGCCTCAGCTCCGGTGATGGTATTGGTGGCAGTATCTACTTTCGGTTGATAGACCAGAAACAATTCGTCATTTTGAACCGCGGTGCGCAATCCATTTCCAATACTCATAAGCTCGCGGGCTTTTTCATTCATTGAATCTGAATAAAAGGCATAACCTATGGCCGGATTTCGTCGGGCGTACAACATGGCGCTCTCTGCATCGTTCAGTAACTCTTCAAACGACTCAGTTGAGGAGGTGAGAGACGAAATACCAATGGAAGCACTCAAATAAATATCCTGTCCATCCACCACCACCGGGGTTTTCATCGATTCCAAAAACTGCACAATGCGTTCTGTCAGTTCGTCACGGCTAGTCGCGTTGGACAACATAATCACAAACTGGTCTCCGCCAACTCGTGCAGCAACACAGCCTTCGCCCTGGACGGCCAGATAAACCGTTGCCATAGCTTGGGTAATGCCAAAGGCCGCCACAAGCCGCTGACTGAATTTCCAGAGTACTTCGTCACCCCGCTCCGGGCCCAATGAATCATTGATCATTTTAAATCGGTCAATATTGACTAACACGGCCGCAGCCTCAGAACACCGAGAGTCACTGCTATTCAGCGCCGATTGCACAATTTTTTGTAGATACAATCGGTTGGGTAAGTTCGTTAGAGAATCGACGTATAACATTTGCCGTTGGTAGGCACGAACAGAAAGCGTGTTACGCATGCGAAGTGCAAGTTCGCTCTCATCCACCGGTTTTGCCAGAAAATCGGTCGCTCCTAAATGCAAAGCTTTTAATTTCGTTGCAGCATCGTCAGAAGATGTCAGCACGATCACGGGAATGTATTTCAGCTCTGGGTCAGCCCGCATCTCAAATAGAATGTCGAACCCCGTAACTTCTGGCATAACCAAATCAAGCAGAACGACATCTGGCCGTTGATTATTGATTTGTTCAAAAGCCTTGGTAGAATCACTAATGCAAGTAAAATTAGAATATCCCTCTGCCTCCAAATGAACCTGCAACACTTCCATATTCAGTGGTTCATCGTCTACCATCAGAATATTTGCAGCCTCCATGACAGCCACATTGAGCAGTAAACTATCGTCCGAATCGCTCACTGTGGAATACCTATGCTGCTTTGAAAAGGAATTTTTCATCGGAAGATTCTGTCTAAGCCGTACGACCCAATGGCTCATCACCACTGCGTCCTGCATTGATTCTAGCGACGTAGTCTTTCACTCCCTCCAAGGCGAGGTGCACACCATCGTGCGACCGCGCCTGAGCTTGCGTTTCAAGCTCTGCTGCCAACTGTGGAAAACGACTAAAACCCACATTGCCACCAGATCCTTTTAACCAGTGTGCAAGCTTTGCAACATCGTCAAAATTACTAGTATTCACCGCACGCTCAAGGTTCTCAACCTGCTCGTTCATTCGTAAAATAAAGCGCTCTACAATGCCCTGCATTTTGGCGTTAACGCTAGCAAGCTCGCTGTACACCGGCTCAGCCTCATCAGGCAGCTCAGTCAACTCCAAAACACCGCCGTCATCGGTTACCTCCTCTATGCCCACAATGGGGTCATCGTAGTTGTGGCTTATACGATCTCTAACTGCTTTTATTGACTCCAGGTGTTTCTGTGCGCATTCCGCAGAGCGTTCTCTCGCAGCGTCCTCCAACGCTGCCGCACATTGCGACCATTGACCATAGCCGACCGTACCACTGGAGCCTTTTAGCCAATGCGCAAGCTCTTCCAGTTCCTGCCATTTTTCAGCGCCCAGTGCGCGTTCCATCTCAGGTAAGCGTTCACCAACCCGAACCGTGAACTGCTCAGCGATCTGTCTAAATTTCTGATTCTGCAAAGCGATGGTGCTAAAAACGGCGCTACTGTCTGCTGTTGGCTTATCGGGTTCTGTAGTCGATACGGCCTGTTCGATTTGTCGACCGCCGAGAATGTGCGCCAGTTGCATGGTCAGTTCATCCAAATCTATAGGTTTAGTCATGTAGTAGTCAAAACCAGATTCCTTTAACTCCGCCTCGTACCCAGCCATGGCGTTGGCGGTCAAGCCCATAATCGGCACTTCATAGCCTTCAGAACGAATGGCAGCCACTGCCTCGTAGCCATCCATTACCGGCATCTGAATATCCATCAACACTAAATCGAAATCACGATTGACCACCTTCTCCACCGCCACTTGTCCGTTTTCAGCCTCCTCGCAATCGATACCAAGCTCACCCAGTACCAGTTTAAGTAACTCACGGTTTTCCTCAGCATCGTCAGTCACTAAGACACAACAAGAAGGAAACTCCCATTGCGCTTGATCATTGATACTGATGTGATCCAACGAGGCAAATGCTTCCTCAACTGAGAGCATCCGATCTGTATCCTGCCGTCGCAAAGGCAGATGCACGCTGAACGTGCTACCTGTCCCTGGATAGCTATCCACGGAAATTTCGCCACCAAGCGCCTCCGTGAGTTTCTTGCTGATCGACAAGCCCAGCCCCGTACCACCGAACCGCCGAGTTATGGATGCATCAGCTTGAGTGAAGGCATCGAAAATAGTGGCTGCCTGCTCCTCTGTCATGCCAATCCCTGTATCTGTCACCGCCAACAATAGTGTGGGTGTTTCGGAATCGGCATCACACGACAACAACAGCTTTACAAAACCTTTTTCAGTGAACTTTATGGCATTACCCACGAGATTAGTGAGTATCTGTCTGAGGCGTGCTGGGTCGCTTTGAATACTGGCTGGTAGAGTCGTTTTCACCTCTAGAGACAGATCCACATTTTTCTCACGAGCCTTCACACCCAGAACCTGTATCACATCATGCGCGATTCCCACTGGGCTGCAATCGATGCTTTCAACATCCATTGCACCCGACTCCACCTTCGACAAATCGAGCACATCATTGATAAGCTCAAGCAGGTGTTCACCGCTATTTGAAATGGTGTTTAAGTGTTTCTGGCGCTCAGAATCGCTGTGCGACTTATTGCGTTTTAATATCTCTGTAAAACCCAAAATAGCGGTCATAGGAGTACGAATTTCGTGACTCATGTTAGACAGGAAAGAGGTTTTCGCCGCATTGGCAGCCTCGGCTGCTTCCATCGACTGACGTAGCAGAACCTCTTTTTCTTCAAGCGCCGTTACATCATCCAGGCTGATCAAAACGCCTCCTGGTTTGCCTTTGGCCCCGATCACAGGTGAACAGTTAACGATGAACTTCAAGCGATGGTTATTCGAATCCGTGAAGCTAATCATCGAATTACGTATAGTGTCGCCGGTGGCGAGTGCACAATCCCAAGGAGCGGAATCAGCATTAGCGGCATCGTCTGGATCAGCCTCGAATTCCCAAGGAAATTCGTGAATGTGCTGACCAACAAGTTCCTCGCCGCTCTTACCAAGCAGTTCAGAGAATGCTGCGTTCGCCAGCACTAGGTTGCCCCTCCTGTCTATTACTAGCAAGCTCTCAGCAATGGTATCTAGCGCGGAACGAACCCGCCCAGGTATCGCTTCAGACGGATTCAGTTCCTTCAGCATTTTTCCCAAGAAAAAATAGAATAAAGGGAATGTCACTATCGATAGAAACGCCATCAAAAAGAAGGTAGAGGTGCGCAGTGTTTCCACCAAGCCCAACTGATCACTGGTCTGGAAATACAGCCTCAATTCACCATACTCAAGACCAGCTCGCAACAAAGGTACAGAAATCAATGAACTTTGGTGTTCCGATAAAAACTCGGCATCCGATCCGCTACGGTGGTTGTTTCGCGGCGCATCGTCACTGGAATCATGATTGTTATTGAGACGGACAAGCTGCAGCGAGTCCAGCCTCTTGTTGTAAATACCAATGCCATTGACATCACTATTTCGTTCAACAATATGCTCCAGAGCCGTCGCAATGCCTCGATCATCAGCGCGCTGAAGATATACAGCTGTGGTCGCCGCTACCGCTTCAGACAAGGCAATACGATTTTCAAGCAGCATCTTGCTTCTTTCGGGAATCAAGCCAAGAAAAAAGGCCAGTAGAACAACCGAACTAAACAACGAACACAAACCCGTCGCAATGTGAAACCGCGGAGGCATTGTAGGCAGGAAGGAGAAAATCGACCGCAGTTTAGCAACCATGGAAAGTCCTTTTTTCCGGGTGCAGTTTCTCATAAACTGCCTGACTATCGATCACAACTGGCTCTACCACTGTTAATGGATGTGGCAGCGCTGCTCACCATTCCATTGGTTTACAAGATATAAGGCTAAGTACTCCAAACAGTCCAAGTGTGATGGCCATCACACAATCACGCTGGGATAAAACGGCCCTATACAGTGAGGGATAACACCCTCCAAATCAGTTATCGGCAATTACTGCGCTTTTATTGAATAGAACAGGAAACTCTCCACAGCTATTCAATCGTGAGGCGGCATCACCGGGCAACTTGTCTACAGGGTCTCTTTAGCGGCACAACTAATGTATAAATCCGCCGTTAACCTGAATCAGCAGATATCACAGGCTTATCCCCTTCTATGTTGAGTACAGAAAACAATAGTTTGAACTCAGTTCTCGTTGTGGATGATGAACCCACAACAACAGACTTGGTTGCTCACATTCTCGAGGAGAAACAGTTTTCTGTGGTTAAAGCCCATTCAGGACAAGAAGCCTTAGAACATTTCTCTACCCAAGTGATTGATGTAGTGGTCACCGACATTCGCATGGATGGCATCAGCGGTTTTGAACTGATGCGGCGCATACATGTCATGGACAGCGCCACCAAGGTCATCATGATGACTGCTCATGACAGCTACGATATGCTGTTAAGAGCGCTACAAGGCGGAGCTTACGACTATCTAAAAAAACCACTGGATGATCACTCTCGACTCCAGCAGTCTGTCCAACGAGCAGTTCAATTCACCAAACTCCTGAGGGAGAATCATGAGCTAGTGGCCAGTCTCAAGCACAGCCACAGCAAGCTTGCCGCCGCCAATCATCGATTGGTAGAAATGAATCAAACATTAAAAATTTTGGCGAATACCGATTCGTTAACAAAACTCTATAACCGGCGCTACTGCGATGACATTCTGGACAAAGAAACCCTGCGACACAATCGTTATCAGACACCACTGTCGGTGGTGATGTTCGACGTAGACCATTTTAAATCTTTCAATGATTCTCATGGGCACGACACTGGTGACGAGGTACTCAAGCACGTCGCGAACATTTTACTGGATAGCGCTCGAACTACCGACACCGTCGCGCGATACGGTGGTGAAGAATTTCTGGTTGTTCTGCCCGAAACATCCGTTGACAATGCAAAGGCATTCGCCGATCGGGCGTTAAAATCGATTGCTGATTTTCAAATTAAAATCAACGGTAACTCGCATTACATAAGTGCCAGTGCGGGTCTAGTTGGAACAGGTGATGCCCCGGTTGAGATTACCACGCGCGAACTGGTTAATTGTGCCGATAGCGCTCTCTATGAAGCAAAAAAATCAGGGCGCAATATTTCTATGATTTATTCAGATTCAGCACAGACGAAAGAAGAATCTGAACGTATAGGGCTATCAAATCAGAGCATTGGCGCTGAATCCGACAGCGGCGATGTAGCAGTCGAATCCAATTTAAAAGATCAAGGTTCAGCAGGCTCCAACGCAGCCTAACGGTGTTTCAATGGTTGTCAGCGCCATTCCAGTCGATTGGATAAGCGTCATGAGGCAAAGAAATTGACCATGCATCTGACTCCACTGGGAATAGTTAAATCTGGATTAGCCATTTCTAAACGAACACCGTACGTGCCGCTAGCAGCATCTCCAACTGCATCAATACGCCGAACTAGCGCCTCAAGTGTTTCATTTTCAAATCCAGGTGCATTAATAACGACACCGCCTTTCATTCCCGTTTCAATAGTGCCTAACAGTTCGATAGGTACTATTACTTCTATATGGAGCGGATCGAGTTGCGCTAGCTTAAACACTGGATCATTATCAACATATTCACCCTCGGACTTATAACGCTCAATTATCGTACCTTCGATCGGACTGACAATGGATCGACGTTCCAATATCGCCAGCGCCTGCTGAAATTCGAGTTGTGATAGTGTGTGTAGCTCTTGCTCCTGACGCACTTGCAATTTAGCGATGGCGGTTTCGGTATTCACCTGATCCATGGCTTGCGCAGAAATCGAATCCGTGCTCGCTAAGCGTGCATTTCTGAGCCGGGTTCGTTCTCCATAATCTGCAGATTTTTTTCTCAGAAGAATACCGGTTTCGTGACGTGCATTTTCCCGCGCTATAGCCAGTGATGCCTCTTCAACACCAGATTCCAGCTGTGACATGACGCGGCCTTTAGACACAAAGTCAGCACGATCAAAATAGGTTTTCTGAATCAAACCGGGCACTGAAAATCCCAGCTCGACAACGTTACTGGGCTCGACTACGCAATCCATATCGGGCACTACAACTCGAGATGCTTGTAGGTTAGACATGGTCAGTAGCCCAACAAACGAGGTAGATACGACTACTACCCACAGAGCGACAAGCTTTCCCAACATCCTGTTAGCTTTCATCGTCAAATCCTTTTTTAGACGCCCAACTTGTTTAAAAACAACTGCCGGAACGTGCGTCCTAGCCTGGCACCAGCGGTTTCCCATTCGTGAGTTAAGGTAACGTAAGCCGTGCCACCAATCCCCGCTGCTTCAACACCCTCTGGTAGGGCCAATTCGAGGTGAAAAACACGCTCACGGGTTGTCAATGTATCCGCTTCCGATGCAACCACTATGCCGCTGGATCCGTCATAGGCTAAAGAAGCACTGGGTAAGTAATTATTTGCTGACGGAGTTTGTTGAATAAGACGCCCCGGAAGACGCTCCTGGAATCGACTGGCCAGTCGAATATAAACCTCTTCAACCCCTTCCTGCACTTTAGAAAATTGACTCTGCGGTACCACCGCTCTTACGCGTAGCGAAGACGGAGAAACGACATAGCCCAGTAGATCTCCGCGCACAACACGATCACCCGTATGCACCCCTTCCATTCTTGGTGTGAACCTGCCAGCGCTCTTCGCGGCGATAGTGGCTCCCTCGAGACGAGTTTGCATTCGCTTGAGCTTGGCCTGAGCTGCACCCAATTCATGGCGCAGTGCTGTTGCCCGCCCAGGATCAGACAGTTGAGCTTCGCGATAATCAATCTCCACCCTTTTACGCGCTGCACCTGCAACCATCCGCTCTTTTGACAGCTGCGGCGTAGTTAGGGTAATCAGTGTTTCACCGACGTTCACTTGCCGTCCAGCTGAAGCTATCTCTCCGTGTACGAATCCAGATTCAGGAGCAAATACTTGCGCCTGTTTGGGAACCCAGAGTACACCTTCGATGCGAGTGCTTGACGGTAGTGGGACAGCAAATACCAGCAGGATCACCAAACACATAGCCGTTGCCGATATTTTCCAGGCCGAGGCCCGTCTGCCCTGTAGTTCCTCACTATGACAAAGATAGTTCCAGGCGCGTACGAGGGGCAGCACGACGAGCTGATAAAGGCCAACGCTGATTAACAGCAAGCCGACGATTTGAAATTTTCCCACCAACCAAAACGCAATAACTGCGAATATGAACCACCGATAAAACAAGGACAAAGCACCGTAGACCAGAAACCATCGGCGCTCTCCTATCGCAGTCACCGGGCTTATTGCATCAATCTTAAAAAGGTACTTGCGCAGCAAGTAGAGATAATATCCAGAGGCGCGGCTGGCTAAATTAGGAAGATCTAAAGCATCCTGCAAAAAATAATAGCCATCAAATTTCAGAAGCGGATTGGCATTAAATAATAGTGTTGACACCGATCCCAAAATGGCGATAGCCAACAACACATCGCGAACTGTCCCAGTCTCTACAAAACACCAAAGGATCAATGCTATAGCTGCAAGCGCACCCTCTATCAGCATTCCACTGGCGTTGACCAATAACCGCTGAGTTTTCTCGGGAAACCGCCAGGTGTCAGAAGCATTGACGTAAGGTAACGGGAACAGCACCAAAAGTGTTATACCCGTTTCATGTATCTCACCACCCCAGCGTTTTACACAGACTGCGTGAGCGGCCTCGTGTAGACCTTTCATCAGTGGGTAGATCAACACATACAGCCACCAATGCACAGGAGCTGCCGCAACCTGAGCCAGGCTCTCACCCAGCTCAGCACGGTTCACTATCCCGAAACTGATGGCAACCAGAATGATCATCAAAATCACCACCAACGTCTGTCGGTGAAACAGTGGTTCGACCCGCGGTAATAACCTTTCGATGAGTTTATCGGGATCGAACAGTGAAAATCGCAGGTAGAGTGGGTTAAGCCATCGCTGTTTCCACTTTTCAGATTTCAGCTGAGTCTGTAGCGCAATGAGCAGTTCAGATTCACGCGGACAGCCTAGGGCGATCATGCCACGACGGTGCAGGCTCATTACCAACTGCACCAGGTTTTCGTCAAGCGGATCACCAGGCACTGATAGCGAACGATCGGCCCGAAAACGAGACACCTGGTGCCAGGCCGATTGATTCAAGCGCATGTGCTGACCGGTAAGCTCGTTAGTTAACACGACCCAAGCTTCTGTGCGAATGAGCCGATGCACCACGCTCACATGCGGCAGCAATACCGGTTTGGTCTCGGATAACAACTGAGGTAACACACTCATCGGCTGAAACCGAGCTTCCAGAGCCAATAACGCAATCGACTCAATGGCCTGTGGGTCGCCACCCAAATCAGAGCGCGACGACCGACCTCGATTTTTGCCACCCCTTCCATGCCGGGCCGCAACTCAGACACAGCCGTATCAAACGTGGCCGGCAAACGAAAATAACTCGCCCCTTTTTCAGCTACGGCTACAGGCTGAACTGTGTCAACTTTCGCCTGCCACAACCGGTGAGGTACCGAAGCCATTCTGACCCTAGCAAACTGTTCGGGTTTAACGAAACCGACATCTTGTTCATCGATTTTTATGACAACTCGATGGCGATTGCTGGATCCAACTTCAAACAACACATCGCCTGTGGTGACCGGGGCACCCAAAGATTGGCTCAAATCTCCACTGAGCAACACACCACTCATCGGTGCTCGTATTTCACTGCGAGTTAAATTCTGTTGCACTAAATTCAGCTCTGCTTCAATCCGATCAGCATCCGCTCGCAGTCGGCTGAGTTCTGTCCGATCATGACTGGCTAACGCTTGTGAATAGGCAGACGTGTTTTTTGCCTGTTCACTCATCCACTTGTCCACCTCTAATTGCAGATCATGGGTATCTAGCGTTGCTAGTAATTGCCCTTGACTCACTGAATCACCGGCTCGTGCATGGGAGGAGGCAATGTGCCCACCAATGGGTGCAACAATCACCTGTTGGTCAGCGGCCTCTATCACCACCCGTCCTGAAACATGGTGTGTCACAGGGAACAAAGTCATTATTAAACCCAAAAGTGCAGCGGCTATCGTCAATTGTGTGCGCCTTTGAGATTTCTTTTTTAAAAGTTGCGATTGGACGCGTCTAACACGACGGAGAACTCGCTCCGTGGCGGTTGCCTCGTGTCTGTCAACGAGATCAAATAACGCCGCAGTCGGTGTAATCGCCGTGCGTATCGCCTCAAGTTGACCATCGACCAAAACGACCTTCTCAGGATGCTCAAGTAAAACCACCAACTCAATCTCGGCACCGGCTGACACGCGTAGTAGCGATAGAGGCATCGATTGATTCATCGAATACAGATTGGCCAGCGCTGAGGTAGGAGTCGAAGGCTCTGAGCCCACCCCACTAAAGGTAAGAGTCTCGTTTGGCTCACACGTATCTATGCAATGTTGCATAGCCTGCTTCAGGCTCTGGGACAGTTGTCGATGAACATCAAGCTCAGATTGGCCAGAGACGGCGAGCAGTTCTATGTTTTGACGACCTGCCACACCGACGGACACTCGCCGAGCGCTAGACATTCCAAGCAGGGTATTTGCCAAAGCATTGCCTATGGCCGCGCGAGACTTATGCGTCACGGCCTGCAACACGTTTTCTGCTAGATCAGATTCAGTAGAACGCGTTGAGCCAGCAGCTCGTGTCTGTGCCGGCAATTGTGCAGCAGACCATTGGCATAAGCGAATCAAAGCCTGTCGCTCTGCCGCCGATGTATAACCCGGGCCCAACACACATAACACCCAAGATTGAGCGGACTGGCCACGCAGCGGAATCGCTGAAATTTCGTCATTTTCGTTAGGTTCCGTGGCGGAAGATGTGTTGCTAGATGGGGATGCCTGCAACGGCGTTTGGGCTCGAGCAGCTCTTGAGGCAAAGGTCGCTAGTGCATCGGGTAGCTCAGCTTCGCGCGGCCAACTAGCCGCAAATGTCGCTCGTTCTGCGTCGACGGCAAACAGTGCAAACCACCGCCGATCGGTCAACAGGGTAGAAATCCAGGCGAGCCACGCGCTGTGGCAATCCTCCGCATTCTGGTGCAGTGGTCCGAGCAAACCAGAAAGTGGAGCAGGTCCCTTGGAATTGGTGTTCAGTCCGCCAGAGGCGGTGGCCTTGCAATCCATTGCCGCGAGTTTTAAAGACTTCCATTAAAGAAGAAATGTTGTGCAACTACTGAGCCACACAAGCAGCTAAACTAGAGGGAAATCTATGGTTTCAGCTCAATATAGGGCGCGATTTGACAGGTCCGCCCGCTGAGACACCACGGATATGAGCATGCTCGTATCTCCATAAACAATTCGATCTTAGTCACTACGCCTATGACCCCCGAACAAGCACGTGCAAAACCGGCAAACCCACAGTGGGATGACCTGATGCTGTTAGACAAACAGCTCAGTGAAGAAGAGCGTCTCATACGCGATAGCGCCAGACAGTATTGTGAAAAGCAATTGCTCCCAAGGATTATTCAGGCCAATCGAGCGGGCGTATTCGACCGCGAAATTATGAATGAGTATGGGGAGCTAGGCCTGCTCGGAATGACCCTTCCTGAGCAGTACGGGTGTGCGGGCACATCTTATGTCTGTTACGGCCTTGTAGCCCGCGAAGTTGAACGAGTGGATTCTGGCTATCGTTCAGCGATGTCTGTGCAATCCTCGCTGGTGATGCACCCTATCTTTGCCTACGGCACAGAAGAGCAGCGCGAGCAGTATCTACCCAAACTGGCGACCGGGGAAATGGTGGGTTGTTTCGGACTCACTGAGCCTGATCATGGCTCTGACCCATCATCGATGGTCACCAAAGCCGTTAAAACCAAAACCGGTTATTCCATCAGTGGCGCAAAGAACTGGATCACCAACTCTCCGATAGCGGATGTCTGCATTGTGTGGGCGAAATCCGAGGCACACGATGGAAAAATTCGTGGCTTTATTGTGGATAGAGACTGTAAGGGACTGCAGACGCCCACCATTGAAGGAAAGTTCTCCTTGCGAGCATCGGTTACGGGAATGATCATGCTTGATGATGTGGAAGTGGGCGAAGATAAATTACTTCCGAACGTATCCGGACTGGCTGGCCCTTTCGGATGTTTGAACCGAGCACGCTATGGCATCTGTTGGGGCGCCATGGGTGCAGCCGAAAGTTGCTGGCATGAAGCACGGCAATACACCTTGGATCGAAAACAATTTGGTAAACCTCTGGCCGCCACCCAACTCATACAACGCAAACTGGCAGACATGCAAACGGAAATCACCTTGGGATTGCAAGGTTGTTTGCAGCTCGGCCGACTAATGGATGCTCACGAAGCATCATCAGAGCTGATCTCTTTGATGAAACGCAACAATGCGGGCAAAGCGTTGGATATTGCACGCATGGCGCGCGACATGCTCGGAGGAAACGGTGTTTCTGATGAATACGGTGTCATAAGACATGTCATGAACCTCGAAGCTGTGAACACCTACGAAGGTACCCACGATGTGCATGCGCTCATCTTGGGCCGCTGTCAAACGGGGTTACAGGCCTTTACATAAATGGAATTGCTCTCGGAGCTTGAATCGATTGTTGGTCGACCTCAGGTGCTTAGCGGCACAGATGTGACCGATCGCGCCACACACTTCTGGGACGCATCCCCACTGCAGGCATTAGCCGTTGTGCGTCCCGGCTCTACCTCTGAAGTCAGCCAGATACTAAAACTTTGCCATAAGTTAGAGCAACCGATAGTCACTCATGGAGGCGTCACTGGGCTTGCTGGTGGTGATAGCAGTAGTACCTCTGATGTGATTTTATCTCTGGATCGGATGAATTCGATAGAACCTGCGGACGTAACGAATCGCTCGATCACTGTCGATGCTGGCGCAACGCTTCAATCAGTACAAGAAGCGGCAGAATATCACCAATTGCAATTCGGGCTGGATCTGGGCGCACGTGGTTCTTGCACTATCGGCGGCAATATCTCTACCAATGCTGGCGGCCTATCGGTGCTGCGCTACGGCATGATGCGAGAACAAGTTCTGGGGCTCGAAGCAGTGTTGGCCGACGGTACCATCGTCTCTTCGATGAATCAGATGATGAAAAACAATACTGGCTACGATCTAAAACAACTGTTTATCGGTAGCGAAGGGACGCTGGGTGTCGTTACTCGTGCCGTACTGCGCCTACGTCCACCCACCCCCAGTATCAACACAGCAATGGTGGCCTTTAACGATTTTGAACAAGTTCAGCGTTTCCTCGGCTCGGCCAGTGGGTCTCTGAATGCCCAATTGAATGCATTTGAGATTATGTGGCAGCCCTATTACGCATTGAACACCGATCCAGCCGTTGAAGGTTCGGTTAAAGCCATTCTTCCTGCCCATTACTCTCTTTACGCGATCATTGAAACGCGCGGCGGCGATGTAGAGCGTGATGCCGCTCTTTTCCAACAGACGATGGAAGCGGCTCTAACCGAAGAGATGATTATCGATGCAGTGATCGCTCAATCCGAACAAGATCGAATGGACATCTGGGCTGTCAGGGAAAACGTTGATACCGCCTTACAGGTACACAAGCCCCATTTTGTTTACGACATAAGTCTACCTGTGAAAAGCATGGCAGGTTACTTAACCGCAGTTGAAGACGCACTCAAGACTCGTTGGCAAACACTAGGCTTCTATGCCTATGGGCACTTGGCCGACGGTAATCTTCATCTGGTCATCGGCCCAACGTTGAACCCTAGTGATAAGGTTGGTGAGGCACATAGCTTTTGCAATACCGTGGTGTTTGAACACCTCCAGCCACTAGGCGGATCAATATCCGCAGAGCATGGCATCGGCCTGTATAAAAAGGCCTACCTCACCTACTCCCGATCAGAAGCTGAAATAGAGCTAATGCGCAGTCTCAAACGAACACTCGATCCTAAGTTGATTTTGAATCGCGATAAAATCGTGTCGGTATAAGCGCACTATGTTGCTTCAAGTTCTCGGCCTTGTGCTGCCTCTGTTTGGCATCATTCTATTGGGCTACCTATCCGGTAAAGCAAAAGCCATCTCAATCGATGGACTCGACTGGATGAATTTTTTTATTATTTATATCGCGTTGCCGCCCTTAATATTTTTACTGTTGTTCGATACCCCATTTGAGGAATTTGGCAACAGTCGATTTCTATTTGCCACCACCTTTGCCACCTTTATTATTTTCAGTATCGGCTTCTGTGTGGCGAAATATCTTGCCCGCGATTCGATGGGTAACTCGACTATCCAGGGCTTTGTGGGTGCATACGGCAACATTGGTTATTTAGCCCCGCCACTGGCTCTCGCAGCATTCGGCCCCGAAGCAGCCGTTCCGGTTGCGCTGATATTCTGTTTGGATAACACCATGCACTTCATAATGGCACCGACGCTGATGGCATTAGGTGGTAGAGAAAAAGTATCGCGTTGGTCCATCACCACTCGGATTGTAAAAAATATCGTTAGCCACCCATTCATCATTGCCACCACGGCTGGCATGACAGCAGCCTTTTACGAATTGAAATTAGTAGAGCCTGCACAACGCTTGCTGGAAATATTGGCTCAAGCGGCTGCACCCTGCGCTCTATTCGCCATGGGGATAACCGTCGCACTCAGGCCCTTGACCCGCATCCCTCCGCAATTGACCTATCTGCTGCCTTTAAAACTGCTGGTTCATCCGTTGCTCGTCTATCTATTGGTAAGCCCGATTCCAGACTTGCCAGCCGTGTGGTTACACAGCGCTGTGCTGCTGGCTGCACTACCGACAGCCGCCAACGTCTTTGTGATTGGCCAGCAGTACGGGTTTTGGCAGGAGAGAGCCTCCAGTGCCATCGTGATTTCAACTGTGTTATCCACTCTCACGGTGACTGCTTACTTATATTTGGTCAAAATAGGAACGATTTAACCGACCTGCCGCTGAGGCACAAGACTCGTGCCGCCGATGTTATCGGCCGACTCATCGCAAAGCGTGTCACACACAATTCATACAACCGGTTAGGTAACACCCGGTCACGGCAAATTCGCGCTATAATGCTCCAGTTGTATCGGCCGACTTGGTCGGGAGAGTTATCCAAGCTCCTCGAAAGCTTGCACCTAGGCAGACACGCTCCTCCAGTGCCACATGGGCCTGACACAATCAATATCTACAACCAACCGGGTGGCTGACACAGGCTTCCCTTAAGAAGTAACTCAAACTTAAGCTAGAGAACAATCAGTGAGTCAAACCGACACCGAACAGCAAATACGAATTTGGAAAGATCTTGCCATCAGCAAACAAATGCTGATGAACGAAGCCGCCGCGGCACTTAAATTAAAAGAAGATTGCACAGCCGACGAACTGCGCTCCGCTCTTGATGCAGCGGTAAAACGTGCCCGTGAAGCCGATGAGAATATGGCTATCACTCGCGCGGAGGCTGACGAAAAAATCGAGCAAATGAAACGGGAAATTCGCAATGTAGAGAAATCCCGCTCAGAAGCTAACGCCGCTCGAGAGGAAGCAGAAAAAAAATCTGAAGCCGCTGAACAACAGCTAAACAACGGCCGACGTGAAAATGCGGAAGCTCTCAAACGTGCCAAGCGGCAAGTAGAAGATAAGCAAAAAGAACTTAAGGCCATCAATACTGCACTGGCCGACACGCCCGATAACATACTGAAAAAACTAAAATCCTTAAAAAAGCAAAAACTCGATGAAGCCACTGCTCGGAAAACTGCTGAAGACTCCAATCGACAGCTGAAGAAGCAAAATAAGGAACAGAAAGAAGAGCTTACAAAGCTTGAGACTCTATCCGAAAACTCAGGTGCCTTAGTGGAAAGCTTCCGTGCCCTGCAAGTTTGGGCTGAAGCAGCGTCGGGCAAACTCAAGGAAGCCGCCGTTGACTTCGATGACCTACCTACCGTGGATGAGGAACTGGTCGTAAAACTGGAAGCTTTGACGACCACTGAAGACAGCGAAGAAGACACACGAGAGGCTGCGACCGCTTAAAACGGTGGTATCGACGAAAGACCGATTTCTGCCCTTTGCTAGCCTGTTCAGCGTTGTTTTACTGCTGAGCTTATCCGCCTGTGAACAATTAGCCAAGGACGGCACAGCACCACCTTACTCCCACCGGCGCCTGCCGCCTATCGGTGCACTAGTCAATCCACAACCGGCTCTGGTTAGGTGCGATACCGAAAATCAAGCATTAGCAATGTCTTCCAGTGGTTTGTTTGTTCCTGGCTGTGAACGTCTGATCGAGATTAATACCTTTCGAGTTTTAGACCACAAACGGCGCGAATTACCCGAAGGATCGGTTTGGTTGGTGACGGTGGCTAATGCTGATGGAAAGGTAGCGATCCTACCTTTTCCGTGGCACAACTGGGTATAGAGGGACTACCGCCTCGGCGTGTGAGCACCGAGGCGTTTGAACGGCAGACGATTCAAACCAACTAGTGAATCATGTACTCTTGCGGCGTATTTTCGACAATGTATTTTGTGGCCTCATAAATACATGTCCGGATTGCTTTCTCCATAGGCGTGCGGGCAAAGGTACCAAGAGATCCTCCTAAACCAGCTGAACCGGTAAGCGCTCCCAGTGCAGCACCCACATTGGCATCCTTAGCAACACCCTCAACTCGGGTTGCAGCTAATACTTCAGACGTTGCCACATCCACAATGCGAATGTCCATCGCCATTGACGATTCCTTAAACGCACCACTGATTCCTCCGAGCAACGCACCGGCACTTCCTCCCAGCAAACCACCGACCGATCCACCGGTGCCTTTGGTGGCTGGGTCCCAGCCCGTAATCGACGCAATTACGGCAATGTCAGCACCTTTTATATTGCCGCGCTGTTTTCCACTATCGTCGGTGTACCCCTCTTCGGATAGCGCAATTTCATCTTTCACGGAGTCCAGTCGTTGTCTTTCAAGCACACGGTAACGCTTACTCTGTACCAACGAAGTGGTTAGCATGTCTTGGAGTCCCGAACTAATGCCGGCGTACTCACTGTGAGAAACACTGAAGTCTGCGCCCGCAACGCCGATCGTAGTCTTGCTCTCACCGACGCTCCACTCAAAATTCGTTACCGCAGCTTTCGCTCGGGGGCCATCGTAGGGAGGTAGCTGTAACTCAACTCCTCGATCCACAGAGGCTTCAGGTTTAACCATACTGTCCAAACAACCGGTGAGCGGCAATGTCGCAACACACAGGACAGCGGTTCGCATCAATAACTTCATAATCCAGTCTCCATAAAAAAGGCGGTTTCAATCACATACTCGGTGGATGGTCGGCTTACAAAACAGCCAGAACCGCCCGCCCTGCCACATACGAATTGGGCAGAGTATCACCAAAGTAGTCTTAAAAAACGGACACTTATCTCTTTGTCTAGAAACGATCACCGAAAATTTTGGGCTACGCATTGTTTTTGTACCAACAGGGTCAAATTCAGCAGATTTTGCCACTTGGTCTATCCTAAAACTGCGAACAACGGACATTTAACAACATGCTGGACCGAATCCGCCCTGGCCTACTGGCTACCACATTTCTATCGAGCGCCTTGATAGTGGCGTGTGGCAATGACACGGCCACTGAAGAAGATCCGAAGCCGCTGATCATTATTGAAGAAGCATCCTCCAAGGGTGAAGCCAATGCCATTCCGGTGGTGCCGAAACAGATGCCAAGCCAAGAACAGCCGCTCAGTGCTGTATTTGGTGCCAGCAATGTCCCATACCCGATTTATCCCAACGGGAAGAAATACCGGGTTGGTGGAGAGAACGGTTTAAAAATCGTGGTATTCCAAACCGATGACACGTTTAGCGATGTGGACCAGTACTACAGCAACATCGGTGATAGCCAGGGTATGCCGAGACTATCAGCCATGACAGACTATGTGCGTTACAGTCAAAGCGCGGAAGATTTGGATCCATGGGCTACCCACAAGCCGGGTATCGTGATCCATCGGTTTAAAAATGAAGCAGAGAGAAGGGCTGTAGGTGCCAGCGCTTCGGCTAAGACCAACATTATCATGAGCTTTTAAGCACTACTGGAGCACAGTCCTGAGAGAAGAACCAGACAGGTAACGGTTAAGAACTAAACTAACAAGAACCAAACTGAGTATCCTAAGACGCACCCTACGCACGACGATTCAACGATCTACTCAGCGAGCTCTTCGGTTTCCCGGCTTCTTTGCGGATCTGTATCTGCCATTAGCAGTCCCATAGGCAGGTTAATAGCTGCTGTAACTTTGCGAAGCAATGCGATGGACATATTTCCCTGGCCAGCCTCTAACTGCGCTAAGTATCGTTCCGAAACACCGGACACTTCTGCCAGACGCTTCCGAGACATACCGATTTCATTTCTGCGCTTACGGACGCGTAACCCGACTACGCCAAGAAACTCATCCGTTGTTAAAGAATCCAGAGACCCGACTTCTTTTGAGATATTCTGGGTCACAATCATTAGTAATACGCCGGTGTCGCCCGACTGTCTCCTCTTCGGAAACACAACGTTACCATGTTGGAAGGTACACTTCGAGTCGATTTAAATAACAATTTACACTTCAGCGACATTGGCACGCATCACCCGACGATGTACTGACGCAAAATCAGCATCATAGGCCGTTGAGATATATTTTTGACCAACCGTGTAAATAATTAGCAGCTAGAGAGAGGGGGGTTATGAAGCCCACTGCTGCTGCCAACAGCGGCAATTTAATCCTTGAGAATGTTTTTGGCTTCGCTTAAATGGATCCGACTCGGACCATCGTCTGTTACTTTGGGCCGTCTAATCATTCGAAAAGCGCCCCATCCAGCCACGAAGAGCAATAAGAAGGGACCGAGCCATAGCACCCACGTGGAAGGTTTTAAACGGGGCTTGTACAACACAAATTCGCCATAGCGTTGCACAAGATAGTCATCAATCTCATGCGTTGATTTTCCTTGGGTAATTTGTGCAGCTATTTCACGACGTAAATCATCTGCTAACCCAGCAGGAGAATCTGCAAGGTTCTGATTTTGGCACTTAAGGCAACGGTAGCGCTTAACCAGTTCGTCGTAATGAGCGGCCTGAACTTCAGTGTCGAACTTCACCAAAGGCTCAGCGGCAGAAACCGGCGCAGCAAGTGTAAGAACCACGAGTATTAAAACAATAAAGGGTATTCGGCATTTCGTAAGCATGGTTGACGTCACCCCGGTGCGGAGAGCCTGACGAGTAGTGGCTTAATTTCAGTATCAATGATCGTTTGATCTAACGGACCCGTGTGTTTGAATCGAACCACCCCCGCACCATCTACCACAAAAGTTTCTGGTACCGCCACGACACCCCAATCTATGCCCACGCGTCCTTCATTATCTTCCAACACCAATTCAAAAGGATTACCAAATCTATTTAACCAACCCTGGGCTTCGTCCGATTGGTCTTTGTAGTTCAGCCCCACCAGCAAAATGTCGCTATTTTCTTCAGCTAGCTTTACTAAATGCGGATGTTCAGTGACACAGGAAACACACCAGCTGGCAAATACATTCAACACATACGGAGCTCCCGTGAGTTGTGCCCCCGAAATGACCGTGTTTGAATCACCTAGTATCGGTAGGGAGAACTCAGGTGCTGGCTTATCCATAAGCGCAGATGGGATGGTGCTTGAATCCAGCGTCAAGCCTTTAGCAAGAAAGCCTGCTAAAACTAAAAAAATCGCTAGAGGAACCAGCCTTAAAATCACGTTTGCCCACTCACTGTTGAACCGATATCGCCCATGGTAACCGTTGGCTTAACGGGTTCTTTAGCAGTAGAACGCTTGGTTTTATAGCGTTTATCGCCTGCCGCCAGCAACCCACCGAAGGCCATAAATAGGGTTCCCAACCAGATCCAGCGTACAAACGGCTTCACCTGCAGCCGAACACTCCAAGCACCTTCATCAAGCGGTTCACCCAATGCAATGAATATATCTCGTCCCAGTGAGCCATCAATGCCTGCTTCCGTCATGATATCCCGACGCACATCATAGACGCGCTTTTCAGGTGTAAGGGTTGCAATAGAACCGGAGCGAACAATACTAAATGTGCCTCGCGCGGCCATGTAATTAGGCCCTCGTATCTCAGTCATTCCGTTGAACGTAATGTCATAACCCGCCACGGTGTGCTGTTCACCTGCTGACATTTTGACAACTTCTTCTTGACTGAATACGGATGTTAGTGCGACGCCCACAGTAAATACTGCAATACCCAAATGCGCAAGGCTCATACCCCAGAACGCAGCAGGGGTGTGTAACACGGCGGTTAATCGATTCCGTTTGTTTCTCAGCCGGTAGAACAACCCATACACCGTACTTGCGGTAATCCACAGTGCCATAAACAATGCCAGAGCCGCAATCATTCGGGAAACCATGCCCTTGCCTTCATAGGGTATAACGGCAAAGGCCAACACGACTGCCAATACAACACTGGCCAGAGCCAACACAACGAGTGCGTTCTTCCGGCCGCTGAAATTATCTTTTTTCCAGTTTAATAAAGCGCCTATGCCGACGATCAGCAATATGGGGATCATCAGTGGCACGAACACTAAATTGAAGTACTGTGCGCCAACGGACATTTTACCTTGGCCCAGTGCATCAACAATCAGTGGAAACAAAGTGCCCAATAAAACCGCCGCACACGCGACAACCAATAAAATGTTGTTCAGCAGCAACGCCGACTCACGACTCACAAGCTCAAATTCAACGTTGCTGCTTAAGCGGGATGCTCTCATCGCGTATAAGGCCAATGAGCCTCCGACGACGATCAACAGAAATATTAAGATAAACGCCCCTCGGGTCGGGTCTGTAGCAAACGCATGAACCGATGTCAGCACACCAGAGCGAACGAGAAAGGTACCCAGCAAACTCAGCGAAAACGCCATCACCGCGAGTAAAGCGGTCCAGGCCTTAAACACCCCTCGCTTCTCAGAGGCTGCGATCGAATGTATCAAAGCGGTACCCACTAACCAGGGCATGAAAGAGGCATTCTCCACAGGATCCCAAAACCACCAGCCTCCCCAACCCAGTTCGTAATAAGCCCAATAACTTCCGATGGAAATCCCCAGTGTTAAAAACACCCAGGCAACATTGGTCCAGGGGCGCATAAATCGCAAAGTAGCCGAGTCTAGCTGACCGCCAATTAACGCTGCGATAGCGAAAGCAAAGGCCACGGCAAAACCCACGTAGCCCATGTAGAGCAAAGGTGGATGCGCTGCCATGCCCGGATCTTGAAGTAACGGATTTAACGAAAAGCCATCAGTTTGGGCGGGTATTAATCGCACAAAGGGGTTCGACGTGAGTATCACGAATAATAAAAAACCAATGGATATAAAGCCCAGCACAGACAGCACTCTGCTAAGCAGCTGCAGTGGAATGGAGCGGCCCCATATCGCCACCGCCGCTGTCCACACCGTCAGGATAAATACCCAGAACAGCACTGATCCTTCATGACCACCCCAGACGCCAGAAATTTTATACACCAACGGTAGAGTAGAGTTGGACGTCTCGGCAACGTATTTAACGCTGTAGTCGCCGATCACTGAGCTATAGATCAAACAAGCGAAGGATAATCCTACGAAAAAGAACAGTAGTAACGACGAGGGTTTGGCTATCTCCATTAAACGCCTTTGACC
>JAHQVR010000166.1 GCA_019634245.1 Gammaproteobacteria bacterium
GAAGAATCGACACTCATTTTGTTAAGTCTATCGCGAAAATGCCGATACACTACCTATCCTGAAATTCCTTTACTAGAAACGCTAATCCACATCGATGACGCATGAGGTAACCATAGAATTACCGGATGATTCGGTGTTGTCCGACTGGTATCAGTTATACCAGCGCCTGCCTGTACCCCGGTTCTACCATCATCCTGATTGGTGTCTCGCCATTAATTCGCACTTGCTACCCACGCAGGTGAGCGTGATGATGCTGAAGAATTCTTCCGGCCGCTGTGACTTAATCGTCCCTCTGATGAATGGCATAAATAACACCGTCCACGGACCCAACCACGATCATCTGTCATTAAACGGCATTCTCTTTGATCCCGATTTGAGTGAGAAAAATCAGTTAGACGCACTCAGTGAGGCAATGGATCGCCAATTACGCTGGCACAGTTGGCACTTTCATAACGTCCCACTTTACGATTCGTTGGCTAACGCCACCCAATCTCTGCTGCACACAAGGGCAGATAGGTTATGGACAAGCACGCAATCACGCGAAACGGCCTGGTTCGATTTAACCAAGGACAGCAAGGTGCCATCGGGAAAGTTAAAACGAAATTTACGCAGACTTCGAAAACAACTACTGGAAACATCGCCACTGCGCTTTGAACAAGTAACCAATCCAGCGCAACTGGACTGGGCCTTCGAGCAATTTCTTAATGTTGAAGCCTCTGGCTGGAAAGGCGCTGAAGGAGACGGTACCGCAATAAAACACAGTGACTCTCTGCGCAGTTTCTACGCGAGTTTATTGACGCCTCGTTACAAAGGATTGACGCCCACTATCAATCTTCTATTCGCGGATGAGCTTTGTATTGCCGCACAGTATGGGTTGGCTACCAAGAATTGCCTCAGTTTGCTCAAAATAGGCTATCTCGAGGACTATTCCCACTACTCCCCCGGCTCATTGCTACTCGAAGATGTCATCAATCAATGCTATCAGGACAAAACTCCGACTCTTAGCCTTGTGACTTCCCCCCCTTGGGCAGTCCGTTGGCATCCAGAAACCGCACCGGTTTGGCACATCACTCGCTATAACAACACCACCTTCGGACATTCGAAGAGAATGCTCCACGCCATCAAGGATTTTACAAAGGCTCGGTTAAGACCAGCTCGATAACACTATGATAATTCTGGGTCTTAACTACTATTTTCATGACTCGAGTGCCTGCATCATTGTGGACGGTAAACTCGTGGTGGCGCTCGAAGAAGAACGTTTTACGCGCATCAAACACACTCGGGAGTTTCCAGAGCGTTCAGTTCAAATGTGCTTACAGGTCGCAGGGCTACGCGCCGACCAAATCGATCACATTGCAGTCTCTATCAAGCCCACTCATAAATGGCTCACTAAAGTTGGCTATGCGCTAAAGAAACCTCACAAAGCTTCACCATTCATAAAACATGAGCTGATTAACGGATATTTTAAGCAACGTCGGTTTAAACAATGG
Source organism: Gammaproteobacteria bacterium (assembly GCA_019634245.1). The sequence goes on from JAHQVR010000166.1 coordinate 1,491, forward strand.
CTAGCGGACACGTGGCCAGGAAAAACAAAACCAGATGTCAGTTTTATCGAACACCATGTCACACATGCAGCAGGTAGTTTTCTTGTCTCACCCTATGAAGAAGCAGCCATTATGGCCATCGATGGATCAGGTGAGTGGGCGTGCGCCTGGCTAGGACATGGTCAGGGCAACAATGTTCGTTGCCTGAACCAATCGTTCTTTCCCCACTCCTTAGGCTCAGTCTATGAAGCCGTAACCGAATTTTGTGGCTTCAGACCCAACTACGATGAAGGAAAGACCATGGGTCTGGCACCGCTTGGGGATGCCAATCACTTTGTTGATAAGGCCCGTCAATGCGTGAAGGTCAATGACAAAGGTGAGATAAAGGTAGATTTGCGGTATTTCAGTTATCAATACTGGGGCTATCGCAGATGCTCTCAATTGTTTTATGACACTTTTGGTACACCGCGCGGCAAGGATGATAGCTTCGAAGCCCACCACCAAGATGTGGCCGCCGCCTTCCAACAAGTTCTTGAAGAATGCGCTCTAAAAATGGCAGCCGTTCTACGTAAAAAAACAACCGCCAAGCATCTAGTGATCGCTGGTGGTGTCGCACTGAATAGTGTGATGAATGGACGACTACTCAGAGAAGCTGGATTTGATGATGTCTACATCATGCCAGCAGCGGGAGACAATGGCACCTCTATCGGCGCAGCATTTACTCTTTATAATGCACAGTTGGGCCACCCGCGCAAACATGTCCACGACAATCCCTTTGTGGGCAATAGCTACACGAAGGACGAAATTGAAGCTATTTTAATAGGCAGCAAGCTCTCTTACATCACCTCAAAGAACATTGCCACAGATACGGCTTCGTTGTTGGAAAAGGGCAACATTATCGGTTGGTTCCAAGGTGCGATGGAAATCGGCCCGCGAGCCTTGGGCGCTAGAAGCATTCTGGCCAACCCAGCGTTTCCTGATATGAAGGATAAGATCAACAAGGAAGTCAAGTTTCGAGAGGCCTATCGGCCATTTGCACCATCGGCAACGGTTGAAGGAACTGCAGAGTTTTTTGACATCCAAGTTGAAGCGCCCTTTATGCTCAAAGTCTGTCAAGTGAAACCTGAGAAACAATCGGTTATACCGGCGGTGACTCACGTCGACGGCTCCGCTCGCCTACAAACAGTAAAACGAAACACCAATCCTTTGTATCACTTAATGATCAGCGAACTAGGTAAACGCACAGGAGTTCCGGTGGTATTGAACACTAGCTTTAACATTCAAGGTGAACCTGTCGTCGAATCACCCAGAGATGCTATTCGTTGTTTTTTCTCTACCGGTTTGGACTATCTGTGCATCGGCCCTTTTATCGTCGGTAAATAAATATATAGAGGCAATTATTTTTTTCTATTGATACTCGTCATGACTCGATATCTAGGTTCAATATTTTATTGCTTATTTCTATGGCTACTCATTGCAGCAGCTTGTTGGCCAGTGTTCTGTGCGGTCAGTTTAACCATGGGTTATTTGACAGGAGAAGGCTGGGTGTTAGATGCATTGACCCTGGAGCCGAAGCGAGTGTTTCTCGCACATTTTTTAGAAGGTTACACGAAAAGCCTTATCTTCAGTATTCCCATTGGGCTATTGGCTGTGCTCGATTATCTTTTAATGTCCCGCACAAGAATAACCTGGATGATTTCGGGCTTAACCCTACCTCTTGCGCTCGCCATTGGTGTTTTCTTTGTGTATAAAGATCCGATGCCAATCCTGCCAACTTTTCTGATCGCAGGGTTTGTATTGGTCATACTCTATCGTCTTGCTGATGCCTTAAAAAGGCTTTTCGCATGATACATTCTCAATTGCCGTCAGATACAAAGCTAAAAATGAATGGGCTGCTGATCTACCTAGCCGCCGTGTTCGGGCTCATTTTCAACACCTGCGCTTTCGCCGATCAAGCGATAATTGTGGGTGGCGGCTACAATATCGGCAGCTCGCAAGGCCAAATAGAACTTAATGTTAAGTGGGCTCAGGGAATATTGGCGAAAGAGCGATTGAACGTAACGACGTTCTATACCGATGGCAAAGATCCTGCCGCCGATGTGCACTACCGACTCTCAGACGACTCAGAGGCCGGCGATCAGCTACCACTAGTGCGCGTTTTTAGCCATGTTGAAAACGAACTGACCCGTTATCGAAACCATACAGTGGCTGGTGTTGTAGGTGGCACAGACAGAGAGTCATTGGAACCGATACTAGAGGTACTACTGGGTCAAAACAACACTGAAGATACGCTGTTTCTCTACAACGGTCACGGCTTCCAGTCTCAGAGTACGCCTGACAAAGTCTACTTGAAGCTATGGAACAGCACTGAGCTCAGCGCCAAGGATCTGCATGGCATGCTAGCGAAGAACCAAGCACCGTTTCGGTACGTGTTTACTCAATGCTACTCCGGAGGCTTTCACCGGGTCAATTATAAAGATCCTGAAAAAGGTCTGGACTTGGTTGATACCGAACGTTGCGGATTCACGTCCGAATCTGCATATCAGTTGGCAGAAGGGTGCTCTGCAAGCATCGACAGCGACGATTATAGAGACTACTCCACTTATTTCTTTTCAGCGCTGTCAGGCTATGACAGAAATGGAGAAATCATTGATAAAGATCCAGATACCAATCTCGATTTAAAAGTGACCCTGAGAGAGGCACATCTTTACACCTTGGAAAAAGCCTACAGCACGGATTTGTCCCGCTCCAGTAGCGAAGATTATTTAACCTCTTGGGAGCCTTGGTTTTTAAAGTGGTTACCTGGCAGTAGCTACCTTCCGAACAACGAGTATGCACGTCTCTATCGCGATGTTGCGGCGTTGTATGAAATACCGTTAGAGAAAGGCGCCACTCGCTCCATAAGAAAGCTTCAAAAGCTTCATAGCAACAACTTAAGCCAATACCTAGATGACAAATTAGCCTTAGAAGTTGAATTGCTCGATACACAGCATCAACTACAAACTCGCGCCGTGCAACGTTGGCCTGATCTGGCTGGTCCTTACACCGGCGGATTCGCCGAGCTTGCCTTAAATGGTGAACTAGCCACTATCAATGAATGGCTCTCCAATCAACCAGAGTACCAAACGCTTGTCGAGCTCGAACGGTCAATCCTGGATATTGATGACGACATTCTGGATTCTGAGCGCATGGTGACGCAGATGTTTAAGCTGATGCGACTACGCCGCTTGGCCAACCTGAAACAGTGGCTACAGGACTACGGCAGTGCTCCAGAGATAGCGGCTTACGAAAAGCTCGTCGCCTGCGAAGATCAGCCCTTAACTCAGTAACTAACGTCCGTCCATTCCGAAGACGCTTCAATTCGGCCCACCACTTCGCCGCGTGAATTGGTGATTGACGGCGCGATGAACTCCTGCAACTCTGCTGCAATGTCGTCTTGCATCTCGCCGATGGATTGCAATACCGCACCCATTGCTACATTGGCTCCTCGAGTTCCACCATCGTCCATCTTTATGGCGATACCCAATCCTTGTTCAGGTAAACAGGCTGCATAAAACCCCTCGGCCCCAACCTTAACTAACACCTTAGGGGCTAATCGTTCCATTAATGCTGTACAAAGCCTAGAAGCACCCGCCACGAGATAGGGATGCCGGGCGACGGCAGTTTGGATTTGATCAATGGCTTGAGCGCGATCTTCATCAACACCAGTTTTGTCTGCAAATCGAGCCATGCCAAAAGCCACTCGATGCAGTGGCATTGCCAGTGTCGGTATTCCACATCCGTCGTAGCCCCAGGGTAATTGCATCGGCCTAACGTTACACAGATTTTCGAGTACATCAAACCAGCGTCGCTGAGCAGGATGATGATAAAGCCGATAATTTTGAACAGTCTCTTTTAGGTAACGACAAGTGGTCAGCAGGCCCAGATGTTTACCGGAACAATTATGATGTGTGCGCTGCGGCCCTCTGCCCATTCCCAACAATTCGTAGGCGCTTTCTTTATTCATGGGTAGAGTTGCGCCGCACTCTAGATCATCGACTTCACACGCTATACGTTTCAACCAATCATTCGCTAGATCATCGTGAATAATCTCACCATTATGAGAGGCGCAGGAGAAGGCAATATGCTGATCATCTAGATCAAAGTGTTGGGCGGCTCCCGTTTCCAGCAGCGGCACCGACTGAAAAAATTTTATCGCCGAACGTGGATAGACCGGCAGTTGTGTATCACCGAAGCTAAACACCGATTTACCCGACGAGTCCACGACTGCGACAGCCCCGCGATGCCGACTTTCAATAGCGCTACCACGCCAAACATTGACCAATACTGGGTTCACACAGCGATCCCTGTAGCTCTACGAATCTCATCAAGATAAGGAACTGATAACGCGCGGGCCTTTTCTTTTCCCAGTTGCAACGCCTTCTCAATCACGTCGGGTTGGGCCATGAGCTCTTCATAACGTGCTCTTGGCTCCGCTAAGGTCGAATTGACCAACTCAAAGAGCTGTTGCTTGGCATCACCCCAACCAATACCATCGGCGTAACATTGTGCAAATTCAGCCGCTTGCACCTCGGTGGCGAATGCTTGATATATCTGAAATAGAGTATTGCCTTCTGTCTCTTTCGGCTCTCCGGGTTCCTGGGAGTTAGTTTTGATCTTCATGATCAATTTTCGTAGTTTTTTCTCGGGAACAAACATAGGAATGGTGTTGTTATAACTCTTACTCATCTTTCGACCATCCAGTCCTGAAAGCACAGCTGTTCGGTCTTCCACTTGCACTTCCGGTATCACCAACAGCTCGCCGTAATGGTGGTTAAAGCGCTGCGCGATGTCACGGGTCATCTCTAAATGTTGAATTTGATCACGACCGACCGGTACCTTGTTGGCCTTAAACATCAGGATATCCGCAGCCATCAAGATGGGGTAACTAAATAAACCCATAGTGATACCTTTGTCTGGGTCGGAGGAACCAGAGGCTTCATTTTCCTGAACCACGGCTTTGTAGGCGTGCGCTCGATTCATTAAACCTTTGGCCGTCATACACGTCAGTATCCAGGTGAGCTCGGGTATTTCTGGAATATCGGATTGACGATAAAAGGTGACCTTTTCAGGGTCGAGTCCTGATGCCAGCCAGGCAGCGGCAATTTCTGTACGAGATTGGTGCAGCGCTTTGGCATCTTGCGATTTGATCATCGCGTGATAATCGGCCAGAAAATAGAAATTGTCGTTGTTTGGATCCAGACTGGCTAACACCGCAGGTCGAATCGCGCCCACATAATTCCCTAAATGGGGTGTGCCGGTGGTGGTGATACCGGTGAGATAGTTTTGTTTGCTCATGCGCTTTTTGGTCTATGATTCGTGCGGCAGTATTGTATCAAGGTCACATCCTCGTTAACGGCAACAATGGACAAAGTTCACTTTAAACTCACGTCACCCCTATGGGTATTTCTGTGGATCAGCCTAATGCCCAATCCCGTGCTCGCTAATCTGTCTGATGTGTTGATTGTGCTGGATGAGGATGGTCGTTCCTACACCACTCAACACACCCTGGCATCAGATGGAGCTCTCCTAGTGCTCGATTTGCCAGGTAGCATCATTCCCCAGAGTGTTCACTTTATGGGACCCGACAAGGCTACCTTTGAACACGCGTATAGCCAAAAACCGGATCGAGTCGCCATTTGGTCAGGTGCAGCCCTCGTTCGTTATAACTACCAGTACAGCGATGCGGTATCTCAAACCGGGCGGGGAGAATTTGCCTTATCCACGCCTTCCATTCCGTCGAATGTATCCGTAGAAAATTCCAGTGTTACCTCCTCCGATATCACTTGGGTGCTCCCCAATAGCTTTGAAGTGGTGAGCTATACCCAAACTGACAAAGAGACTGGCACCTGGATCGTTGATGGCAATACACTGACTTATCGGCAATTCAGCAAACACCCGGTGATGCTCAGAATAGACTATCGCCGCGTTACTCCGAGAACTGACGAAAAGACAGATCTGTGCGCCAATGGCTTTGCTAAAACCGACGACTGTGCAGAAGATAATGATGATGATGGCGTGCCAGACTACCGCGATGTCTGCCTGGATTCTGAAGACGCTGCTGTGTCTGGTTTTGGCTGCATAGAAGCTTCTCCTTTGATACTCAGTGAGATCAGTTTCGCCAGTGGCTATGCATACTTAAATGTCAAAGCCAGAAAAGTACTAGATCGGCTCGCGTATGGGCTGCAACACAACTCCGATCGCTACTACGAGGTTGGTGCGCACACAGACAGTCAAGGCAAGGCGGATAGGAACAAACAACTGTCGCAAAAGCGTGCCGCGGCGGTACGGCACTACCTGCTGCTGCGGGGTGTCGATCCCAATCAAATCAGAGCTACAGGTTATGGGGAGAACTACCCTATCAAAGATAATGCTGAGGAAAGTGGGCGGCGACAAAATAGACGGATTGAATTAACTGCTCTGGAATAGTTTTAGATTTGAACTTTTCGATTATCCAGATGATCAAGCAAGGACAACCAGCGAATGCTCGCCGCAACCCCTATGTCCTTTAAACGGTGAAAGACAAAGGATTGGGCATGGGTTACTGGAAAATCGCACTCTTGCCAAGATTTACTTAAAATCGCATCAGCCATCGCCTGCCCTAACATGGTTCCCATCCCTACTCCCCGACCGTTATAACCCATACCGGCCATTAATCCAGGAGACACTTGGTGTAAGAATGGCAGTGAGCTTTTCGTCATCGCGACACGGCCACCCCATTGATACTCCCAGCGAACCCCTCGAAGTTGGGGAAACACCCGCAGAGCGCGTTTTTTTACTGGATCAAAGTCGCCGGGTTTAAAGGTATCGCGCATAGGTCCATGATCACCGACACACAACCGCCCTTCTCGGTCATATCGCATGTATAAAATCAATCTGCGCTTGTCGACAAATGTCACCTGATTGGGTAATACCGTGTCGCGTAGACTGTTCGGTAGCGGTTCGGTTGCCACCAATAAGCTACGCACCGGTACAATTTTTCTGACCATGGACTGAGTCGCCTTACCTGTATCAGAGTCCGTATAACCATTGGTACAAAGCAGTACTGTTGAGGCATGCACCTCACCATCAGCGGTGGTCAACTGCCATCTGTCAGCGCACCTGGAGATACCGGTGACAGCAGAGTCTGTATAGATCGAAGCTCCATACCGGATCCCCACGCGAGCTAATTCGCGTGTGTAGGACAGCGGATGAATCGAACCCGCCACGTCACAAAAGATCCCGGAACCATAGAGTGACGTGCCGGTTCGTTGTTCGATATCAGATTGGTTTAACCAATGAAACTCATACCCGTGCCGCGCATAGTCATTAACCAATGCACGCTGAGATTGAGCTACAGATTCATTGATGGCCCCTTGCACCCAACCGTGTTGTATCGGATCGCAATCTAAGTCTTCGTCTTTTACGAACTTAAAGACAGTATCGGGTGTTCGGAGCACCAACTCGATAAGGCGTCGGCCACGTTGTTCACCATAGCGCTGCAGTAGTGCACTGGGGCCAAGATTCAAGCCCAGGTTCACTTGCCCACCACTTCGTCCTGAGGCACCGAAGCCTAGGTGGCTTTTCTCCAACACACAAACACTCAGGCCAGCTTTAGCCAGTTTTAGTGCTGAGTTGAGGCCAGTGATTCCAGCACCCACTATGGCCACATCGCAATCTACGCTCTCATTAAGAGCGCTGGTTTGTGGTTCAGAAACGGCGGTCGCCATCCATAAGGCGTCACTGTAACGGGTTGAAGGCAAGCAATTGTGCATCACGTCTCAAACGATCAAAGAGTGGAAAAACCCGCGCCCAACGTGCACTGGATTAATGTTTGATTATCGCTAGTTCACTTGAGATAATCGCCGCACTTAGCCCACTACGAGGCAAGCGGAGTAGCCTTGGGTTGCTCCAGAATATATTTATATCATTAGGAGCGCATGTATATGCCTATTATGAAAAATCTAGTCCGCACCGCTACCGCGGGTGCGTTTGCGGCTGCCATGACCACTTCAGCACAAGCCGCTGACCAACTCAACGTTGCGTTTTTTCTTGAGTGGGCCACTCCCAACATGATCGCCAAGGCAAAAGGTGCTTATGAAGATGCCTTAGGCGTTCCAGTGAACTGGGTTGACTTTGAAGCCGGTACGTTGATGACCGAAGCCATGCTGGCTGGTGACATCGATATTTCCTACAGCCAAGGTCTTGCTCCCTTTATCACCGCTGTGAATGCTGGAGCTCCGATCAAAACTGTTGGTGTCGCAGTGACTTACACAGCGAATGCCTGTGTCGTTAGAAATGGTTCGGGTATCGATGCTAGTAACGCCAGCGAGCTTGAGGGTAAGACGGTCGCAGTGCCTATCGCTACCATGGCCGACTACAGCTTCCGTATGCAAATGAAGACCCTGGGCGTTGATGTTGACGCTATTACTGTCGTTGACCAGGTACCCGCCGATGCAGTGGTATCGTTAGCCGATGGCAGCGTTGACATGGCCTGTATCTTTGGTGGTAACGCTACTAAAGATGCTCGCGAACACGGCACCGATTTGATGGCTGGCTCTGACATGACAGAAGCTGGAATCATCGCATTCGATGTGGTTTCAGTCACTGAAAAATTTGCGTCCGAAAATCCTGAAATGGTCAAAACCTTTATGGCTGTGACCGATGAAGTCAATCAGGCGTTTGCGTCTAACGGTGAAGGTTTAGACCTCATCATGAAAGAAGCTGGAATGGATGAGGAAACTACTAAAAACCAGATGGCTGATTTTGGTCTGCCTACCAATGCCGTACAGATGAATGAGTACTTCAATGAAGGTGGCCTAGCAGCAGTGGCGTTCGAAGTGGTTGGTGGCGCATTCGCAACCGCTGAAAACCCAGCTCGCGATGACTACTCAGCAGTCATTGATACGTCTTTCTTAGAGTAAGTTTCTAAGGCAGACCAACTGTGCCGAAACCAAAGGCGGTGGGTGTTCCCACCGCCTTTTTTAGTGTTCCAATCCAGTAGATTCTGCCTGATTAATCATTCCTATATATTCAAATAACGCTCGATGGGCCTCCGGATAAGCGAGTTTTAGTTCACTACTGGCTTTCGTAAACCGTTTGACCTGGCTATCATGATCTTCGAGCAAATCAGCCAAAATGGCTACGTCTTTGTCAGTGGCATCGATGTTGAACTTCTTTTTCTTGTTATCCACAATAGCTAACAGATCGTAGTGGCGTTGTTTCGTGGCTTGCATGGCATTATAGGCCTGCCAAGCAGCAGCAGCCTCACCATCTAAAATAGCTGCCGGGCGTGCCCATCCGCTTTTTGCGCCAGCTAAGGCTGCTGAGTTTGCCTTCTTAACCGCATTGTTGGGATTGAGTTCGTTGGTTTTGTCTTTTGTCATAAGGAGCTGGCTCTATGATCCCGCATCTGCCCTGCACATACTCAACGATCAGTGCCTCTGATCTATTGGCCAAGGTACTACCTGGCTTTTGCATTGACAAGCCAATAAAGTGTTTGTTTTGGCAAAGAGGGGCCAATGACATTTATCAAGTTCACACTGCGGAGGCTTTGTATTATCTCCGGCTGTATCGCTCTAACGCCTATCCAAGAGAGGCTTGTGAGTTCGAAGTAGAGGCATTGAACTATCTACACAATAAAAACTGTCCTGTCGCCTACCCTATCGCCCAAAAATCCGGTGGCTACCTAGCGGAAATACAGGCACCTGAAGGTCCACGTCTGGCGCTTCTGTGCGCCGAAGCTAAAGGTGTGGTGCCAGACTACAAATCGCTCAGCGACTGCCAGAAGGTAGGCGAATCTGTCGCCCAGTTTCACCTGGCCTCCCAAGATTTCACAACCGATTGGCAACGACCAAAATTGGATTTGCGAGGATTATTAGATGAACCGATGAATACCATCCGCACTCATTTGGAAAGGCATCCCAAGGAGCTAAAAATTTTGGAGAGTATCGCAACCGAGCTCAGGGCGGCTGTTCAGTCTGCCCCAGAGAGTTCATTGGACATAGGCGTTGTCCATGGCGATTTGCACGGTGGCAATTCACACATACACGAAGGCCTCGTGACGCACTTTGACTTCGAAGAGTGCGCGATAGGCTATCGGGTATACGACATTGGCACATTGAAATGGGGCTGTGCGGCAAACAACTCTGAAGGATGGTCAGCTATTCTGCAGGGCTATGAAGCGGTGAAACCACTCACCGATGTGGAGCGATCTCTGATTAATACCTTTGTGCTGCTCCGAGAGATTTCCGAAATTGCCTACGGTATTCGACACGTCGACTATTTCGGACATGGCGACATTATGGCAACAGATGCCGGAGATATGAGCAGCAGGCTCAAGAGGATTCAAAAACAACTGGGCTAACCGCCGATAAACGACATCTCGACTTTGGGTTTTAACGTGACGACCTGAGTGCGTGTTTCGGAGTAGCGGTCTTGACGATGCGACCATATTTGCGCCAAGCGCTCATCAATTTGCTGTTGATCTTCGGTAGCCAGAGCTGGCTGAAGATCATGTCCTTCGCTGGCGAAAAGGCAGGTGTAGATAGACCCAGTCGCCGACAATCTAGCCCGACTACAGTCACCGCAAAACGGATCAGACACAGAGGAGATGATGCCAATTTCCCCACCGCCATCCAGATACCGCCAACGTTTGGCGACTTCACCTCGATAGTTGGCTTCGATACTTTCAATCGGTAATTCAGCGTGAATAATGTCAGCTATTTGCTTGCTGGTAACCACATGAGCCAAATCCCAGGCATTGCTATTACCTACATCCATAAATTCTATAAATCGAAGAATTTGACCGGACTGATGGAAATGCCGAGCCATGGGTAATATGCTGTGATCATTTAATCCCTTCTTGACCACCATATTGACTTTAACGGAATCGAAACCGACACTGGCTGCATTTTCAATACCTGTCAGAACCGTTTTTACCTCTACATCGACGTCATTGACTTTTTTAAAGGTGGCATCATCAATGGCATCCAAACTGACGTTCACCCGTTTTAAACCAGCATCTTTTAATGACTGCGCTCGACGGGCAGTTAACAAAGCAGCATTGGTGGTTAGGCTTATGTCTTCAATGCCTTGCACCTGCGCAATCGATTCAATCAAATTTTCTAAATCGTTTCGAATCAGGGGTTCACCACCCGTGAGGCGAATTTTGGTCACACCCAAAGCCGCTGCCGCAGAAACCACTTGTGTAATTTGTTCGTAGCTAAGAAGTTCGTCTCGTTTTAAGAACTCGTAGTTTTTATTGAACACCGATTTCGGCATACAGTACACACAGCGAAAATTGCATCGATCTGTGACAGACACGCGCAAATCTCGCAATGGTCTGTGTAAGCGATCCACCACAGAGTGATTGTTGTTGTGATACATCGATGCCATTGCTAACTAACCGCCACCTCGCTGGAAATGCAGATCAAAGTGTTGCTTGAAGGCTTGTTGTTGCACTTCAGTCACTCCATTAAAGGTAAAAGATACGACCGAATAGGGAATTTCCAATAAGGCGATCTTACGAATCAATGGAGGTCCAAGATCAATGGTTAGCTTACCATCATGCACGTCTGCATTAACCACATTTCCCGTAATGGTATAGGGGTGATCGCCCATCGCTTTGGGCAGTAATCGAAAGAAATCGCTATGGGTCAGCCCCATTTCGCTCGAATAGTGTATTTGCGGCATGTTGGGGGTTACTGCTAGCCACCCGCCACCGGTGGCCAAATCGCCAGTGTATCGCCAGGCAGCAGATGGCCAGGTGCGTCGCGATCAGCGTCACAGATAAATTTGCCATTGACCAAGACAAGATGGCACATATCAGCCGGAACGCGGTAGCGCTGGATAAGCTGATTCAGAGTCACACCTTCTTCGACGTCTATTTCAATCGCATTCTTTTCCGCCCCCACTGGCAGATAATCGGTGAGAGTGGCGTAGAGTTTAAAAGTTATTTTCACGAATGCTCGGCTTGCGAATTATCAGGAATATTCCAAAGGCTGATGTTGACTTTGTGCACCGGCCAGATAGGCTTCGGATAAACGCATTGGATCCTCCAGCAACTTTTCTTTCCATTCACCTAGGGGTGTAGCGGTTTGTATCAACCCTCGCATAACACCCACGTGCTGAGTCATACCCAGGCTACTGGCGCCGACTAATACATCATCTTTGAATTGAAGGTTAATGTAGCGAAACCGTTCTTTGTCCACGAGTTCGGATTCTTCACCCCCTTCTACACCCATCCACAGGCCAAAGGAGGTAGAGATCAAACCCACCGTATCGAGCACGTTCATATTAACGTTACCCGGTGTTGGGTTTTTGTGCCCGAACGCCATGGAGTGAGCAGCCAACTTACCGTGCTCCACCGCCGTCGGTTGTATGGCCTGTACGTAGTAATCACCCGTAGATAAATCCTTACCTTGAGCCACATCGCCTGCGGCATAGACATCAGCAACACTGGTTTGCATAAAATCATCCACGACAATACCCATATCCACAGTAATTCCACTACCGTCTAAAAACGCTGTGTTGGAACGGACACCAGTGGCACAAATAATCAAGTCCGCATCAAGGGTTTGACCTGTGTTGGTTTTAGCCGACAACGCCGTCGTTGACCCTGGGCCTATTTCTTCAATCTTTGTGGAGGTGAGAACGTCAATGCCTTCCTTAACACACCAGTCCTTGATCATCCCGCCCATGGTCTCATTAGTCATACGAGAGACCATTCGGCTTTCCATCTCAACGACCGTTAAATCTACTTTACGCGCCGCCAAAGCTTCGAGAATAATACAGCCGATAAACCCTGCACCCATCAAAATCACTTTTGACCCAGGCGCTGCTTTTTCTATAATTTTATGAGCATCAGCGAGTGACCAGCAGTTATGTACTCCATCGAGATCAATGCCCGGGATCGGCGGTTTTACCGCAGTGGCACCGGTTGCGATGAGCAACTTATCGTAAGACAGTTCATCGCTCCCTAGAATCTTTACCCGTTTATTCGCAGTATCCACACCACTAGCACGCGCGTGCTTCACGTCAATGCCATGATCTGCAAAGTGAGAGGCGCCTTTTCTGAGAAAAGTTCCTTCTGCACCAATATCTCCGACAAGAAAGTAAGGTAGCGCCATGCGTGAATACGGCGGTACATCTTCGGCTGCAAGCATCGTGATTTGGCTGTTAGGGTTGTACTTACGAAGATGCTCAGCAGCATTGACCGCAGCCGGTCCGGCTCCAATGATTAGGTGATGCATAGGGGGATTCTCAAGTTAAGTGCACAATCAATCTATTCCAGACAACTCGGGCGCAACTATAGCTGCGCCCGAGTGACCTCCAAGAGACTTTGCAGCCTATAACAGGCTATCGCTGAGTCTTAGCCAGGCAAACCAAATTTCTGGCGAGTTTCGCTGGTCACCGCACCGTCAGTGCTCCAACCCCGGAGCTCATAGTATTCGGGCAACATCTTATCCAGCTCTGACACTCGGCCTTCTGCAGGACCGACATTCGCCCCATCGGATAGCAACCGTTTTGGCAGAGTGTCCTGATCCGCACCGACACCTGCTTTCATGTTGAATTCGCGCTCCATGTTCCAGACACGTTCACCCACTTCCATCATTTTGTCCGTCGACCAGCTTCCTTCACAGGCAGCATCCACCTGTGGAGCGATGTCATCCATCGTCCACGCAAACGTGGTGAACACACACAACCCGGCAGAATCTACCGCTGCAGTTGCATCCTGGAACGCCTTAACCAAACCGGCTTTACCGGAAGATTCCAACGGATCGGTTTTCTCCGGTATCCCGAGGATCTCAGACGCTACGGTGTAGCCACGTAAGTGGCAGGCGCCTCGATTGGATGTAGCATAAGCCAGACCCATGCCTTGAATTCCACGAGGGTCATAAGCCGGAAACTCTTGTCCTTTGACCGTCATGGACAGTTCTGGCCGACCATACTTTTCACACAATCGTTTTGAACCCAGACCAAGGTCTTTACCAAAACCCTCGCCTTTTGCAGTGACTTCGGCAGCCCAACACAAGGCCTCCGCAGATCCAAACTTTAGTTCGACGCCATCGGTCTGCGCTGTGGTAATCACACCGTCTTCAAACAGCTCCATAGCCGCGGCAACTGTCGACCCAAACGAAATCGGATCCATACCATCTTCGTTACACAGAAAATTCGCATAGGTCAGCGCATCAATATCATCCACACCCGTATCAGGACCCAACGCCCATGCAGCTTCATACTCCAAGCCACCAGAGGCTATCCAATATTCCGGTTTTTCTTTCACCGAAAAGTGAGTGCGATCAATCGTAGAAATTCGACCACAAGCAATCGTGCAACTGAAGCATGCACCATTGGTGGTTAGGTTGGGTTTACCATCCGACTTACGCGGCTCATGCATCTTTTCACCCGATACTTCCGATGCACCTTCGAATTTCACTTCTCGCATATTGCGAGTTGGCAGTGCACCCACTTCATTGATGACATTCATCAGCACTTGCGTGCCATAGGTGGGTAAGCCCTGTCCGGTGACGGCATTCTCAGCCAATATGGCTTTGCCAGCATTCGTTGCGTCCATAAACCCTTTGGGGTCATGAATATTTCCGATGCCCTTGGTGCCTCTAGCGACTACCGCCTTTAGATTTTTCGACGCCATGACTGTTCCTACGCCACTGCGACCAGCTGCTCGGTGCAAATCATTCACCACAGAGGCATATAAGCAACCCTGTTCTGCACTTCGCCCGACAGCAGCGATTTTTATTTGTGGGTCTTGGTGCTTAGTCCGTAGCGCTTTATCCGCCTCCCAAACAGATTTGCCCCATAGATCATCAGCAGGCAATAGTTCAGCCTTGTCATTTTCGATGTTCAGATACATCGGTGAAGCAGCCTTGCCTTCAAAGATAATCATGTCCCAACCAGCGAACTTCATCTCAGCACCAAAAAACCCACCCGAGTTTGAACAAGCCACCGCATGGGTTAATGGGCTTTTGCAAATCACTGAGTAACGGCCGCCAGTAGAGGCAGAGGTCCCCGTCAGAGGTCCGGTGGCAATGATCAACTTATTGTCTGGGCCTAATGGATCGCAAGCCGGATCGATTTCATCCACTAAATATCGGGTGGCGAGTCCACGCTGCCCCAGATAATCATTCGCCCATTCCATCTTTAAGGGTTCTGCGTTAACGGTGCCATTCGACAGGTTCACGCGCAGTATTTGTCTAGTCCAAGCCATTGCTATTTCCGCTCCTCTATACGTTGGTCGCGTTATCTGTTTTTTCAGCCCAAGTGCGCATCTTATCCATGCCAGTAGCATTGGCATCAACATATGAGATGGCATCGGTTGGACAGGCACTTGCACAGGCAGGATCACCACCACAGAGATCACACTTCACGACCTTACCGGTGTCGGTGTTGTAGTTGATCGTGCCAAATGGGCAGGCAATCGTACAGACCTTGCAACCCACACAGACATCAGCAAGCACATCTTTTGATCCAGTGTCTGCATTCAGCACAATGGCATCCACGGGACACGCCTGCATACACCAGGCTTCGTCACACTGGGTGCAGGTGTAGGGAACAAATCGCCCCTCATCATGAAAGGTGAACACCTTTATTCGGGATTTCGATGGATTGAAAAGGCCCTCTTGTTCTAGCGAGCAAGCGGTTTCGCATTGCAAACAGCCCGTACATTTTCCTGGGTCGATGTGCAGAGATTTCTGCATAAGAACGTACTCCTTCGGGTTGGGTCACTGCTAATCGAGATAACAGCAGTAAATACAATTACTTACACTTTTTCTTTTTAGTTTGTGGCGCATTATCGCGCTCTGCGTCACCACAGTAAGGAATCAGCGGAAATATTGCAATATGTCGCCATAAATTGTGGGGGTATTTCTGAGACAGGTTGTCTAGGCCAGCGATTGCAATTTGGCTGAATATTAACCAATTAGGCTCATCAATCCCAAACCCACTCCGGCCAGGGATATACCCATTAACAGCACGGCAGTGCCCACCTGAAACCGAAACACAGCCAAGAGCGCGGCCAAACTGAGAACCAGTGCTGCAACATCAATGGAGCTCAGGACCGGAGCGATAATCGTCATACCCCACGGGCTCCAAGTGCCCAGTTCTCCGAATAGAACATGTAGAGAAAACCACAAGGCCAGGTTGAGAATGACTCCGACCACGGCTGCTGTGATAGCCGTGAGAGCTGCAGACAGTGCAACGTTATCACGCAATCGTTCCACATAAGAGGCACCTAGAAAAATCCATAAAAAGCACGGTACAAACGTCACCCAGGTGGTTAACAAACCACCCAGTGTTCCCGCCAACAGAGGTGACATCGCACCACTATCTCTGAACGCTCCCATGAACCCGACAAATTGCGTCACCATGATTAATGGACCGGGAGTTGTCTCTGCCATACCTAAGCCATCCAGCATTTCACCCGGTCGCAACCACCCATGCGTATCGACCGCAGCCTGAGCGACATAAGCCAGCACGGCGTACGCACCACCGAACGTAACCACCGCCATCTTGCTGAAAAAAACCGCGATGTCAGTGAATACATGGTTCGAACCCAGCGCTAGCCATAACAAGGCAGTGGGTAACAGCCAGGCCACCGCTAACACCACGAGCACCCTGGGCATCCTACGTGCACCCTCATCGGTGGTATGAGGTAGTAAACCCTTTCCTAAGATTGTCATGGCGTCATCGATTCTCACGCCATCTGTCTGACCATGTCCTGGATCGCTCTGAAAACCTGACAAACCAAAATACCCACCGACATAACCGATCAAACCTGCCAGCAGAATGATCAACGGAAAAGGCGTAGAAAAACAGAAAATAGCGATGAACGAGAGCAACGCAATAATGAGCATCGTGGCATTACTAAGCGCACGTTTACCAATGCGCACAACGGCATTTAGAACGATAGCGAGAACCGCTGCCTTAAGCCCGAAAAAAAGCCACACGACAACATCCACATCGCCAAAGATCACGTACACCCAACTCAATAACATGATCGCCAACAATCCGGGTAGCACAAACAAAATACCAGCAATCATCCCGCCCACAACTCGATGCATTAACCAACCGATATACACCGCCAGCTGCTGAGCTTCTGGCCCGGGAAGCAACATACAAAAATTTAAGGCATGTAAAAATCGGGATTCACCCAGCCAGCGCTTTTCCTCGACGAGTATGCGGTGCATCACGGCAATTTGCCCGGCCGGCCCACCAAAGCTGAGCAGCGCAATTCGCAGCCACACTCCGATCGCTTCGCGCAACGAGGGCCACGGCCGTCCATCAGCACCGGCTAGTGGCAGATCACCGGATGACGCTGAACCGGCGGCGTCTGTTAGCTTTGTGCTCATCCGTCATAGGGCTCGGTGTTTAGCCCTAAGGCTCGCCATGTCGCAATACCACCGGCAAGTTTATGCGCGGTAAATCCATTCGCGCGCAATTGTTCCAAGGCCATGGAGCTTACTTGGAATCCGTACATACAATAGGCAACAACCGTTGCCTCTTTCGGTATCTTTTTCATTATGTCGATAACGCCATCACTTTGTACGCACACAGCGCCCGGTAACTTATCGTGCCGCATCGGTAAATCATCCAACAAACACACATCCAGTACTAGTGTATCTTGCTTATGTGACAATCGATTGTGCAAGGTCTCAGGGCTCATCAACTTCTCAGTCTCATCGTTTTCATCAGATAAGTCTGTCTGTGCAGTGGCTTCGACAAACCGCCGCTCCGCCCGCGCCCAGTTCAGATTCGCCATAAAGGCCGAGAGATAATCGGCAATGCGTGTATTGAAATCTGGCTGATAGGCACGAGGATGTACATCCAGGGCGATCAGAGGCACTCCACCAAGAACACATTGCTCAGAGTCAATCACGCAACAATTTTCTAATCGTTGGAACCGAGGATTCCAAATCAACACTATCCAACCCTGTTTGGAGCCCAAGGATAGAGCCAACGTCACAAACTGCCATCGCCAATCTTCTACGCTACCAAACGTTTGCTGAATGGTTTGACCTAGCGCGCCACTCGGCTCAGTCGTCGGGCTACCTAATCCATCCTCACCACCTAAGGAGCGATAAAACGTTTCATGCAATACCATGGTATTGGCCAATGCCTGTTGAGAGAGTGTTAGCTCAATGAGAGTGTTCGCCTCTGAACCTGACCAGTCCAGTGCATTCAATTCAGCATTAAGTTGATTGAGGCGCTGCACTACTGAGCCATATTCCTGTTCATAGTGATGGGTCAGCATCGATTCTGAGAGGTCAATTAAACGGGGTGGCTTAAACGGCAACGGAGCGATTAGAACAGGCATTTTGATAGAGTTCTCGTCATCAGAGCAACTAACTCTCAGAAATCGATATGCTACGCAACTGTTCAGCGCTTACAATCGAGGAAAATTCAGACAACCATGAATAGATTTAATGGCTAGTCCTTTCCGATTCCTGCCCACCGTAAACGCGCTTCGAGCATTTGAGTCGTCCGCACGTCATTTGAATTTCACTGCGGCTGCGATGGAATTGGATTTAACCCAAAGCGCGGTAAGCCACCAAATACGTGAGTTAGAGGCGCGCTTGGACGTCTCCTTATTCAAACGTATGCCACGAGGGATCGAATTAACAGAAGCTGGAAGCACTTATCTGATTTACGCACGCGATGCCTTAGAGCGGCTTCAAGAGGGTGCGAACGCGATCAAACCCGATGCAATTGATAACGTTATAACGGTGAGTTGTTCACCCAACTTTGCCCAGAAGTGGTTGGTGCCACGACTCGGAAGCTTCGTTTCAGAATATCCAGACATCGATCTGCGATTATCAGCATCCGCTCAACACGTCACTTTTGACAATGATGGTATTGATATCGCTATTCGTCATGGCGATGGTCGCTGGCCGGGCATGAGTGTTACGCAGCTCTGCGAAGAATGGCTTTTCCCGGTTTGCAGCCCACACATTCAGCCAGCGGTGAGTTCACTTAGACAAATAGAGGATTTAAAGACGTTTAATCTCATCCACGATGAACAGCGCGAAGGCTGGCATGAATGGCTATTCTCAGCGGGTGCAGATCCAGAGTCATTCGAACTGGAGCGTGGCCCGGTGTTCAGTCAAACGAGTTTGGCCATCGATGCCGCTATCGCTGCTCAAGGTGTTGCCCTTGCGCGCAGTGCACTCGTGGTGCTGGACCTACAAGCGCGGCGTTTAATTAAACCTATCAATCACCAAGTTCCAGCAAGCTTTGCGTATTGGATCGTGTACCCAAAACAGCACGAGTCTCGCCCATCCGTGCAACTGTTCAAATCCTGGCTTCTGAATCAGCCCGATGCTGATTAAAACCCATGAATGAATGTGGTCATTTGTGGGGTATCAAAATCTACCTATACCTTGCCGCGAGATAACGGCGCAATCAAAGCCACGGGAATACATCTGTCATTTGACGACCACTGGCAACCGCTCTAACGGCTGCCAAATGGACACGAGCTATCTAATTATCCTGCGCCGTTTCACCAGGTCGATTAATAAAGAACAGAACGATGCCCAAAACCAGTATCGACACGGCTGCATAAAACAAAGAGCCACCATCGCTCTGACCATTGTGTAGCACCTCAATTCCCAATGGCGTTGCCAGGTGAAAGAACACCGCGCCCACCATCACCGCTGAGGCCATCAATCCACCGATCGAATGCCATTTTTGCCGAAACAGACGGAAACTCTCACCTTTAAATTTTTGGCTTAGTCCATAGACCAGCGGTGCCAGCAGCACACCCGACGTCAGCAACTCAAAGCTGCCAACGGCATAAGAGCCCACGCTACTAAACAGTTGGCCTAGCCCAGAATGAATGGTGTTGCTCATCCACTCACCAATCGTCCCAAAGATATGCTGAGTATCCGGGTGCAGAGTAAATTTATAAGGAAGGGAGGTGAGGAACACCTTGCAAATCCAGACGACAATGACCCAACTAACGATAGATCGAATCATAGAGTTCATAGTATTTTTCCTCTCATTTTTATGGGCCAAATAGCAGCCATACCGCGATGACTTTAAATCGGGCAATAGTTCTTTACTTGTTTTTTTAACTAGTGTGCTTCTTCCCAACAGTTGCCTACACCGACATCCACTACCAATGGCACCTTCAGTGTAGCTGCTTCAACCATTAAATCTTGCACCTTCTTACCAACCGCCTCGGCTTCACCGGCTTTAACCTCAAACACCAGCTCATCATGCACTTGCATAATCACACGAGCATCCACGTTTTCTTTCAGCAACCAATCATCCACCGAAATCATGGCTCTTTTAATGATATCCGCCGCGGTACCTTGCATGGGCGCGTTAATGGCTGTTCGTTCGGCGTAATTGCGCATTTGGGCATTGCGGGCATTGATATCGGGTAGATACAAACGCCTGCCAAACACGGTTTCGACATAGCCATTTGACTTCGCCTGAGATCGCGTCTCGTCCATATACTGCTTTACCCCAGGATAGCGAGCAAAATACAACTCGATGTATTCCGCCGCCTCTCCTCGACTGACACTGAGTTGTTTTGCCAAACCAAAAGCCGACATGCCATAGATCAAACCAAAATTGATCGCTTTAGCAGCCCGCCGCTGGTCAGTGTCCACAGAGTCCACTGGCGTAGCAAATACTTCAGCAGCTGTGGCCCGGTGAACATCTAACCCGTTTTCAAACGCATAGACCAAACCTTCATCATCAGACAAATGCGCCATGATACGCAACTCAATTTGTGAATAGTCCGCCGCCAACATTCGATACCCTTTGGGCGCCACAAATGCTTCCCGAATGCGACGCCCCTCCTCGGTTCTAACGGGAATATTCTGTAAATTGGGATCAGTACTCGACAATCTGCCCGTCGATGCCACCGCTTGATGATAGGAGGTGTGGACTCTGTGTGTATTGGCATCTATCTGCAATGGCAACTTGCCGATATACGTCGACATCAACTTGGAAAGCGCTCGGTGCTGAAGAATCAATCGTGGTAACTCATAGTCTGCAGCCAATTGTTCGAGTACTTCTTCTGCTGTCGACGGAGCACCTTTCGGGGTTTTCTTTAAAATGGGAAACTGTTTTTCGTTATAAAAGATCTCACCAATCTGTTTGGGCGATCCTAAATTGAATTCTTTGCCAGCGTCATCAAAGGCCTGCTGTTGAATCTGCTCCAGCTTCGCGCTAACTTTCTCCCCTTGTTCACAAAGCATATCCGCATCTATTTGCACACCGGTGTATTCAATATGCGACAGCACTTTCAGAAGCGGCAGCTCAATGGTTTGATACAAATCAACCAGTGCCTGGTTAGCCGATAACTTTGGCCATAACTCCTGATGTAGTCGCAACGTAACATCTGCATCCTCTGCTGCATAACGACTCGCAGCGTCAACCTCAATTTGATTAAACGTGAGTTGCTTTTTGCCCTTGCCAGCAATGTCCTCGAAATGAACAGTGTCGACGCCCAGGTATTTACGCGCCAACGAATCCATGTCATGCCGGGTAGCCGTGGAGTCAAGCACATAGGATTCGAGCATGGTGTCATGGGCAATGTTGTTCAGTTCGATTCCATAGTTACGCAACACATTGGCGTCGTATTTAATGTGTTGGCCCACAATAGACCGCTTTTTCCCTTCCAATACAGGTTTTAGTTGTGCCAATACATCATCGCGATCTAACTGTTTCGGAGCACCTTCATAGTCATGTGCCAATGGCACATAGGCAGCCTTACCTGGCTCGATAGCAAAGGAGATTCCGACTATTTCAGCCTGCATATAGTTTAGGCTCGTCGTCTCCGTATCAAACGCAAAAAGCTCCGCAGACTTCAACAGTTTTAACCATCGCGTAAAATCTTTCTTGGTTAAGATGGTTTCGTATTCGGCCGTATCCAAACCAGAGGTGGTGCCTATACTGGCACCGGTGTTTTCAGTAGCACTGTTGGCGGCATTTTGAGCACTGGCAGAGCCACGGGTCTGTAGCGGTGATTTCCCTTCGCTAAGCTCTTTGCGCCAAGTACGAAATTCCAAGTCCTCGTAGAGCTTGCCCAGTGCCTCAACCTCCGGTTCACGAATCGCAAGATCTGAAATTTCTACATCCAATTCCACATCCAACTTAATTGTCGCCAGCTCTCGGGACATTGGCAGCAACTCAAGGCTTGCTCTAAGTTTTTCTCCAATTTTTCCTTTTACTGCATCGGCATGGGCGATGATCGTATCTAACGACTCGTGTTCAGTCAGCCATTTCACCGCCGTCTTAGGCCCGCAACTCGGCACACCGGGAATGTTATCGGATGTATCACCTACCAATGCCAGATAGTCGATAATTTGCGTGGGCTTGACGCCGAATTTTTCCAGAACACCGGCTTCATCCATGGTGGTGTTAGTCATCGTATTAATTAGGGACACCTGTGCATCGACAAGCTGTGCCATATCCTTATCACCAGTGGAGATCACAGTGGGTAGCCCGGCAGCTGTAGCATTCACAGACAGCGTTCCAATCACATCATCGGCTTCCACGCCAGGCACACACAGCAACGGCAATCCCATCGATTGCACGATATTATGCAGCGGCTCAATCTGGCTACGCATATCATCGGGCATGGGGGGTCGGTTGGCTTTATACTCCTTGTATATGTCATCGCGAAACGTCTTGCCTTTAGCATCGAACACAACCGCCATATGCTCAGGCTGATAGTCTGCCACTAGCCGCCGCAACATATTGACGACTCCATATATCGCTCCGGTTGGCTGACCAGAACTGGTGGCAAGTGGATTAGCTGATCGAGAAAACGCGTGATAGGCGCGATACAGGTACGACGATCCATCCACTAGAATGACGGGTTTTTTATTGGACATGCGAGCACCTCGAATCTATCTTTCACGGTATTTTCCGAAGTGCGACATTCGCTTTGACAACGAATATGACATCGAATCTGTGACTATTTTATGGATTCTTTAGACGAAGTGTACGGCAATCGACAAATTACTAGAGGACTGATATGCGTCATTTATTAAGCCAGAATCAAATGCGAGCTGATGCCCGGGATAAGGCGCTCACGCGAGATTCCTGGAAAATTTTTCAGATCATGGCGGAGTTCGTTGATGGTTTTCAACAACTGGCAGATATCAGCCCCTCGGTGAGCATTTTTGGCTCGGCGCGATTCAAGCCCGACCATCCTTACTACCAAGATGCACAAGAGATATCCCGGCTCTTATCTGATTCAGGGTTTGCTGTGGTTAGTGGCGGTGGCCCTGGGATCATGGAAGCGTCGAATAAGGGTGCATTCGCCGGGAAGTCGGCGAGTGTGGGTCTGAATATCAAACTACCTCATGAACAATC
>JAHQVR010000167.1 GCA_019634245.1 Gammaproteobacteria bacterium
AGGTGTTTTCAAAACCTAAACGATTGCCGACTAAACGTGACTCAATCTATTGCTATCAGCAAACAGCTGCTCTTGGCCCAGACTAATGGAATGGTCGCCTCTTCTCAAATCGGCATCCAGGTGCCATAGTGAGAGTGCGTATTCACTAACAAGAAGAGGTAACCGACTTCGCCCCACCTTCCCAGACTGGGTTATTTCGACAAACACTTCACGGTCCGAGTATTCGCCCACAATTTGTAACAGGCTCTGGCCGATAGTGACTACCAGAAGTGCTCTTCAGCCAAGAGCACCAGCACATCACCGGTCAAAGCGAAAGCGCGCAACGGATGACTTTGGCGGCCAGTTCTACTTTGTAATCTTGCCTTGCAGGACACCTGACTGCGCTGAGTTCCGTTGGTGTGCGGCACGCACCCGGCAAGATCCGTAAGGCCTACTTACATCTGCTTGCAATTTGCCATCAAAGACACTAATATGCATTCATGGGTATACAAATTACAATCAGGGATGTACCGGAAGCCGTTCGAGACGAGTTAGCCGCTCGCGCTGCACGCCAAGGGCGCTCCATGCAAGAATATCTGCGAAGTTCGCTGGAGGCTCTTGCATCGAAGCCATCTCCAGATCAATGGCTTGATCAGGTTCAACAGCGCAAGCTGCGAACAGGAGCGACAATTCCACGCGACGAAATCATTCGAGCTCGCGATGATGACCGCAGATGATGTTGGTGTTGGATGCCTCGGTATGCGTAGCTGCTTTGGTCGATTCAGGTAATGATGGACATTGGGCAGAGAGCAAAGTGACGAGTGCAATCCTCGTTGCGCCACAGCTTATTCTGGTGGAAGTGACGAATGTGTTAAGACGTCTTGCAGCATCTGGCAGCCTCTCCAATCTGGATGCATCCATAGCTCAAAACGATCTCCTGACAATGACAATCGAACTATTTCCATTTGCACCACTCGCAGATCGTGTCTGGTCGCTCAGGCATAATCTGAGTAGTTATGACGCATATTACGTGGCGCTTGCTGAATCTCTGAATGCGCCCTTGGCAACATTGGACAACCGCTTGATAAATGCACCGGGGACTTCATGTGAATTTGTGACGACCGCTGTTCGGTAGGCTCGCAGCTACTTTCATCGCGTGGGGGATGCTCAATCAGGCGATGAAATTATCGACCTCTGACTCTAGCCTGATGAATCATATGTGGAATCAAATCACGCAAGGATGCGTTTGATGGCACTTCCACAGCCGGACAGGATGTCTGACGATGTAGGACTTAACTATGTGCGGCATAAGCCCGAGCAGACACTGCTGTACCAACTGGTGGAGCAGTACTGGCCTTCAGTTTCAGACACAGCTGGGTGAGTCAGGTCGTTTTCCACCACGACATGTTACGCGCGAGTTTGAAGATTACCTGGCGTGCGGTGGACTTGAGAACGGTTTTCTACGCGTGCGTTGCTAGAGCTGCAGCCATGAGCGTCTAGCCTGGGCGGCCCCGCGGTTTCCTTCAATGGGTCTTTGACAACATCTGCCGGTTCGGTATCTGCGAGTGTGCGTACTTCTGGGTCGGCAGATGTCATCCAATACTTACCAGCAGCAGGAATTTATGCCGAAATACTGGCAGTCCGGTTTCTGCTTTGTTCACAACAATTTATGCATATTGATTGTGCATACAGATATGTATATAATGATGCCTGTTTGGTTATAATGCAGAGAGATCCAGTGAGAACCACCCTTAATATTGACGATGAGCTCTTACACCGTGCGCAAGAATTGACTGGAATTGATGAGAAAACAGCCCTGGTGCGGCAAGGTCTGGAAGCGCTGATAGCACGAGAGAGTGCTCGACGCTTAGCAAAACTTGGAGGGTCCGATCCGGATTTAAAAGACATCCCGCGACGTCGTTCAAAATAGTGAGCGTTTTACTTGATACTTCTGTGTGGATTAGACATTTTAGAACATCCAATCTGCGTGTGGTTCAGTTGCTGGAATCTGGGTCTGTCGTGTCGCATGAGTACGTTGTAGCAGAAATTGCGTGCGGTAGCCTGAAATCCAGAGAAGTAACTCTAGGGCACTTAAAGGAGTTGATTACTTTGCCTACGGTTTCAACACAAGACGTACTGCTGTTTATAGAAACTAACAAGCTTTACAGTCGAGGCATAGGTCTTATCGATGCTCATTTATTAGCATCAACTTTGATAGTGCCAGATACCCAGATTTGGACAACCGACAAAAGATTAGAAAGCATTGCGCGGGAGATGGGTGTGGCGTACTTGGTAAATTGAATTTTGAATTATGAATCTTGGCAATTGACATTAACAATGTTCGCACTTGATCACACACTCTCTTCACGCTCATGTGGGTAGATGTGCTCCCAGTTATCGGCCCACGATATATGTGGAAAATACAGATGCGTGTCCATAGGCTCTAGACGGAGCCAATCAAGCCTAAATTCAGTGAATTGAATCAATTACTTATATATTTTGGCTTATCGTTAGAAAGAGGCAAGGTCATGGTGTTTCAAATGACTAATATTATTGACATTGCAAAAGCTAAACGTACGATATTTTCCCTTTTTTCCAATAGGGCCTACTATGAAAAAGATATTAGTTTGTTGTTCTCTTTCGTTCCTGTTAGTTCTTCAAAGTTGCGCTTCTACAAGATTTAATGTGCCGGCAAATGAAGACTACTCAACCGAATCATTATCATTTGTGCTAGTCCACGATCAGCTTGATAGCAACAAAATCAAACCGATGGATTTTGGGAATTCAGAACTGCCAGCAGGTTTAAAATATTTAAGTTGGGGCATAGTTCTGTTCGGCGTAGTTCTAATAGCTGGACTTGCTACGCAATAAATAGCCGGGCTAACCCTAGATTCCTGGCTTTAGCTTCCCTGTCTACCCAGCGAGGTCATTCCCTGCCGGTATATCCAGTCACCTCGCACCTCAATGGACATGCTTCGGGCGATAAAGCACTGTGAGGCCGGTATCGGCATCTGGCCGTGCGCTGGTACCGAGCTGGACGGGGAACCTGAGGTCGTCATGGGCTGCGCGTGTGATGTGCCGACGATGGAGACGATAACAGCGGTATTATTGCTGTCGGTCTGCCTCAGATTGTTCGCTGCCATTCTTCCAGTAAACCCCCTCATCGCTAAATCAAGAATAACCAAATATTAATTGCAATATACATGAGAGCTCATGTATATTGCATGTATGAATATAGGAAATACGCGATTTGTGTTTGCTTTATTGGGTGCAGCAAACAGCATAGAAAGTCGATTGAATCGGGTGCTCTCAAATGTAAAAGGAATCAGTTTTACAGAGTATTTTTTGTTAGAGCAGCTTAAGGATTTTCACAACGGCGCTGCTACCAGGGTAGATCTAGCAAGAGCTGTTCACTTGTCTCCATCGGCAGTCACTAGAGCACTTAAACCACTGGAAAAGCTGGGTTATGTCGTCACTGTGAAAGGCGAGCGAGATGCTCGTCAAAGCGTTGCAACACTGACTCCTGCAGGCGAAGAATTATTGCGAGATTCAAACAGTCTGGTGCTTGACGAAATAGCCACTCTCCCTATTCCACGCTCTGTTAGATCTGAATTAACAAATGTCTTAAATAATCTAGCCACAAAAAGCAACTAACTTACCGTGAGCTGTCGGTATGACAAATTTCGACCTGAACCAAGGCGCACTCGCACCACTGTCCAGTGAATTTGATATTGCATCGTTTAAGGTCACGGGCGAAATCCCTATCGAATTGAATGGTGTGCTCTTACGAAATGGCCCCAATCCCATGGGTGGACGTTTTGAAGGGCAAGACATTCTTTCATGGTGGCCTGAAGCCGCCATGTTCCACGGTATGTACTTCGAAGACGGTAAAGTTGTGCGGTATCAAAACCGCTGGGCGCGTACCAGGCAA
Organism: Gammaproteobacteria bacterium; assembly: GCA_019634245.1. Next base: position 3,911 of record JAHQVR010000167.1, read on the forward strand.
TGGGGTGTCTATCATTCCACCGATAATGTCAGTTTGATGTTGGACACTAATCCAAACGTCAACTTCATTCATCACGCTGGAGAACTTCTCGCGCTTGGCGAGGGAGCAAGGCCGCTGTCTATCAATGCGGATTTGGATTCACTAGGGGAGAGCAGACTAAACGGAATAAAGAATGGTGTTTCCGCACATCCAAAAAAAGATTCTGTAACAGGTGAGTTAGTCACATTTCGTACTGACTGGAATCAACCATGGCTATCTTACGGGGTTACCGGACCCAATGGAGATGAACTTTTTTCAACCGAAATTGAAATACCATCCCCAATGATGATGCACGACATTGCCATAACAAAAACGCACAGTGTTTTATTTGACTTAGGCGTTGCATTTGATTTCGACATGTTGCAGCAGGGATTCAGCATTCCATTGCGTTGGCATGAGGAGCGACAATCTCGAATCGGTGTAATTCCGCGGTTTGGTGGCGATGTTCAATGGTTGCAAATCAAGCCATGTTTCATTCAGCATATTTCAAACGCGTACAATGCGAATGAACATACTGTTATCGTAGATGCGGTGCGCTACCCATGGTATCTACGGACAAATCTCGACCAGAAAGTATTTGACGCTAATCCGTTAGGTGTTTTATGGCGTTATACCATCAACCTTAAAACCGAAGAAGTTACTGAAGCTGGCATAGACGATCTCGGCATTGAGCTCCCGCGCATTAATGAATCGCTGATTGGACTACCTTACAGCTACTTGTACGCAGCCGAACAACCAACCAATGAAGAGATTCGAGGAGTCGTAAAATATAATCTGAACACAGGAAACATACAGAGATTTTTGGTTCCTGCTGGGGATCAAAATGGTGAACCCATCTTTGTCGCAAAGAAAGATCCAAGCTCGGAAGACGATGGTTGGTTACTTATATATGTCTATCGAAGAGATACGGATAGTAGCGATCTAGTTATCTTGGATACAAATGATATAGAGCATGAACCTCAAGCCACAATCCATCTGCCACATCGCGTACCGGCAGGATTCCATGCATCCTGGATACCATTAGCGTGAATGACCGCTATGCGAACTTAGCAGAGATTAAAATCCAGATCATTTCGTGTACTGCCTGCTAGATCAAGTCCCGACTTTTACCAATAATATGAGATAACGCTTGATCTAGAACTGCAAAAAACTTTGCTTCGGCAGGTGTAGATAAGGCTGGTCTCTTCCGATAATTAAATTTTCCGGTCGCCACAGTCTTGTGCTTTACGAAGACCAGCGCCACCGCAAACAACATCGTAAACAGTATGAACACCAATTCCATCTACGTGCCTCACATACACTTATCGTCTTGATTCGGATCCGCCAAATTCAGTCACACTTCATACTGGGGCATTTGAACCACTTAAGTTTAATATAGCCAATATCTAAGCCCGATTTGCAATTGATTAAGCACCAGTTCGTTCACAAAATACGATTCACGATCGCTATTGTGCCTAATCGCATATTCGAGATGTTTTAACGGGCTGTATTCCAGATTTAAAGACAAATTGGATTTTAGTGGGACCTCAAGACCGAAGCCGCCAAGAAAACTAACAACTTCAGTTGAAAAATCGTCCCCGTTTGAACCAAACACTAAGCCTGATATCGTACCGTCGTCTCCCACATCGTGAATAGTTCCATTGTTGTCAAACGCACTATTTGACGTCGTTATATTCTGAATAGCCACCTGCACTATCAAATAGGCATGCAGCCTTTCAAATTGGTATCCAGGGGCGATCCTGAAACCATAATTATAGTTTGCTCGAGTAAACTGGGTAAACGAAGAAAAATCGCTTTCCATAGAAATATTCTGTTCGTTGAAAAATATTTGACCTTCCAGTGTGATTCTATTTTTACTTGAATTGTTCTCAAATATTTTTCTGAAGCCGACATGAAAACCCAAGCCATAGTCACCCAGTGACTGAGTTAAAAACCCGTCGTACTGTGAAGTGGTGGAATGTGATAATTCAAACTGATTGTCTGAACTTGTAATTTGTTCCCTCATGAAATAGGTGTTCCAGCCCAGGCCTAAATACGGACCTTCCAGAGCAATGCACGGAATGGGCGTAAGAAAATAGCCAAGGAGAAATAAACACATGTTTCTTAGTGACGCGGGTAAACGTTTCTCATTAAAAATAGTATTCACTACTTGTTGTTCCAGTTAATTGTTATTCGCTGCATTGCGGTAGAAGCATAGGCAGGGCAACTGATCAGCTCGAATCGTTTTCTTTGAGCCATCAGAAGTGCATACATTGTTCTGCAACTTGCTCCCAGATTGACATCTGTGATTTATCATTCACAAGATCGTTGGCGGTTGCCACTGGACATACGCTCGTAACACCTGAAAAAACGGTAGACATATGTCTACTTCTGTTAATTAGACATTTGTCCGGTACAATTAACTGGTTGATAAAAAGGAACATTTTCATGCTAGGTCTATTTCTGCGACCACCGCACAGAACGAGGCTGTTTTATGTTTTTACCGTATTTGTGGTCATTGATAGTGCGTTTGAATTGGTACAGGAAGTTGCGCACGGTGAACCCTTATCAAACATGATTGCCGACGTTATAATTTTTATCCTTAGTAATGTTGTCTTGCTGTTACTAATGTTTGATTATCTTGAACAGCAGAAGTCCCTACATTCCATGCAGGAGCAGCTCGTTGCTGCCCGGGGCAGATTGCAGCAATTTGATGAGTCTGCATTGGAGGTTGCAAAGAAATATCGGAACATCATGCAAAATCAGTTTGATCAGTGGGCGTTAACGTCCACTGAGCAGCAAATAGCATTGATGCTCATCAAGGGTTTGTCTTTCCGGGAAGTGGCAGAAATTAGGAAAACTATGGAAAAATCGGTCAGGCAGCAAGCAACCAAAATCTACAAGAAGGCTGGTGTGACAGGTCGACATGAGCTTGCCGGTTGGTTTTTTGAAGATCTATTGAGTCCACGCTAGAGTCATCAGGTTGAACAGGGTCAGTTTGTTCTACTGGATTAACGACGATGAAATCAGCCGCATCTTCCTGTCCAGCCATCGGGAGTGCCATACGGTCTTCGCTTGAGGTAACATCTGATGGCGCGTTTTTCTGATGTTGTGCCAATGACCAACTTAGTTGTTTTCCAATACGATGAGCCACTCTGACCGACCAGACCCAGAATCTGTATACCTGGCAAACGGAAATCTCGCATCCACTCCCGAGGATGTGTTCTCCGTTTTCAGCAAATTG
>JAHQVR010000168.1 GCA_019634245.1 Gammaproteobacteria bacterium
ACATGGAAAAATCTGTGCTAAACCCTTCACCGTTGAGCCAGGTATTTGCAAGCGCTTCATTGGATGATTTGTAGTGTTCGTAGAATGCGGTAACGTCAGATCGGGCTGGTCGAATCGTGCCGTAGTTGTCTTTTATCGAATGCACATTACGCACAAGCTGCTGCCGAATAGCATTTTTATCCATACCCTTAAGCCTGGCATCTGTGTCCTTGATCAAATTGAACTCGATCAGTACCTGTAGCGCTGAATAGGATAGTCGCTCATTCGATTTATGGTATTTCATTTTAGACAGATCGTGCTTGCTGTCATCCAGCCCAATTTGAAATTCGAAGTCTTTGGTAACGTCGCAATCTTTCAATTTATTCTTGTCAAAAATAATTGGCTTGACGTTTTCGGTGCCAAAAACGTTGGACCATCTTTGCGCCAATGAAAGATAATCATAGTAGGGAATGACTTGGCTGATTGCTGAAAAGTCCATCTCTGTGCAGCGCCCACCCTGTACGGCCGTGTTGAATGCACTTAACGCAAATTGATCTTGTCGTCGCACATAAAAAACGATGGTTATTCGCTCATACATGGATTCCAGAAAGGATTTAAGAAATTGAATGTCGTTTTTATTGTGCACTCTGGAGTGAAAGTGTTCAGATGAGTAAACGACTTTCGAGTTTTTTCGAGTCCGCTGAAAATGCTTGATTGCTTTGGTGTGATTAGCTGCGAATTGGGTTTTCCAGTTTTGATATTCCTTTCGATCATTGGCTTGGATACGAGCCGTATTTTTATCCAGCTGTGCAAGGCTTGTGTCTATCTTTGACCTGGTGTACAAAACCAACCGAAAATTGCTGATCAGGCCACAGGTTTGGTAAGGAAAGAGAATCCCGTGATGCTTGATATGTTCAGCACTGTTGTGCAGCAGATAGTTTTGCACGGCAGTACTGCCGGTTTTCTCAGTGCCAATATGTAGTATTGCTTCGTGCATTTGTTAGGCTTGCTAGACGAGCCCGGATTTTGAGTATTCAGATAGGAGGTGTATGGCAAAAATGCTGCCACACACCTCCTATCTGAATACTCAAAATCCGGGCTCAAATTAGGCGCTATTTTGCTATTGCTGGCCTCAAGAGACAAAAAATGCTAGCGGCTAGGCCCCGGAAGGAGCCGATTTGCCGGCCAATGCACGCATACGAGGCTTGTGCTTGCGGATGGTACGGGCAGCGCTGACCTTGGCCCCAAGTACTAACAAGCATGGCGTCAGAAACAGGGTCAGTAAGGTTGTGAATGCCAGGCCTCCGGCGATCGCGCTGGCTAATTGCGTCCACCATTGCGTTGAGGGTGCACCGAATGATATTTCCCTTGAGAAAAAATTAATGTTCATCGACAGCACCATGGGCATCAGGCCAAGTATGGTGGTAAGTGCGGTTAGAAACACCGGTCGTGCTCGAACAGAACCTGTGAGCATTGCGGCATCAAAAGCCGACGAGCCGGCTTGTCGGAATTTGTTGTAAGTATCGATCAGAACAATGTTGTTGTTCACCACAATGCCGGCAAGTGCAATGATACCGATGCCAACCATAACAATACCGAAGGTCTGTCCTGTTACCAGCAATCCAATTAACACCCCTGAGGTTGAAAATAGAATAGCGCTGAGTACCAGAATCGCCTGATACAAACTATTGAACTGGGTGACCAGAATAATCATCATGAAGAAAATGGCCGATATAAAGGCGGTAATCAAAAAGACGGCGGCTTCTTGTTGCTCTTCTGCTTCACCTTTGAATTTCACCGATACCTCGGGGTCGACCGGTCCAGCCATTAGCTGTTTTTCCAGTTCTTTTTTCTGCGTGTCGGGTAAAAAGCCCTCGGCAACATCAGACTGGATGGTGATAACCCGTTTACCGTCTATGCGGTTGATCACCCCGGTTTTCGGTGCCGGAGAAAGCGATACGAAATTAGAAATCGGGACCATGCCCTGGTTGGTCAGTACGCGTAACTCGGAAATCTGATCGAGATCACGCTGTGCGATAGGGTAGCGAATACGAATATCGAGCTCATCGGTTGCATCATCCGGCCGGTAACCTGCCACTCGAATACCGGATGTGATCAACTGTATGGCATTGCCTATTAGTGCGATGTTTGCTCCATACTGCGCTGCCAGTTGACGATCAACATTTAATCGCCATTCAATGCCGGGCAAAGGACGATTGTCTTCAATACCTGCGAATCCGCCCAACTTGGTCATTTGGTTGCGAATGTAGTCAACTGCTTCGTAGGTTTTTTGCAGGCTTGATGCGCTGACTTGAATATTGATGGGTTTGCCACCACCACCCGGACCACCTTCGTTTTTCAGAAATTCAATTTGCACGCCAGCGATGTCAGCCACCATTTTTTCCATATCTGCAATTAGATGTACCGCTTTTTCCCTTTTGTTCCAGTCTTTAAGCTCCAAGGAAATATTGCCAATGACATCGCCACCTTCGTCCTGAGAATCGTTACCTGTGCGGGTGTAAACCGACTTGAAAGCGTCATTTCCTATGAGTAAATTCTCAACGCGTGTAAGGATTTTATCCTGCTCATAAATCGATAAGTCGCCCCGGGCATGCACTTTTGCGATAAGTGATTCGGGTTCAATGTCTGGGAAGAACTCTACGCCTTTACCAAACACGCCATAAACCACATAGCTCAGCACGGTGAACAGCAGAACGGCGATCAGCGTTATGCTCGGGTATCGCAACAGTTTGTGCAGCACTTTGAGGTAACGACCACGCGCACCGCTACTGGACGCATCGAGAATATCCTGGGCTACAATGTTGCTGGTTTCATTTGATCTGTCCGGGTTAGCCAGAACACGTTGCAATTGCGCTCGTTTTGGATTGGAACTGTCTTTGTCTGTGGCAACAGCAATATCAGGCTTGCGGCCGATTATTTTTCCAATTACTGGAATAAAAACCAAGGCCATGGCCAGGGAAGCAATCAGGCAAGCGATAACCGTGATCGGCATGTAACGCATAAATTGCCCTATGAGGCCAGGCCAGAACAGCAATGGTGCGAATACCGCAAGCGTGGTAAAGGTCGATGCAATAATCGGCCAGGCCATTCGCTTTGAAGCGTTGGCGTACGCATCGGCTTTGGACATACCCTGACTCAGGTTTCGATCAGCAAGCTCGGACACAATGATGGCACCATCGACCAGCATGCCGACCACCAGTATTAAACTGAACAACACGATGACGTTCATGGTATGACCCATCGCATAGATAACCAGGATGCCGGTCAAAAATGAGCCGGGGATAGCAAAGCCAACCAGTATGGATGAGCGCACGCCCAGTGCGGCCATAATCACTATCATGACCAGAATGACCCCTGAAACAACGTTGTTTTGCAGGTCTCCAAGCATCTCTTTTGTTTGCTTGGATTTGTCCTGGTGGAATCCGATTTCCAGGTTGCTCGGCAGCAAATCCTTTTTGGCCTCGATTGTTGCGCGCACATCGTCGATGGTTTCAATAATGTTGGCGCCCAGACGCTTACTGATTTCGAGTACGAGTGTGGGTTGTCCATCAAGTCTGGCAAAACTGTGCGGGTCTTTGAAGGTGCGTCTGATGTTGGCCACATCGCGAAACACCACAACCGCATCGTCGGTAACTTTTACCGGCATGTTCATTACGTCTTCAATGTTTTCAATGATGCCTGGCACCTTTAACACCATGCGACCAGCGCCGGTGTCTATTGCGCCGGCAGCCACCAGCAGGTTGTTATTGCTGATGAGTTGAAACAGTGAATTGAAGTCGACCTGATAAGTTTCCATTATGTTTGGGTCAACTTCTATCTCGAGCACTTCTTCGCGTTCGCCGGCAATGTCGGCTTCGAGCACACCGGGCAGCGCTTCAAGTGAATCTTTGAGCTCGCGCGCGATTTTGATAAGCGTGCGTTCAGGAATAGGGCCCGAAAGGCTGATGTTCAAAACCGGAAACAGCGCGATATTAATTTCATTGACGGTTGGTTCATCGGTGTCGGCAGGCAACTTTGACTTGGCGGCATCCACTTTTTCTCGCACATCCAGTAATGCTTGATCGCCATCAAAGCCTGCATCGAATTCCAGCAAAACTGATGCATGCCCCTCACTGGCAGTGCTGCGCATCTCCTTTACGCCGGTGAGGCTTTGCAGCTCCTTTTCCATAGGACGCACAAGCAGCCGCTCTGCATCCTCAGGTGAGATACCGTCGTGGCTCATTGATACATACATAATTGGAATCGGCACATCGGGCTCGGATTCTTTTGGAATATTGTTGTAGGCAACAATTCCGGCTGCGATCAAAAAGACCAGCAGCATCAATACGGTTCGACTCCGATCAAACGCTGCGCTGATTATGGCGTGCATCTAACTGGCCTTTTCTGATGCGTTAGCTGCCGGAACCGGCTCAACGGCTTGTCCTGGCTTGACAAATCCCTGGCCGAGCGTGATGACCCGGCTGTTATCGGGAATACCAGTCACCCAGGCACCATCTAACGACGAGCTAACCAGTTCGATCGGGGTGAACACCACTTGATCGCTTTCATCAATGATTTTTACGCCAATATCACCTTTATCGCCCAGGGATAGAGCAGACGGTGATATGAATACGGCTTCTACTTGTTCTACCGGTATTATCAGAGAGGCGCTGACACCAGCGGCGTATTTACCCTCGACGTTATCGATTTCGGCTTCAACCGTGAAACTGCGTGAAGCGCTGTCGGCTACGGACGATATGTAAGTCAGCTTGCCGGGCAGGGTATCACCGCTGATCAGTTCTACGTTGATTGACTTGCCCAGCTCAAGTTTTGTCAGGGTTTGCTGGGCGACTTGAGCGGTGACCGTAAAACCGCTGTTGTCGACTAGCTCTGCAATGATGTCACCGCGATCAATCATTTCACCAATCTCTACTGGGACGTCGTTGATAACGCCTGAGAAAGGAGCGCGGATTTGCGTATTGGCAATGTCGCGCTGGATGCGATCAAGCTGTGCCCGGGCAGCGGCAAGTGCAGCCTGGGCTTGCTCAAGTTGTAGTTGTGATTGCAGGCCTTTTTGGCGCAGAGAGGCGGCGGCTTTTTGTTGGCTGGTGGCTGTTTTTAACTGCGCCTGGGCTTCGCGTAGATCGTTGTCTCGACCTTCGAGTGACATATTCACGATAGTGTCACCCTTGTTTACTCGCTGACCTTTGCTTATCGCAATAACGTCTACAATACTGCTTGTTTCA
>JAHQVR010000169.1 GCA_019634245.1 Gammaproteobacteria bacterium
AACAAAAAAAGGAAGAGAATCTGACTGCAAAGGAAACCGGCACCCAAGACATCCAAGACATCCAAGACATCCAAGGATCGATTCAAGCAATAGAGAGAGGTGAAGAACCTAAAAAAGCACCTCCACCTCCCAGGTTCAATCCGTTTATCGGTCTAGCACCCTTTCTATAGAACACGCGGGCGAGTGACAGACTCGCGTAATTTTTCCCGCCGCGATGTCATTTCGTGCTTGTACCTGTACAGTTAGTTTCCAGCGCTGTGGGATCGAAATGTTCTAACCATCTATCACCAAACTCAAGATAAATATTCATGCTAGTGCGCTTTTACATGACGATATAATTAAGGAGCTGTTACTAATACATGTACCTTAGCCCGATTCATCTCTTCGTTGATATCATCTCCTTTTAGCGCAATCAGTGGATTATCGGGGAAGTTGCTAACATAAAATTCTAACACCGCTTCCATTCGTAGTGACTATGTAAGTGTATATAAGTAAGCAAGCTCTGCGCATAGAGATGAGGATCGATAGCCCGAGAAGGAAATATAGGAAGTGCCCAGAAAACACAATGACTTCTTTCTGTTGTCTCACATGATGAGCAGCTGACCATCATCCTCAAACTTGCAAAGCGTATTGCCCTTTCGATTTAGCGCTTGGCTTTATACAATCAACTCAATAAAACCGTCCGAAAACACAATGAATACCAGAACTGTTTTAATCACGGGTGCATCGTCAGGAATTGGCGAAACATGTGCCCGACACGCCGCTGAAGCGGGATGCAATCTTGTTCTCGCCGCTCGATCTGGCGATAAGCTCAATGCACTAGTGAATGAAATCGGGGCCGAAAGAGCGATCGCAATTGAATGTGACGTCACTGACTCCGATGCGCAAAAGGCCTTGTTCGATCAGGCGATCGACCGATTTGCTGCCATTGATGTGGTCTTCGCGAACGCGGGTATCGGTGCGATTGCCCAAGGCACTGAGCATGGCGATATCGACAATTTCAGGGAGCTGGTCATGGTCAATAATTTCGCGGTGACAGTAACCTGCAAGTATGCGATTCCTCATTTGAAGAAAACGAAAGGCCATCTTTTGATGATGGGTTCACAGGCGGGACATCGTGCACTATCTGGTTCGGTGTATAGCGCTACCAAATGGTTTATACGTGGCTATGCCAAGAATCTCGCGAATGAACTGGAGCAACAAGGTGTTCGGGTGACCAGTATTGACCCCGGAATGGTCGACACGCCGTTTTTTGATAGCGCGAAACCAGACGCATTGCGCCCGGATGACATTGGTCGGGCATTTATGTACGCGATTAATCTACCGCCACATGCGCGAATGGCATGCATAGAGCTATATCCCGTGATAGATGGACATTAACAAGTAGATGAATCTGAAATTCAAATTCGCCGAATGAAAAAATCGAGTGAATGAATTTTGCGTTGTAGGCTGAAGGAATCTGACTAATCTGCATCTCTGTTGTTATCCAGAATAGTTCTCACGTTTTGCAACATCGAGGTCATGGTTTTGATGGCGTCTATATCTAAGACGCTGGAGAGAGAAGCGATATAGGGTGCCAATGAAGCGATCGCGTTATCCCTAAACAACGTGCCTTCTGATGTGATGTGTACGTGTTTACTCCTGCGGTCATCAGGATTGGGGAGGAGGGTGATTAACTCGCGTTTTTCAAGTTCGGAAAGTGTATGGGTCATGGTTCCTTTAGTCACTTGAAATGCACGAGCGATTTCCACAGGAGTTTGGCCATTGCCGAGCCGCACAAGATGATTCAACACCGAAAAATGAGACACATGCATGCCCTGGGGTAGCCGTCTGTTTAATGCCGTCGATGAAAGCTGATGGATGATTCCTATTTCAATAAAAAATCCAAAAACGCTCTCGAGTACTAGCTGTTCTTCTTTATTTTGTTTTTTAGTGGCCATCTTGGGCTGGGGTCCGGTTTTATGCCATAGCCGATTCGTGCAAACATTTGCACCGTTCCGCCATGGGGAGCAATCATACTGTGTATTTTACGGTACTCCTGCTCCATTTCCGGATATTCCTGTAGTGCCTGGCTCAGCGGTTGAGTGGAAAGTCCCGCCTGGGTAGTGAGTAAGTTCATTCTAAGCCAGTCGCCACCTGCTCGAAGTTGCGACAATCGGGTGTTATCTGGCGTGACTATCCATATGTGTCCCATCGCAGAGTCCGTATTTTGGAATACCGCTTCCAGTCCACTCTGGTAAGCAACGGAACTGCGATCAAGGGCATGTTCCCTCGAAAACTGCCCAGCAAGTCGCAGGGTCTCAAACAAAGGCCCTGAAAAATCAATACCGTCTGGGTTTTTGTCGATTTCCTTATGACCTATACGGAACAGGTCGACACTCTCTTTGTAGGTTCTTGGCGTATCGATTTCGATCTGCAGTGCGCTGTGTGTGAGTTCCCGAAAACGAGCAATATCAGCGGGGAGCACGCTGCCTCCAGTCTCGGAAAAATAGCCGGTTTCATCGATGACCTTCTGTAGTAAGTTTTCAGAAACGGCGCGGGTTGTATCGTATGGATCCTTGTTGGATCGCCTGTGTAATACATATTGGAACAATGGATCAGGTGATATCCCTTCGCTCTTTGTGATTTTAGCGGTGACCACAGGTAGATCACGCTTGCCGTATATCGCATCGCCTTCTGGAAAAAAAGAATAGGTTGTTGCGTATCCCTGTTGTTTCATTGCCATCTCAAACAGGGTGATAAAGCAACCAAGACCAATAGTGATCTGACGACTGAACGGATCGGTATGTGGCAGCAGTCTGTTCTGATCAACAAATAATGTGAATTGTCCGCTCTCTTTGAGATCGACTATCCATGGCTGTCGATTATGCGGGTTGGGGGCGAGGATGGCATAGGACAACCCCTTACGAATAACGTCGATTTCGTCTGCACCTGGCAATACCCATGGTTGCAGAGCGGTGTTAGGTTTCCGAGTGATCAGGTAGGTTGCGCTGGTAGCTGCCAAGATGGCGCCGCCGCCCAAAATTTTCATAAATTTACGTTTCCCTTGGTTCATGGCAATAAAAATATAGTTCGAAGTCAAACTATAATAGTATTATGTCAAACTATATGTCAACACCTTTAAACTTGATTTGAGCTTTTTTTATGAAGTTGCTGCCGTATGGTTTTGCGGCGATTGTTTTTCTAGTGATTATTTCTGGGTACTAAATCAGCCTAAAATTGCTGTGATTGGTTTTGATAGATGAACGAATCATGCGAGCAGACCGAGAAGTGATTCCTGTCTGTATTCAGTTGTTATTCGGAGTTGAAGAATGAAATTCCAAGGAAGCTGCTTGTGCAAGAAAATTCGGTACCGTTGTGCTGCCGAATTATCCGGCTGCTGCTACTGCCATTGTTCCATCTGTCGAAAGTTAACCGGTGCGGCATTCGCCGCCTATGGCGGAATATCGAAGGATTACTTTGATTGGGTCAGTGGTGAAGAACTGCTGGCAACTTTCTCTCCGACTCCGGACACAAAACGGTTTTCCTGTTCTGTTTGCGGCTCATTTCTGGTAACCACCCACGTTGATGATCCAGAATACATCTTTATCAGTTTAGGAAGTCTCGATGGGGAACCTAATATAGAGATGCAGTATCACCAGTTTACAAAGTCGAAAGTAAAATGGTGCGTGATTGACGACAGACTCAAGAAATATTCCGCATGGCCGGCAGAATCGTAGAAGAGGAAGTATTTCAACGCCCCCGACTTGACTTACTTTAGCAATTTCAATGGAGCCGTTCTCTAGGTGTTCCACGTTGTCGTGCGGGCTTTTAATCAAGGTTCATTCGCCAAAGCAATTGATCGAACCGATCCTGTCCGTAAAATGGTTCGTCTTGGTACACCAGCAGCGGTACACCCCAATGTCCATACTCAATCATTGCTTGCGCATTGTCATCGAGTAACCGCCTGGCTTTACTCCAAGGTGTAGCCTCTAGCACTGCCTCAATTTCAAGGCCAGCAGCGGTCATTGCTTTCGACAGATAGTTTCCCTCGTTCCATAGCGGCGTTGAACCATCCCAGAGCATGCGGCCAACATGGTGAAGGAATGCAAGCCCGTGGCCAGCTTGCACTGCTCCCACGTACAGCCGGTACAGATATTCGTTCCGTGGCTGTTCTTCTTCGGCTATCCAAACGGTATCTGGCTTAAATTGAATCGGAGAAGGATTGGGGTAGGCATAGGGCAAACCGAGATACTGGGCGGTTCTAGCTGTGTCGATTTCAAAGTAGCCCTGTTCCACTTTATCCCGGTTTTGGAAGCGTTCGGGGGTACGCAACACGCCGCCCAATACCGGCCGAATCTCAATGTCTATTTTTTGTCCTTCCAGTTTAATGAGCCGATCTAATAGAAAATAGCAGTAGTCGCTTTGCAGGGAGTAAAATACCTCAATCCTGTGCATGATGAGCCTGTTTGTTATTGTGGCTTAGCCGTCGTCTGGCGAACAATTAACTTGGTTGAAAAGCAGCGTGGCTCTACCGCTGTCTCTCTTTCTATCGCGGCGATCAATGCATTGGCACTAAACGCTCCCATTTCGTCTGCAAGAACATCGATGGTAGTAATCGCCGGAGAGAGCTCCGCAGAAAGTGGCAGGTTATCAAACCCGGTGATCGCGATTTCACTGGGAATTTGCATTCCGCGAGACTGCGCTTCGAGAACAGCACCAAATGCGATAACATCGTTACCGCAAAGGATCGCTGAGGGAGAGGTTTCCATTATTTGAGAAAACGCGGTTCGCGCTGCTCGAATGGAGTAGGGTACTTCGATAACCCGATCATCCGTTAACTGTAGAGCGTAGTATTTCATCCGTTGCTTGGCGCCCATTAAACGTTCTCTGGCACGATCGTTCGATTTGGTTACGCCAGATAGCATGGCAATTTCTTTGTGGCCTGTTTCAACAAGATGATCCACTAGTACCGCCATGGCATCCGTGTTTGAGAATCCGATATTGGGAACTTTCGAATCTTCTTGGTAAGCCCAAACGCACACATGCTGCAATCCAGAATTGCGCAACAGCTCAAACGTAGATGCGTGATGATCGTTGCCAATTAACATTAAACCGTCTACGCCTTTCTGTACCATCTTTCTTACGATATTTTCTTCTTCATCCAGATCATAATTAGAGACAGACAATAGGAGCGTGTAATTCAAAGCGCGGGCGACACGCTCAAACGCATTAATCCCCTCGGCAAATATCGCATTGTTCAAAGTGGGGATGATGGCTCCGAGTGTCCGCGACTTTCTTGATGCCAACGATCGGGCTGCATCATTTGGCATGTAGTTGAGTTCGCGCATCGCCTGTTCAACTCGGGCCTTGATTTCAGGTTTCACTAATGTAGAGTGATTTAACACTCTTGAGACCGTGGCTGAAGACACACCAGCCAGTTTGGCGACATCCATTTGCACAGGTGGTTTTGCTTTATTTGACATCGTGAATGGCACTTAGTGGAGCATGGAATAGAAGTTTGACATTCTATCAATGTAAGCGCATACTTTTCTCATGTAAGCGCATACATTCTTAGTTGTCGCCAAGTATTCCTTTATTTTCACTGGGCGACAGGGTGCTTTGATGGGCCAAAACGCCGAATCAGGGCAGTAGATCAACGACTTAGTGAGAGTAATTCCGTGACGATTCGATACATCAAGAAAGCGACTAAAACTTCAGCCACTGGCGAAGATAACACCAGGGAAATCGTTCAAAATATGATCAATGAGATCGAATCTGGAGGTGAGGAGCGATGTATTCAGTACGCAAAAGACCTGGATAAATTTGAAGGAAACATCGTAGTCACCCAGGAAGAAATTGATGCGGCAGGGGATCAACTGACGCAGCAGGTAAAAGATGATATTCGGTTCGCCTACGATCGTGTTCACAAATTTGCCGTGAAACAGAGAGAGGCCTTGATTGATTTTGAAGTGGAGCTATCACCGGGTCTTTGGGCAGGTCAGCGACAAATTCCAATGCAGGCCGCAGGTTGTTATGTACCAGGAGGACGCTACGCCCATGTCGCTTCAGCGATTATGTCCGTAGCGACGGCGAAAGCGGCTGGTGTGGAACATGTGATCGCCTGCTCACCACCCAAACCCGGTCAGGGAGTGAATCCCGCAATTCTTTATACCGCGCATCTTTGTGGCGCAAACACGATTCTTGCTTTGGGTGGCGTACAGGGTATCGTCGCCATGGCACTTGGATTGTTTACGGGAAAGCCGGCCGACATTCTCGTCGGTCCAGGGAACCGATTTGTCGCGGAAGCCAAGCGAATGTTGTACGGGCGGGTTGGCATTGACTTGTTCGCGGGGCCAACTGAAATCGCCGTCATTGCTGATCATAGTGCTGATCCACATATTGTAGCGAGTGACTTGGTGGGGCAGGCGGAACATGGACCAGATTCACCAGCCTGGCTGATTAGTACCGATCAAAAGCTCGCGGATGAGGTCATTGCATTGATGCCAGGTTATATCGAGAAACTACCCGAAACCGCACGCAACGCCGCGGAGGTGGCATGGAGAGACTATGGGGAAGTGGCTGTTTGTGACACGGATGAAGAAGCTGCACAGGTCAGCGATCTTTATGCAGCGGAGCATTTAGAAGTACAGTGCGAGAATCTGGATTGGTGGGTCAATCGCTTGAAGAACTACGGTTCGCTGTTTGTCGGTGAAGAAACCACCGTGGCGTTTGGCGATAAGTGTTCGGGTACAAATCACATTCTCCCAACCAAAGGTGCGGCTCGATATACCGGTGGATTGTCAGCGGGTAAGTTTGTGAAGACCGTGACTACCCAACGAATGACGAGAGAAGCGAATAGAGAAGTCGCCGCTACCACCGCCCGCATCTCGAGACTGGAAGGGATGGAAGCACACGCACGAACCGGCGATGATCGTCTTGGTAAGTACTTCCCTGACGAAGAGTTTAAGCTCACCATTTAGCTCTAAACGTACCTTCACGCTTGGTCCGGGATGGATGTAATGTTCCGGGCCAGGTGTTTACAGAAATAGCAGGAGATGACGTAATGTCAGTGAGTGAAAAAATCGTAGCAGACCTAATTGCTAATCAGGTCAAATTTGTTACCACAGTGCCGTGCAAACAACTTGCTGGGGTAATCGATGAAATTGAGAAGAGTGATGAGATTTACCATATTCCTTCGAACAAGGAAGATGAAGGCATGGGATTGTGTGCGGGTGCCTACATGGGCGGTAAGCGGCCGGCGATTATTATGCAAAACACGGCAATTGGTGTCACCATCAACACGCTGGTGACGTTAACCCAGTATTATCGTATGCCACTGCCTATGTTAATCAGCTATCGGGGAGAGCTGGGTGAACCAGTTGCCTGCCAGGTGGAAATGGCAGTGCATACCAAAGCATTGCTCGCACAGCTGAATATCCCAACTTATCACTTCCATCAGGAAAGTGATGTTGATGAATTTGATGCCATCCTCAAACATACATTTATGTGTAACAAACCAGTCGCTGTTCTCACCGATGCATCTTTCTGGCAGGGGTATTAATCATGATTCGATCTGAAGTATTAAAAGAAATTGCGCCAGTTCTCTCAGGACAACTTGTCGTTTGTAACATTGGCCTGCCAAGTCAAGAATTGCATTCCATCGCAGATGAAGCGAGTAATTTTTATATGCTCGGTACTATGGGTTTGGCTTCCTCTATTGGCCTGGGTTTGGCATTGGCACAAGAAAAGAAAGTCATTGCCATTGATGGTGATGGTTCGGTGTTAACCAACTTTGGCACCTTGCCAACCATTGCCAACAACGTGGCCGACAATTTTGTTTTACTGATCGTCGATAACGGCAGTTACGGTTCAACCGGTGATCAACCGACTTATGCAGGCAAGAAAACGTCACTTGCCGCGGTTGCTACGGCCTGTGGTTGTGATAATGTTGTCGAGTGTGAAGCTGAGGAAACTGGCAAGGTGCTTCAGGAAGCATTGGACAGTCACCAGATGACGATCATTGTCTGTAAATGTGAATCAGGCAATGTAAAAGTTCCGGTGATTACGATGGACCCTGTGGTCATCCGAGATCGTTTTATGAAGGCAGTCGCGTCATAGGGTTCTGAGATCAGTAAAAACCCTGATGCTGTTCCAAAGGTTTGGGGAAAGTGGTAGCTTGCTGCCTTCCCCTGGCGTTGGATCTCACGCATGTTCAAAATCTTTTCTGTCAAACAGGTTCCCTCGCTATCCTGGAGTTCCTCGTCTCCGTTTAATTTAAAACCATCCCTAAAGGCTTTTTTTTATCTCAACTTTGGGCTAGTACTTTTTGGACTCGGGGAGTCACTTCTCATCGCGAGCAATGCAGGGGTCAGCCCGTGGACTGTACTGGCTCAGGGAATAGCGGGAAAAACAGGATGGTCCATCGGCTTTACCACCATGATTGTTAGTTTTGCGGTTCTGGTGCTGTGGATACCACTTAAGCAAAAACCTGGTATGGGTACCATTCTCAATGCGTTAATCATCGCTTTTGTAATCGACTATTCGCTGCCACTTTTGCCATATCCAGAGTTCTATCCATGGCAGTTGATTCAAGCGGCGATAGGTGTCTTGGTTGTGGGTATTGCTTCAGGAATCTATCTGACCGCGAATCTGGGCGCCGGACCAAGAGATGGGCTGATGACTGGCCTGCAAAAAGCGACCGGGTTGCCTATTGCGTGGATTCGTATCGCCATTGAAGTGACTGTAGTCTCTGTCGGCTGGTATCTCGGTGGAGTTGTGGGTGCAGGTACTGTGCTCTTTGCCTTGGGTGTTGGTCCCGCGGTGGCTGTTGGAATCTTGATGGTCAAAAAATATCTGTAGTGAGCAACACTGGAAGCCAGGAAAACGCCGTTGAGTTTCCCTGGCTTCAATTGGGTTACTTTTCAACATGTTCGACAATGTCGACCATAAAGCCCTGTGGATCACGAAGGATAAAGTGATTCTGTCCCCAAGATTCCTCGGTATAGGGGAGTAAAATATCATGACCGTCAGCTTGGGCTGACTCGAACGCGGCTTTGGCATTCGAAACATCAAATGTGATGATCGTTCCCACCCCATTCGCAGTAGGGTGCAGAAACTCGGGCTGCGAAGGATGATTTGGTGCTAGAAATCCGATTTGTGTACCTGAACCAGGATGCAGAAGATGCAGATAAAAATCAGGTTCAAAAAATACAGCGGTGAATCCAAAATGGGTTTGGTAAAACTCATTCAGACTTGAAAGATTATCTGTGATGTAAAGAGGGAAAGATTCGTTGATTTCAATCATGTTCAATTCCTATCGTTGTTTCAGAAACTGAACAATATCGAAACGTCACTCAGATAAATTGTACTTTTCGGCCAGCTTTTTTATTTGCCCCGGCGTGAGGCCGGTGAGTTTCTTGATTTCTTTAATCTTATGAGAATCATCGTAGAAATTGTCTGTATCTGGGCCAGAGTACTGATCAAACATAGCGTGCAAGGAAGTTTGCAGTCGGAGGATGCGTTGTAGCTGCTTAGGGCTTAGTCCAGTGAGATTCGTTGCAGTACGACGAAATTGCCTTTCGCTGACGCCAACCCGACTGGCGATCTCGCTAATACTCGTTGGTTCGAGGTTATCAACGAGATTGCGGAGAATTGCAGGCCGCACTGTAAGTGCATTTTTGTCCAGACGGTGTCTGAAGAATGTGTCGAACAGATTTCTCAGTTGTTCTATGTCGGTGATGCCTAAGATCGATTCAATCAGGGAACCCAGCCCTAGTTTTTTGGTTGTCTCGACTCCCAGATCGAGAGTGCGAATTTGTTCAACGCTTGCGCGAAGCAAGGCAGGGGCAGTTTCAGAATGGAAGCAGATCCCGGCATAATGGATTGGCCCATTGAGTGGGATCGTAAACTTTTCAGTTGTGGGCAGATAAACACCGGAAAAACTAGGGAGCTCTGGTGACATCACCAGATCGGTCGCTGCGTCCGGGATTACCTCAAGGTCTACCGACTGGTCACCGACCTGCATTAACCAATAGTAGTGGATGTGGTGTTTGAGCGCATCGTCAGGTTCCGCCAGTTCACAAGTCAGCCCATGACTGCCAATATGATAAAGCTGCCCGGGAGTTTCTTTGTTATAGATATTTCCAAACATCTATTCGCTAGCGATAAACAATCAATATTATTTGTTGCCGACAGTGATCGAATACTCCCTGGGAATTCCTTCGGTCGTTTTGAACCAGTCGGATGCTTTCGTTCTTGCTTGATGCACGTCGAATGCGGCTTGATCGATAAACACTTCCGCAACGTTGAGTCTGCCTTCGACAGTATCGGAAGCGGTAATTTCAAATGAAACACAGCCGGGCTCCGCACGGGTGAGTTCGATATGTTTGGGTAATGCCGCAGAAACATCAGCAAGACGATCAATGGGAACATCGATATATCCATTTAGATAGACTCTATTATCAGTTTCGGTCATGGCAAAAAATAGTTTGTGAGTGAGTGATGCAAAATTATTTTCCGTGGCCGGCGATATGACTGCCGTCACGGGTGAGATAGTAAGCTGCGAGTATCGGTAGAAATGTCACTAGTACTACCACCATCGCTACCACATTGGTAACTGGCCGCTGTCTTGGTCTCACCAATTCTTCCAACATCCAGATTGGTAGCGTTTGTTGCTGGCCAGCGGTAAAAGTTGTCACGATGACTTCGTCGAATGACAAGGCAAACGCCAGCATTCCACCCGCCAACAAAGCGGTGCCAATGTTGGGCAAAATCACATAGCGAAAAGTCTGGATGCCGTTTGCGCCTAGATCCATGGACGCATCAATTAAAGAAGCAGAGGTTCGTCTGAACCTTGCAACAGCATTGTTGTATACCACCACGACGCAAAACGTTGCATGGCCGAGCACAATGGTCCAAATTGAAAAAGGAATTTCAGCCAAACTAAACGCGGAACGTAAGGCAATACCAGTGATGATACCCGGAAGAGCGATAGGCAAAATCACCATCAGCGAAATAGTTTCTCTGCCAAAGAATTTGCTGCGAGACACTGCCGCTGCGCATAATGTGCCCAGTACCAGGGCAATGATTGTTGCCACAGAGGCGACGCCGACCGAAAGTTTGAGCGCTTCCCAAACATCCGGGCGATTCCAGGTCACTGCGAACCATTTTAAGGTGAACCCAGGAGGCGGCCACTGATAACTGCGTTCTTCAGTGGTGAAGGCGTAGACGAAAATCAGCAGGATTGGGAGGTGTAAGAACAACAAGCCTGCTGCAGCAGCTGCCTTTAATGAAACTGGTGCTCCCGACCGATTTTTCATAGCGCTTCAAACGCTCCCTTGCGCTTGGCCATCCATAGATAAAACCCCATGACAATGATGGGCACAACCGTAAACGCGGCGGCGAGCGGGATGTTTCCAGCGGTTCCCTGATGGGCATATACCGCCTGACCGATAAACAATCGCGATGAGCCGATGATTTGCGGAATAATGTAATCTCCGAGCGTCAATGAAAAGGTAAAAATAGAGCCGGCGATAAGTCCAGGCATTGCTAATGGCAAGATTACGTGGCGGAAGGTGGTTTTTGGTGCTGCTCCGAGATCGGAAGAAGCTTCAATTAGATTTTCAGGTACCCGCTCCAGCGCTGCCTGAAGTGGCAATATCATAAATGGCAACCAGACATACAAAAACACGATGCAGGTACCCAGATAGCTAACGGAAAGGGAGTTGCCGCCAATAATCGGTATCGCTAACATTGCATCCAGCAACCAGGTGAGATGTAACTTGGCAAACAGCCAGTTAAGAATCCCTTCTTTCGCCAGAATGAGCTTCCAGGCATAAACCTTAACCAGGTAGCTCGACCATAGCGGAAGCATTACGCCGAGATAGAAAACGGCTTTCCACTTTCCTTTCGCATACCGCGCCGCGTAGTAGGCGATAGGAAAGGCAACTATCGCCGCGAGTATGGTCACAACGATCGCGGTGGATACTGTTCTGACGATAATGTCGAGATTTGCGGGGTGAAATAATTCGCGATAGGTTTTTAAGGTAAATTCACGTTTGACCAGGCCACTAAACTCGTCGATAGAGAAAAAACTTTGGATAAGTAGGGCAAACAAGGAACCGATATACACCACTCCAAGCCAAAGTATCGGCGGCAGCAGCAGCAGGAAGAGAAACATTCTGGGGTTTCTCCAGATGATGTCAGAGAGCGCTCCAGACCAGCTGGACCTATGCGCAACAACAGGGCTTGCAGCTATCACCCTTATTCTCCCTCCATGACTCTGACGTCTTCAGCATTCCAATCAACTTTGATTTGATCTCCCTCCGCCGGTAATTCGCCGATAGAGCTGGTCAACACGTTTAATTTCACGTCATCGATTTGCAATGAAACGCGGGTATGACTGCCTAGATAATGTAAACCCAGCACGGTTGCAGTAAAACGGCCGGAAGAGCAAATTTGAATGGCTTCTGGGCGCAGGCTCGCCCAGGGATGGGAAGATTCAATTCCAGCCAGAGAGGTGGATATGACATTGGATGAACCGACAAAGTTTGCCACAAAGCGTGTCTTGGGCTGCTGATACAAACGTTCCGGTGCATCCACCTGAATGATTTTCCCTTCATTAAATATCGCAATACGATCTGCCATGGACAGCGCTTCTCCCTGATCATGGGTCACAAACACGAAGGTGATACCAAGGGTTTTTTGCAAGGCTTTCAACTCTTCCTGCATTTGCTCGCGCAGCTTGAGATCGAGTGCTCCCAAAGGTTCGTCAAGCAGCAGTACTTTGGGTTTATTCACAATCGCACGCGCGAGTGCAACACGCTGACGTTGACCACCAGAGAGCTGTGCCGGCTTCCTTTCGCCGAACCCTGATAATTGGATGAGTTCCAAAGCCTGATTGGCTTCTCTAAGGCGTTCTTGTTTATTCACGCCGCGAATCATTAAACCGTAGGCGACATTATCGAGCACATTGAGATGCGGGAATAACGCATAATCCTGAAACACCGTATTGACGTTACGTCGGTATGGGGGGATATCGTCAACCGATTCACCAAATATCTGGATGCTGCCGCTAGTGGGTTTTTCAAATCCTGCAATTAAACGCAAACAGGTGGTTTTGCCGGAACCGGATGGCCCTAGCAACGCAAAAAATTCACCGGACTGGATATCCAGGTCGACCTGATCTACAGCTTTCACCTCGCCATAATGGCGGCTCAGTGAAGAAAGTGAGACGGCGCTAGTCATAGCTTGCTTTGCCCCCGCCATAGACTGACGGGGGAGTGCCTTGCGCTTCTATAGACTATCGGCCGCCGATCACGCCGATATAGTCTGATACCCAACGATAGTAAGGCACGCATTGATCCTGGCTTGCACACTTGGAAATGGGCGTTTGCCAGAATTTGATTTTTTCGAAGTCATCGAATCCATTGGTGGTGCAACCCTCAGCAGTTTGCATCCCACGTCCGTCGGTACAGGCTGCGGGTACTGCCGGGTTTGCGCCAAACCACACTGAAAGGTCACTTTGCAAGCTCGACGCTAGTGTATGTTCCATCCACATATAGGCGCAGTTAGGATTTTCAGAATCCGTGTGCATCATTGTGGTGTCCGCCCAGCCTGTTGCGCCTTCCACCGGAATTGTTGAGGCAATGGGGAGTTTTTCGCTTACAAGCAGGTTTACCTGAAACGGCCACGAGCCAGACGCTACGACACCTTCGTTCTTAAAATCATCCATCTGGATAAAAGCATCATGCCAGTAACGAGATACCAGTTTTCTTTGCTGTCTAAGTAAATCAAGTGCGGCTTTGTATTGCTCATCGTTCAGCTCGTACGGGCTCTTTATACCGAGCTCGGGCTGGTGATACATCAAGTAGTTGGCGGCATCGGCAACGTGTATCGGGCCATCATAGGCCTGAACTCGCCCCTTGTTGGACTGGCCATCGTCCAGAGTCGTTTCTTCGAACACGACGCTCCAGCTTTCGGGTGGTGATTTAAATGCTTCGGTGTTGTACATCAAAACATTG
>JAHQVR010000170.1 GCA_019634245.1 Gammaproteobacteria bacterium
CATTAGGCACAACACAATCAGGTCGAGATATGTGGGCGTTAACCCTGCATGGGCTGCGCAAATCGCTCATCATTGGGTTGGTCGTTGCAATATTAACGACTACTATCGCAGCCATAGTTGGCGCTTTTGCTGCTTACTATGGCGGCTGGTTGGAACGATTTTCACTGTGGATTATTGATTTGTTGCTGGTGATTCCATCGTTCCTGCTCATTGCGTTGGTTGCCGGAAATTCCGCAGGTGATACCGGGTCCTGGCTCATTTTGGTTTTATTGCTTACCTTGTTTGGGTGGATGCTATCAGCCAGAGTTGTGCGTAGCCTAACTCTGTCGATCAAACAGCGTGAATACATAGTCGCTGCGCGTTACATGGGTTTATCTGGGCCGAAAATAGTTCTTCGGCATATATTGCCAAACATTGCTTCCTTACTGATTATTGATGCCACGTTGAACGTCAGTGGCGCCATACTTGCGGAGACGAGCCTTGCGTATTTTGGCTTTGGTGTACAGCCTCCAGACACTTCACTTGGCACCTTGTTGGGTGAGGGCGCACGGCAATTGAGCAGCTTTCCTTGGCTGTTTGCAGGCCCTGCTGCAACCATCGTGTTACTGATACTATCGGTGAATGCCATTGGTGATGGACTTCGCGATGCGTTCGACCCAGGCGCTAGCGTGACAGGCGGTTCAGTTGCCCGTGGATAATAGCGTATGAGTGGGGAACCGACACTGGAAGTGCGCGATTTGCACGTTCAGTACGCGACAGAATCTGGCACTCTGGCGGCTGTTCGGGGTTTGGATTTTTCCTTGCACGCAGGAGAAACGCTAGCCATTGTGGGTGAGTCAGGCTCTGGCAAATCGGCTACCGCGCTGGCTATTATGGGACTGCAACCCGAGAACGCTCGCGTGGAAGGTTCTGTCAGGTTGCATGGAGAGCAATTGCTAGGAGCAGATGATGAGCGACTGTCATCGCTACGAGGTAAGTCTATAGCGATGGTGTTTCAAGATCCGCTCTCATCGATGACGCCGGTTTATACCGTGGGTGAGCAACTTATTGAGTGCATTCAAACCCACCAATCGTGTTCAAAGCAAGCAGCAGAAGCACAAGCGGTAGAACTGTTAGACAGTGTGGGTATTCCTGAACCCAATGAGCGTATCACAGCCTATCCGCACGAATTTTCAGGTGGTATGCGGCAACGCGTGTTAATCGCCATGGCCATTGCCAATAACCCGGATGTGATCATCGCTGACGAACCGACCACAGCGCTGGACGTAACTATTCAAGCACAGGTACTCGATGTACTGCAAAAAGCCTGTGAGCAGACAAAAGCTGCGTTGCTCTTGATAACTCACGATCTTGGCGTGGTGGCACGCATTGCCGATAGTGCAATGGTGATGTATGCCGGTAAAATTGTCGAAAAAGGCAGTGTTCGCGCCTTGTTTTATGATTCATGCATGCCCTACACCATGGGTTTGCTGGGCTCATTGCCTCAAGCTGGCAACACTAAGTCAGGCAACACCACTACCGGTAGATTGAGTGCGATAGAAGGCCACCCTCCATCTCTACTTAAATTACCTTCCGGCTGTTCCTTTGCACCACGTTGTCCGCTGGCAGACCAAGGTTGTTTAGTCATCGAACCGCCTCTGGAATCGGTGGCGGATTCAGATCATTGGGTCGCCTGTGTTCATCACCAAACCATCAAACAACAAGCACTGACTCACGTTCAACTCTATCAATCATCGAACACCCACTTGAGTGAGTCCTCTGGTGAAACATCTCTGAGCGAACAGAGCGAACAGAGTGAACAGAGCGAACAGAGCGAACAGAGTGAACGGAGTGAACGGAGTGGGCAGAGTGGGCAGAGTGGGCAGAGTGGGCAATCGGTTAGCGTATTAGAAATGAGCGCTGTGAAAAAACACTACCCACTATTCACAGGTGGTGTATTCCGCAGACGTGTAGGCACTGTTTATGCCGTTGATGGAATCGATTTGACCATCAATGAAGGGGAAACGTTGGGATTGGTTGGGGAGTCAGGTTGCGGTAAGAGCTCAACGACCCTTTCGATTTTGGATCTTAAACCCCCCACGCACGGCAATATTCAACTTTTTGGTCAAGATGTCGCGGAACTTAACTCGCCCTTGAGGCGTTTAGAGGTGCGCAAATCACTGCAGATTGTTTTTCAGGATCCGATGTCATCGCTTGATCCGCGCATGCCCGTGTTTGATCTTATCGCTGAGCCACTTCGTGTGTTTGCCTACACGGAACAGTCTATTGTTCAAAGAGTAAACGAGTTGATGTTGCTTGTGGGGTTGGATAACAGCTATCTCGATCGATTTGCACAACAACTATCCGGTGGGCAGTGTCAGCGCATTTGTATTGCAAGAGCACTGGCACTTGAGCCTCGTTTAGTGATTCTTGACGAGCCTGTCTCAGCACTTGATGTGTCTATTCGGGCAGGCATCGTAAATTTGCTGCAGGAATTGAAAGTGTCCCAGGGGCTTTCCTATTTGTTTGTGGCACATGACCTGGCCTTAGTTAGGCACATCGCAGATCGTGTCGCGGTCATGTACCTTGGTAGGATTGTTGAAACCGGTAGCGCCGAATCGGTGTACGAAAACCCAGCTCATCCTTACACCCGGTGTTTGCTTTCAGCCATGCCCGTGCCCGATCCGGATGAAGAGGCTAGGCGCGTTCGGCAAACACCACTGGGTGAGTTGCCTAACCCCAGCAACCCGCCTGAGGGTTGTCACTTTCATACCCGCTGCCCGAAAAAACAAACGCTGAGCGATGAACAACAGAGCGTGTGCCTGCAAAAGTCGCCAAGTTTAGAGCCGGTGGTGTTGTACGATAGCAGGGAGAAGAGATCCCATCGCGCGGCTTGCCATTTTATTGAGTCTGTCGAATAACCGACTGGAGACTAACGTGAAAAATCCTTGTTCACTGCTGCTTTTGATTGCTTCGATGTTTGTTCTAGCTTCCTGTGGTAAAGAGGAAGATTCTTCCGCCTCGAATGCCGCGGATGACTCTGATTCTCTGCAGACAAGCTCGGGCAGTCAACCAATTTCGGTGACTGCACAGGATATAAATCCACAGGAGCGCAGTGCATTGACAGGCGGTGAGCTGACACTAAGCGTGTCAAGCTTTGCCGAGAATTGGAATCCAATGCATGTGGATGGCAATAACCGCGACAACTCTGACATCCTATCCTCAATGTTGCCAGCTTTCTTTCTTTTTGATGAAGCGGGTGTCCCTACGCCCAATCCAGATTATGTACTCTCCGTTGAGGTTGTTCGTGAAGACCCCACTGAAGTGCGCTATAAACTGAATCCGGATGCGGTCTGGGGTGATGGCAGCCCGGTTGATGGCGAAGACATGATCGCGAAGTGGAAAGCGTGCAACGGTGATAATCCCGAGTTTAGCTGTGTTTCTACCGAGCACTATGAACCTATCGCGAGCATTGTCTTGGGCGAAGATAAAGCCGACGTAACGGTTACCTATAAAAGCTCATTCCCGGACTGGAGCCAAGGGTTTAGTTCGCCAGGTGTTATTAGAGCTGAAAGTATTATGGATGCTGAAGTGTTCAATGGTGGCTGGAGTGAATTGAACAACGACTGGTTATCAGGCCCTTTTAAAGTTGGCAGTTTTGATGAAACACAGCAGGTCATGACACTGATACCTAATCAAGACTGGTGGGGCGAATCACCCGTGCTTGAGAGTATAGTGTGGCGGGCCATTGCACCGGATGCCGTGGCACAAGCCTTTGCTAATCGGGAAATTGATGCTTTCGATATCGGATCTGATCCTGATGCATATCAACGAGCAAGTCGAGTTGAAAATGCCCAAGTGCGTAAAGCAGGTGGTCCGAATTTCAGACACTTCACGTTTAATTCCAAGGCAGGCTTGTTACAAGATGTCACTATAAGACAGGCGGTTGTCTATGGGTTAGACAGGCAATCGATTGCGGCCAGTGACCTTGCTGGAATCGATTGGCCCGTTAAGCCATTAAACAATCATGTGTTTCTACAAGGGCAGGCTGGCTTTGTGGACACGGCAAGTGTCACCGGCCTGGACTATAACCCCGAAAAAGCGCGTGCGCTGCTCGATGAAGCAGGCTGGATTGTTGGTGACGATGGTGTACGCGAGAAGGACAATCAGAAGCTGGTGTTGAGATTTACGCAGGTGGCAACGGTGAAGGCTTCTGAAAATGAAGCCTTGCAAGCGCAAAGCATGCTCAAGGACATCGGGATTCAACTGGATATTGTGACAGTGCCGGTATCGCGTTTTGGACCAACACTCACCGGCCACGAATTTGAAATCATTGCTTTTTCCTGGATTGGTACACCTTATCCGTTCAGTGGTATTAAACAACTGTACGGCACAGGGTCGGGAAGTAATTTCGCACAGCTCTCAATGCCTGAAGTGGATGAATTAGCTGAACAGATAGCCTTTGAAATCGACCCTGAAAAGCGAATAGCTCTGGCAAACAAGGCCGACGAAATCATCTGGACAAACGTTCACACATTACCGTTATATCAACGGCCAGAGTTGATTGCTGTGAGGAGTGATCTTGCCAACTATGGTGCGTTTGGTCTTAGTAGCGTGCAATGGGAGAATGTTGGGTTTATGAAATAGGGATTGGAGGAGTGCAACAGATTTGGATTTATGGCAACCTCATACTTTAAACCAGCCTATTTCCGTAGAGCACGCGCCAGTGCGCTATTGAAGTCTTCAAAAACCGCATCTCGCGTAACCTCATAGGCTTCCAGCATCATGTGTCGCGTTGGCTGGTAATGTCATCGTTTGTAGCGAACGCCCGTTCCCTCGTTAAGTGGGTAGAGCCCGGACTAAGTGTCCTGGCCCATTGTGGGTGGGATTGATAATAACAATCGTGCTTAATGAATGCTCATACCTCGATTACTGGGTAGAGTCATGGAGCTGCATTTATCGCAACAGGGTGAGTACATATTAGCATCACAGGAACTTTTGAGTCGCCCCATAATGTGGCATAACTAATGAGCCAGCGGAGTCTGACCTTGACTGGCTTCACGCACCGAAACTGTGATGCTGCTATGTATAACAACTCTTCTGTAAAAACCCTCCGCCGCCAGTTGCTGGCTGTTTTCTTCGGGGTATTAATCCTTGTTAGTGGGCGTACTCATGCAGCTTTGACTGTGGGCTACAGCGACTGGCCTGGCTGGGTAGCATGGGAAGTCGCTATCGAAAAGGATTGGTTTGCCGAAGCTGGAATTGATGTCACTTTCGAGTGGTTCGATTACGTCGCTTCCATGGATGCGTTTGCCGCTGGTCAACTGGATGGCGTTTTAATGACCAATGGCGATACATTGGTTACTGGTGCTACCGGTGCGGTCGGAAAGATGATAATTATTGGTGACTACAGTAATGGAAATGACATGCTGGTTGCCGGTCCCGATATTGAAACTGTTGCGGATTTGAAAGGCAAAAAGGTTGGGGTTGAGGTCGGTTTTGTTGGTCACTTGTTGTTGCTCAACGCACTTGAAGACGCGGGTCTTACTGAAGACGATATTGAGCTTGTTAATGTGCCCACTAACGAGACCCCGCAGGTGCTGGCATCAGGTGATGTTTCAGCCATCGTAGCCTGGCAACCAAACTCTGGTCAGGCGCTTTCCTTGGTACCTGGTTCAAAGCCACTATATACCTCTGCCGATAAACCTGGTTTGATCTATGACGTATTGGCCGTGTCTCCGCAAAGTCTTGCGGAAAATCGTGAAGACTGGTCGAAACTTGTCGATGTCTGGTACAAAGTGGTTGCGTTCATCCAGAATGAAGAGACCAGCGAAGAAGCGTTATCAATTATGTCTGCGCGAGTGGGCTTATCACCTGAAGAATATGCACCGATTCTTGAAGGTACCCGGCTTCTGAGTCTCGATGAAGCCAAGGGATTCTTCTCTAAAGCGGATGGGTTCGATTCCATCTGGGGTTCATCTAAGATCTCAGATGATTTTAATCTCAAATATCAAGTCTACTCCGATGCGCAAGATTTAGATGGCTATATTGATGGAAGCCTGACTCTTGAGAAATAACCAGTGGCTTAACAGTGCGACGTTATGAGTCAGACAGGTGCATCGACATCGCTGACTCCATCGACAGTCGAACCCACCCGTATCCCGGCAGATATCGATGTTGATGTAAATTCTGTCACAAGAAAGGCTCCCTGGTTTCAACCAAGAGCTGCGCTATCGAAACGCAGAAACCGCCTGCTTGGCTTCGCATCATTTCTGCTTCCGCTAATTATTTGGTCGGCGGTCAGTTACCTTCCTTTTCTTTGGCATCCCAATATTAAGGTTACCGATCCGGGCTCGGTCAGTTACTTCAAATCTGGTATGCAGGTGGACAAAGCTCGTTTCAACAAAGAGAGAAGCGATCAACTTGCAAATGGGGGAGAGGTTCCGGTTGGTAGACCGAGTAATCCGGTGTATTTGCCAGCGCCACATGAAGTTGCCCGAGCGCTCTACACCTCCTTTACCACTGAACCAAGACGAAAAAGCGAACAGTGGTTCCATCAAAGTCTGTGGCACAGCATCACGATTATTTTCTGGGGCTTTACCTTATCCAGTCTGGTAGGTGTGCCACTAGGTGTGTTGTGTGGTACCTATGCAACTTTGTCTCGCTTGCATGAACCTTTTGTCGAGTTTTTCCGTTATCTTCCAGCCCCTGCTTTCGGGGCTTTGGCCGTCGCTATTCTGGGAATTCATGATGCACCAAAAATAGCGATTATATTTATCGGTACTTTCTTCCAGCAGATTCTTGTGGTCGCCAACACAACGCGTAAGCTCGACTTGGCTTTGATTGAAGCTGCACTGACACTGGGAACAGGCAAAGTTGCTCTTCTATTTAAAGTGGTTATTCCAGGTATATTGCCGGATTTATACCGTGATCTGCGCATCTTGTTGGGCTGGGCATGGACTTACCTGATCGTTGCAGAATTGATTGGTACGAGTTCAGGAATCACCTGGTTCATTACCCAACAGGCGCGTTACAAAAACTTTGATAATGTGTTCGCCGCGATTATTATCATCGGGATTATCGGCCTTGTGACTGACATGCTACTAGCATGGGCTGGCCGCCGGTTCTTTCCATGGGATAGTAGTTCACGTGATCAGGGGGGCCGTACATGATGCCTACACCTGTCTATCAACAACAATCTGATGAGGTCCGACAGCGATTTGAGTCTCTGAAACAGCGTGACGTTACTTTGCAGGTTCGGAATCTTCGAAAAACCTTTAACAGCAATAGTGGTGAGATAACAGCCCTTGACGATATCAGTTTTGATGTGCACCGACGAGAATTGCTTACCGTTATCGGGCCATCAGGTTGTGGCAAATCTACTTTAATCAGAATACTAGCAGGGCTGGAATCCGCGACATCAGGGTCCGTGAGTTTGAAAGGCGAGGAAATTTCAGGACCTGGTCCTGATAGGGGTATGGTGTTTCAAAGCTACACGCTGTTTCCGTGGCTTACGGTCAGGGATAACGTCATGTTTGGTTTGCGCAATCTTGGCGTGTCAACGTCTGTCGCACAGCGGGAAGCCATGCAATGGATTGACCTCGTTGGTTTGGATCGTTTCGCTAATCACTACCCGCATCAACTTTCCGGAGGTATGAAACAACGAGTCGCGATTGCAAGAGCGCTGGCAGCCAAACCGGAAATACTTTTAATGGATGAACCTTACGGTGCGCTGGATGCACAAACCCGCGGAAGAATGCAGAACTATCTGCTGGAAATATGGCGTAATATTGACATTACGATTGTGTTTATCACGCACGATCTTGATGAGGCAATTTTTCTCGCTGATCGAATTCTCGTGTTAAAGGCAAACCCTGGTCAGATAGAAGAACACATCGAAGTACCGGTGGCGCGGCCACGAACGGCTGATCAAATCCTTGAGATGCCGTTTCTTGCAACGCGGCAGCACATCAGTGAGCTGATCCATCCCCCGGTAGCAGATGATGATGCGCTCCAGAGTATGATTCGCATGACGCCGTTGGGTGATGATGTAGAACCGCAATGGTAAATCAAATTTTCGCAATCCTGGAAAAAAATGATTCAGTCAAGACTGATCAAGTAAAAAACTAAGTAGTTAAAAAACCAAGGCAACCCCATCGATAATAATGGCAGAAATATATCCTTTTGATGAACTGATGTTTTCCGATGAATTGCCTGGTGGTGCGCATTGGTCGATGATTATCCGGCGTGGAATAACACTGACGCTTCTCGATAATACCGGGGGTGCCAATGTTGGAATGATCTTCTTCAATCCGCAAAATTACCTCGAGCGCTATAATGCGCCTGACACCTTGAAGTGCCAGCACACATTTAAACTGACACAGGGGCAC
>JAHQVR010000171.1 GCA_019634245.1 Gammaproteobacteria bacterium
GCTTCTGTTAAACGCGTTTCACAGCGCAATGCAGAGGCGGTGAATTTACAAGAAACCGTGCGCTATGGCGTCGGGGTAGCTGCTGGATGGTATGGATGCGGCAATACATCGTTACCTAACCCGTCCACGATTAAAGCAGGAATTAATAAAGACGGCCAGATTTGCTTGCACCAAGGAGCCGTTGACATAGGGCAGGGATCTAATACTGTGATTGCCCAAATATTTGCAACCGCTTTGGGAGTGTCGGTTCAGGACATTCAACTGGTCAGTGCCGATACCGCCATAACACCCGATGCAGGTAAGACGTCGGCCTCAAGACAGACTTTTGTTTCTGGTAATGCAGCCCGACTTGCCGGTGAGAATCTCCGTGAACAGGTGTTGAGGCAAACCAATTGCGGTAAGGACAGTGAACTTAAAGTCGTTGATGGTTCATTACATGTTATTGATAGGAAGAACGAGCAAGCCATCATCGCGATCCCACTGATCGATTTGCCTGCCGATTGTGATGGCTATGTCATGGTCGCAACCGAAACTTACGATCCACCCACCGAAGCGTTGGATGAACACGGCCAAGGTGTGCCTTATGCGATGTTTGGTTATGCTGCGCAAATGGTTGAGCTGTCTGTGGACATCACGCTAGGCACGGTAAAACTCGAGCAATTCACGGCTGCACA
The DNA here is from genome assembly GCA_019634245.1 of Gammaproteobacteria bacterium. The sequence continues at coordinate 675 of JAHQVR010000171.1, forward strand.
CGATGTGGGTCGAGTGATTAATCCGGTTTTGGTCGAAGGCCAAATTCAAGGTGGAATCGCCCAGGGTATTGGCATGGCACTCATGGAAAGCTACTTGCCAGGAAAAACTGAAAATCTGCATGATTACCTAATTCCAACCATCGGTGATGTACCGCCGATTAAATCCATATTAATCGAAGAACCCGATGTTCATGGACCGTATGGCGCCAAGGGTCTGGGTGAACATGTGTTGATACCGACAGCTCCAGCGATCATCAATGCAATTCGTCATGCTACCGGGGTTTTGGTGACTGAATTACCTGCCACTCCGGATAAAGTTAGCGCCGCTATCCGCAACTCGACAAACGTCTGATGAGAAAGCCATTATGTATCGTTTGACCGTACCACCAGAACCCAATGGCAAGATTCGTTGTGATGCTTGTCCTGTGCTGTGTTACATCAAAGACGGTCGTACGGGTGCTTGTGATCGTTATGCCAATGAAGGCGGGGATCTCGTCAGAGTTGATCCTTTCACGCTGCTGTCACGTGCAAGTGAAAAAGAAGAGGCAAAAACGGTTGAGTTTCTCCCTAAAGGCGAGCTCGTGGAGTGGGATGGCGATGTACTAAAAGCGGATAGACCATTCGTCACCGCCATAGGCGCAGGCACCACCTATCCAGACTATAAACCGGCGCCGTTCATCGTTGGTCAGTCTTACGACGGTGTCGATATGGTGACCGTGGTGACGGAGGGTATATTTAGCTATTGCGGTGTCAAAATAAAAATCGACACGGATCGACATATCGGGCCTGAGCAAGCGGCTGTGAGGGTGGATGGTGAACCGGTTGGTCATGTGACTACCGGCGAATACGGTTCTCAGATGCTCTCTTTGGGGGGCGTAAACCATCTCACAGGCGGTTCAAAGAAAGAGGGCCGAATTACTTGTGATTCTCTGATGAAATTGTGCAATCGCGAAGCGGTGGAGATGCAGATTGATGAAGGCGCGGCGATCACCGTGCAAGCCGGGCAGGCACCGATAGTCAATGGTCACAGAGAGCAGTTGATGCGAGTGGGGTGTGGGTCAGCCACTATTGGTATGTTTGCCAAACAATGGGCTCCCTATGTTGATGAGGTAGTGGTCGTCGATGACCACATCACTGGAGTGTTGTCAGAACATCAAGCGGGTAAGCTTTTGGGTATGAAACCGACAGGCATCCGAATCCGTGGACGCCGCAGCACACCCGGTCGATATTTTCAGGTCGCTGAACCTGGGTCCGGATGGGGTGGTACCGATATCGAGAATCCGCTTAACATTATTGAGACGTTTAAACCCGACATCGCGTATCCCGGTCTTCGGCTCTTAATGGTTTCAACCACCGGTGAACAGTACGCCTACTTTGAACTGGATGAGAAACTCAACCCAGTTGAACACACGCTACCTAAAGACTTGGAACAATCAGTAGATAGGATCGCAGAGAATTGTGAACCTTCGGTTTGTACTGTGTTGTTTATGGGGGGCGCGGGTGGTTCGTTGAGAGCCGGAGTTACCGAGAACCCAGTTGGATTAACTCGGTCGGTTAAACACAGCCTGACCCATGTCAGTTGTGGTGGTGCGCCAGCTTATCGATGGCCTGGTGGGGGGATTACGATAATGGTTGATGTCATGGACATGCCACTGAACTCTTTTGGCTATGTACCAACACCAGCGTTGGTTGCACCCATCGAATTTACCATGCGTCTAAGTGACTACAAGGCACTTGGTGGGCACGTCGGAGATGTCATGCCCATTGAAAAAATCAGCGAACACGCCGATCAGATGGTCGCAGGAACCATCGACTCCTGGCCACTGGATTCGAAAAACTATCTCTGGAAGTAACCTCGTAAGCTGAGTTGGTTAGAGTTTCGCAATGGCCTCTTTAAGATTGTCACGAGCCTGTTGTTCATATCGGCTAGTGAAGTATTCCAGGTGATAGAGCGATTCACGAGCTAAAAAATTCTCTAGTACTTGTTTACGCTTTCTTTTATAGAGTAAATTCGGCACCCATTTGTATTCAAAGCGAATCGCTTCATCGTACTCGGCAAATCGCTTCGATTCAGCACCCAATATACTTAAATCGATATCGGTGATTAAAAATTCATCCAGTGTATTAGGAAGACGATTGTGTGCGGTCACCGTAATTAGCTGTTCAATCCTTGCAATGGTGGGCTCCTCGATAAGTTGGGATTGCATGAATTCAACACACCAATTCGCACTATCGGTTTCGTTTTTAGTAGAGCGCGGTTTGTAGATCGCATCGTGGAACCAAAGAGCCATTTCGATTTCCTGTGGGCGAACAGGCAATGGTTCTATGGCATCAAGATGGGACAGACACTCGTTGACGTGGCTCGCTGTGTGGTAGGCACGGTGTCGTTGGGCATACGCGCTAGTCAGTTGATCAAAAATATCGCGGCAGTTCGGAAGCTTATACTGACTCATTAAATCATTCCATCGCCGTTCGCTAAGAAATGGCGCAGGACACTGGGCTCCAAGAGCCACTGATAAGCTCGCTGAGGAATCCACCGAATCGAACTCCTCGGCGAATTCCAGTGATTCATTGCCATTCATGGATTCATTCTCGAATATCATCTGGGCGCCTGTAAGTGTTACTCAAGACAGTCACATTAACACCCAGAGATTACGACTAAATGAATGGAATCTAATTCAATTATGACAAACTATGGTCAGTTCAATGGTTAACCAGCGGGCCTATTCACAGTGAGCCGCGCTGGTTAACCGATACTGTTGGGAAGCTGATCAATTCTCAGTTTTGCTGATCTTTATTACCCCACCCCGGGTACAGTTTCATCCAGCGCAGCATCCCCTTCGGGGTTATACACAGAGTCCATCGTTAGTACTCTCGGGTTATTAACTCCAAAGTACTTATAGGTCGTGGCAGCGATCGACATCGGCTCAGCTTGGTAACTCGAATCGGTGGGCCGGGTGTATAAACGGTTATTGGACGCAGAGCCAAAGATTTCAGTTTCACCGACAATTTTGCCCAATGCACCAGCGGGGCGAATTGAATGTCCCATGAAGGTGTACAGGTTTTGATTATTGCCATGATCCCATCCAGCCGAATTGTTTAAATTGACATTTCGACCGAAGTCGCCGTGCACGTTGATGACAATATTTCCGGTATCTCTACTGCCGCCATAGGCGATGTCTGAGTATTTTATGTGTTTGGTGGCAGCTCGTATGGCGGCCATTAGCTGTTGCATTCGGGGAGCGTACTCCTCGAGAGACGAATCGTGGTCGTCCCAGCTTCCTAATCCACCACCAAGGGAGATGAACATCGTATCTTGGTTCTCCAGCGCTAGCGTCACGGCGGCTCTGATTCGAGCGCTGAACCGATTGTTATCAGGGTAACGGAGCCGGCCGGTGTCAGCGTCGGCGTCTGGATCAGCGGTGCTAGAGGCAGGAATGATCGGTAGTGGATTGTCGGCAGCCCGCTGAAGCCCTCCGATTAACGTTTCCATTTGACGTCTCAGCGCGAAGCCGCCTTGTATCTTGGCGAAGCGGGCCCGTTGGACATCATTAACCACTTGTTCAATCAATGCGTCAATTTCGCTATCGTGTGAGCTGTAACTTCGTGAATACGGATTATTAAATTCTTCGTCCAGACTTAAACCTCGCATTTGTAGTGGCAACACCCGATCTTCATCGGGTGAAAAAGCCACAGATGAGCCTTCGAAGGAAACAAAGGGCAACACCAGTTGTTCCAAGGTCTTACCGTTGAGTTGACTCGAACCGTTCAAGGAGCTTTTATTAGCCTCTAGCACGGCCGCTATCGTCGAGCCCATCCCGGGCGAACCATCAATGTTCAATGAGCCTTTCTGTGATGAGAATATGCTCTGCCTATGGGCACGAGTATTGTCTTTTAACCGGTTGATAGTGCGGTAGACCGACATGTCCCCAGCGGCCAGCATATCCTCCATCTCGATACCACCGGCATTGCGCCAAAATCGATTTTGAGTGATTTGTCCGTCGTTATTGGGGGTGGCATTAGTGAGCAGCTCGTCAGGATAGAGATTTTGTGAGGCTGCGTTTATTTGTGGAATGTTGGTTAAGTTACCGGCTAATTCAGAGGCACCCCCATACATAAAAATATTGATTACTTGGGGCAGCCGATCGGGCATTATGAAATTGGCCGCTTCTAGTTGTGCGGCAGCGGATGAGCTGATGAGGCCGGGCAGATTAAAGAAACTGGGTGCGGCACTGGCTACTGTGAACGCACCGGTTGCCTTTAGAAAATGTCTGCGTTTCATGATTATATGCCTCCATCTTTTTTGAGGTAATAGGTTTCTGGTAGTCTTGAAAGATAATCCATCGTTAGTTGTGCCAGATCATCCATACGGCCCGATTGAACATAGTCGCGCTCTTCCTCATGTCTTATGTATCCGGAATCATCGAATAAAGTGAGTAAATGGTTGACTTCTCCGGAGACCGGTTTGCGTTCGACAACACTTAAAAACAAATAGTTGAGAAGGTCTTCAATGGTCAGGCGCTTGAGCTGGCTGTTTAAAGCGACCTGTCGTTCGAATTCTGCTAATTGAGCGTCGGTTGGAGTTTCACCATCAAACTCTTCCTCAGGTGAATCCAATGTGATGAAGCCCATTGGCTTAGCCCAACGAGATCGATCAATAAGTAGCAGTTCTCGGTAGGCTTTGTGGTAATTGGCAAAGCTCAAAGAATCCAATCCAATTCCCGCCTGCCGGCCGAGTTTTGCGCTGAATGCAGGCCAGGCCATCTCTGACATATACGCCTTACTGGATCCACCTTGTCCGGAAGACATGCCTCTAAAAAGGTCAGAGCGCTTACGCCAGCGTAGTTTTTCTGCAGTTGCCAGAAACGCCTCTTCAAACGCCCTGGGTCTTTCGGTCACTAGCAAATATTCTTTAGACAGAAGAATTTGCTCAAACACATCTGTGAAGGTTACCGGTTGGCTTTCAAGCACACGGGCGGCAATGGCCTGCTTGGCGACGAACTGATGCTCTGCGTGAAAGAAATTTACCAGGTGAAATACGACCGTGGGAATGAGTCGTTCGTGTGCGGCAACGGCGTCGTAAAAGTCATCGCAATTGACGATTGTGGTGTTGAGAACATCTTGAGGTTCGCCATTGGGAAAATCAGTGTAGGCTAACAAATAGCCATCTCGGTCATCTGTTAAGTACAAATCCTGACACGCTTTAGATGCCTTTGGCACATCGGCATCTTGATCTTCCAGACCCAAGAAAATCTCCATCATCTCCCGTGTATTATCCTCAGGAGACCGAAATCGTCTCCAGTTTTCCAAGGACCTCATATGGGCTGACACAATCGTTGCAATCGGCGCATCTTCAGAAATGCCATTCACCAGTCGGCGATAGATGTTTTGAGCATCAATCATCGATGTGCTATCCATTTCCGTGGCGGGTGAAAACAATATAGAGTTCGTTAAGTGCCAAGCCATCCAGTGTTCAAATCCTTGCTTACTCACTGGGTAGCTGCTGATTCGGGCTAGCGGAAGTTCGCGCGGTCGGTCTCTTGAAAAATCGAAATCAGCTTCGATATCTGGGTAACCTTCACTATCCACCTGTTCACTACCCAGAATGACGAGATCTATTTCAAAAAGCTCTTCGTCAGAAATCGGCGTATTCAGCTGTGCAATTAAATCGCTAAAAAAAGTGCCATCATTCATGGTGATTGGATTATTAAATCCTTGATCGAGATCAAAATATTCATCCACGGGTAACCCTTTGTAGACCGTGGCAAGTAGCTTATTTGCCACTCGGTATTGTTCATAAGGACTCAGTAGATTGAATGATTCATCGTCAACTAAATAGCCACCGGAAAGCGCAGCTGCAGCTATCGTGGACTCTGGATTAGTCGTGTTGGGTTCAGTGCTCGATACAGTTGCAGAAGAATTCGAACCGTTAGATTGAGCATAAGGTGCACCCTCTTCAGGGGCACAGGCGAATAACATCAAAGCAGTCAATGTGGTGGCTGCCGCTACAATGGGAGCTCTCATCGCGTTTACTCCTGTGGGATCAGTGCGATAGATATGACCTTAAGAGTGCGGCTAGCGGACGGCGCGACGCTGATCTTGAGTGTGTGATTATTACGCCGCAGCCACACGCGAAGTTAGTGTGGCGTTATTCGCTTTTATCGAACAGCATTCGATGTGTACTCGGCAGAGTTGTGATTGGTAATATTACTGCTCGCTAAGCCAATGGCTAACGATGGGCCATATTTCTTGCGACGCATTGCGCGAACTAACCAACCTGGCATGGTTGTAGTCTTCTGAAAAACCAGAGTGCAGGCCGCACTCCACATATTTTTTATTTTTGCTGCACAGTGAATTGAACAGATGCAGACACCCTTCAGGTGGTGCAATGAACGTATCCCCCGAACCCGACAGCATCAGTGTGGGCGTGTGAATGTGGGCCAATGCCGGTACATAGTCGAAACCATCGTGCCCGAGCCATTGGCCATTTAAATTCCAGTGATACCACTGTGCCATCACTGGGCCGAATTCTGGTTCAGGGCCGAGTTTGAACCAATGACCAGGAGCCTGGCGAAGCATTTTTGTTAACACTCGCGAAAGCTGAATAATCAGACGGTTTTTCCAAGCTTTCGCTGCATGAGTTGCTTGACTGCCTATCGTTACGACGGCCTTGAGATGGTTTGCTGTTTCCGGTTGCCGACACAATAAAGTGAGTATTCCTAAGCCTCCGCCGCTATGGCCTACCCAGATTACGGGCGTGCTGGGATACCGAGGGCGCACGTAATCGAGCGCAGCCTGTGCATCCTCCAGGCACATGGATTCAAAATTGGGGTCTGACGCAGGTGGGTCGCTGTGGCCGTGCCCTTGAAAGTCGAGTAACCAGCAATCGTAGCCGTTCTTTGATAAATACTCAGCCAATCGGCGAAGCGAACGGTGGTTAGAAAAGGTACCGTGAGCCAAAATGACGGGACCGAGGTGTTGGCCTTTCGCCGGGGTATAAGTGAGTGCGAGTTTGGTGCCAGTTGTATTCTGTAAGGAGTGTACCGAACTGTTATCACTCATTCAGCTGCTGCAACCAACACTGGGATCTCCGTAATTTTATTTTTCTGGCTGCTGCGAATTTCTTGTAATCTTAAGCTGGCAATCAGAGATTGCAGCATCGGGATGTAGTATTGACCCTTGTCAATAAATTGAATGTTCTCATGACTCACAGTAGCCCAACCTCGACGTTCCAGTTCATCCCATACTGGTTCGTACTCTTGGAGCAAGCTCTCACTAAAGATTTGTTCATAGTTGATGTGATTTATCGACATTGTTTGCATAGACTGAAATATCCAGGCAAGTTTTACATCTTGATGGTTGTACATAAATCCCCGTCCCACCGGAAATTTTCCGTTGTCCAGATCGTCGCAATAGTTTTTTAGAGAAGTCTGATTCATATAAATCCAGCTTCGATCATCGGAGTTTAGGCTATTGGGATGGAAATTTACGGCGGCAAACCCAATGCCACAAACTTGCCGAGTTTTTTGTACTTCACCGTCTTGTTGGTCAACAAAATCGTGCATGGAGTGTTCGTAATCATAAGAGCCTTTTCGTGCATCCTCCTCACTCTGTGGCTTTCGACTCCAATCATACACAGTTACCTGTTCGAACCCTTCGGAGAGTAGGTATTCATTGGCGATACGGTACATTTCGATATTAGTTTGAATCGTTGGTAACAATGCTCGTTTTTTGGGAGAGGCAAAATCGCTGCGACCCGCGACGTTTAATTCGTAGTGCGTTAAATGATGAACACCTGCCGCTACCGCGTCTTTGAGGTCGGTTAGCATATTCTCCACAGTTTGTTCTGGCCATCCGTAGATAAGATCCATGCTGTTAGCGAGGTTGTATTTATGGCACAGATCTACTGCATCGAACACCTGTTTTCTAGTTTGGCGTCTACCACTGTATTTGATTAGATCGCTATTAAGTTGCTGTACTCCCATGCTGACCCTGTTGAACCCGGCCTCGCTGATCGCTTTTAACTTAGGTTCGTTGAACAATTGAGGAATACCTTCGAGCGTTTTCTCTATGTCCGTCGGGACGCCACCGTAGAGCTTGTCAATGAAACCCATGATGAGACCATAGTGCTCTGGGCGGTACAAATTCGGGGTGCCTCCGCCGAAATAGATGCTGCCCAATGTATCACCACCGTAGAACGGCTTGTACATTTCAAATTCCTTTTCTAAGTAGGCAATGTATGCTTCCACACCCTTGTTGCCTTCGTAATCTTCACTAGGGAACAAGCAAAACCCACAACGAGCAGGCTTTGTTTTAATGCAGAATGGAGTGCCTACATAGAGGTTCACCTCAAAGTCGGACGTCATCGCATAGCCGGAGCGCTCATCGAGCAAATGCTCAACCGGTTCGGCCAAGGGTTTCCAGTGCATGGGGGAGGGATGTCCATGCAATACTTTGTTGGATTGTCGACGAAATTCTTCGCGATCAATGAAGGTCTGAACGTACTCTTTTGAAAAGCTGATTGACACAATTACACCTTCGAGAAAAGGCAGCTCCGGATCTGCGCTCTCTCAAGTTTTGGTTAACGAGGGATCGCAAGTATAGTCACTGAATCTGGGGTGATTGGTCAACCGGTTAATCGTTAAATATTGTGTGACGAATTAACAATTATGAACTCTGTTTATTAAACAGATTAAACAGACTATTAAAGTTAATCGTTTACTGCAGTGAACAGGCATTGTTTAATAGCCAATTCTGATTAATGACATGTCTGAACAACACCGTGTCTGATCAAAAACCCTGGAAACTCGAATCAGTTTGCCTGATTCAGACTTTATGCGACGTTAGTTGTTTGCTGGTCCTGACTGAGCAATTCCAACATGTCCTCGGCGAGAATGGGCTTGCTGAAAAAGTAACCTTGAACATAAGGACAATTAAGCGCTCTGAGAAAATCCAGTTGAGCTTGAGTTTCGACACCTTCAGCGACACACTCGTAACCCAATCCGAGTGCCAAATCGGTAATGGTTTTGACCATCAGTTTTGAGGCTTTATCCTCTGGTAAGTGCTGGATGAATGATCGGTCGATTTTCAGAGTATCGACTTCCAATTCGCCAAGAACGGACAGTGAGCTGTAACCAGTTCCGAAATCATCGATCGCTACTCGAATGCCTGCGGAGCGTAAATCATGACATATTCGAGTATGAGCCAGTGGGTCTCTACTTAGGCTTTCTGTGATCTCTACCTCCAGATCTTCTGGATGGATACCCTTGTTCAGAACAGTTTGTTTTACATGGTCCGAAAAACCGCTGGACGCAAAATGATCACCTGAAATATTCACCGCCATTTGTATACGGTAGCCGAGCTCGTTCCACTGTTTGAGTTGGGTGCAGGCGCTTGCCAATACCCACTCGCCTATATCTTTTATAACGCCAACTCGTTCAGCTGTGGTAATAAACAAATCAGGTGGTATTAAGCCTTTAACAGGATGACGCCAACGTATAAGCGCCTCCGCGCCTGCTATCGTGTTGGTCCGAATATCGTACTTAGGCTGATACCACAGTTCGAAATCATCATCTGCAAGTGCTTTACGTAAGTCAGCCTCCAATCGCACCCGTTCAGTGGAGTCTTTTTCCATCGACTCGTTGTATACAGCAATGTTCTGTTTGCCATGTTGTTTTACATGATACATAGCAAGATCGGCACTTTTTACTATCTCATCGGGTTGCTGCCCATGTTCTGGAAAAATTGATATGCCAATGCTGAGTTTTGGATGAATTCTATGATTTCCAATCTCGATAGGCTGATCGCTGAATTCAAGACAACGCTGAGCAATAATATTAACTTCCTGGTCGCCAGTGATGTCGTGTAATAGAATACAGAATTCATCGCCTCCTAATCGGGAGATGAGATCAGTGCGACTTACTATAGATCGAAGATAGTCGGCAAAAACCGATAGATACCCGTCACCAGTTTCATGACCGTAGGAGTCATTTACCCCTTTGAAGTTGTCGAGATCCATATAGATAATGGAGTATTTCTGATTATTCTTTTTAGCGAGAAGGGTGTAGTTTTCAAGATGTTCATGAAATTGAGCTCGATTCGATAACTGTGTGAGACTATCGTAATAAGCCATATTGTATATTTTGTCTTCTGCCGTTTTAATCGCCGAGATATCCTGGACAGAACCAAACAGACACATCTTCCCTTCCGAGTCACTCATGCGCCTGGTCAATTGGCGGATGTATCGAAAGTCTGTATCCCCAGCGATGCCTAGTCGATATTCTATGGCAGCTTCCGCATGCTCTGCACCTTCCATTACTGATCTAAGGGAGTTGCGTAGAATATGTCGATCGTCTGGATAGATTTTAGCGAGACAGTCGTGAAAGGTGACTGTTTTTCTGTCAAAGCCAAGAAGTCTGGACAAATTCTCCGATAGAGTTACATGCTCATCGCTTTCTTCCCATTGCCAATACCCCATTTGGGCCATTTGTTCTGTTGCTTTTATCACGGCCAAGTTGGTGTCTTGTGAATCTTGTTTCAGGCGCAATAGCTCTAAGTAATTCACGCCCACTTTTGCCCCGCAGCTAATTAAAAATCCAAACACGAAGGCGCTGTAGAGTGCGACTTCATAGGAAAAGCTTGACCCGAATGTCAGGAGTTTCACTTCAACAGAAAAAAACAGTAAACACTGGAAGGTCAAACTTAGTTTATTGTCGTACGGCAGGGACGCTAATGCACCACCAGCCACTGCACCAATGGTCAATACGAGTAGCACTTGATAGGCGGGGTAATCCGCTGGAAACATCAACCAGATCGAGCTAGCCCAAGCTGCGGACGAGAACATGGCGCCCCAGTAAAAGCGCGAGCTCCAGTAGTCGGTTCGATTCTCCGCCTGCTGGTCTTTGGCGAAAAGGAAGCTATCTGCTATTCGGGCAAAGTAAATGGAGCATACGAGAAACATCCACACATAGGACAGGTGGGTGTTGACGATTTCATGAAAGGTTGTCACCAACACGACGGCAGCAGCGAGTGATCCGACAGCTGAAAATTTTACGCCGGAATACAGCAGGGCATTTTGGGTGTGGCGAATAGCATCACGCCGGAGTGTTGAGGTGTCACCCATTTACAACTGTCTCGATCCAGTTAGTTGGCTCGTGATTCGTCGTCCGTGGAATGAATCTTGTGAACTCTAGATACTGTTCTATCGGCGTCAGAGGTAATTCCTTTGATGGATTTCTCAGTAACTCTCTGTGTCTTAATCAGCGGATGTGAAACCAATTGCCAAATTGCGACATCGTTCAAAAATGGGAGCTCATCATCAGCGCAACCCTACGTGCTGCCGGCCTAACAGCAGAAGGAACGATCAGCTGACGCTGGGCGCTTCGCGCGTTTGCCAACAGGGTAAGGGCCGTATCAGGTGGTGATTAGCCGGTGCTTCAGAGCATGGTTGAAGAGTGTCGCATCATCCTAGTGCAGGCCGGTGTCCGGTAAAAATATTCGAGCCTGTTTCTAGATTATCTGCTGTCAGGCCAATAATTCTGCCGCCTGTTCACTAGTTAGGGCTTCTGGCCGAGTGCAGGTGGTTTCAATCTCAATGAATTGTCTGGATTCGCTCGACTCTAAAATAGAGGTCATGACATCGACCACGTGTAAGGCCAACTCAGCAGAGCACCGATGCGGGCGATTTTGGGCAATCGACTCGGCCATGTCAGCTAATCCTGATACTCGGTAATTTGACTGCATTCCTTCATCATGCTCTTCATTAGGCACGGCAAATGGATGATCAGTGGGTGGCATTGGTGCCTTTAAGGTGTCTTTGTCTGTTAAGACGAGTTCACCGCCAAAAAAATTTGGATCAGGCAAATACAGTGTGCCCGTTTCACCATACAGTTCCATCGATTGATGACCGTTGTGCCAAACATCCCAACTCGCCCCAAGCGTTATTAATGCCCCGGAATGAAACTCGAGTACAGCATGAATGGTGGTTGCAGTTTCAACTGTGATCGTTTCACCCTCACGTGGCTCAGAAGAGATGGTACGAGTGGAGCTTGGTATCGCTGACATGCCAGCGACACGTTTTATGGGTCCAATAAGTTGAACTAGGTTAGTGATGTAGTACGGGCCAATATCTAATATGGGGCCGGCGCCCTGTTTAAAAAAGAAATCAGGATTTGGGTGCCAATGTTCCATACCAAAATTCATCACATGCGCAGTGCCGCTAAGAACCTTCCCTATGGCGCCTTCATCAATTAGAGCTCGGGCTTGTTGATGCGCACCCCCTAAGAACGTGTCGGGCGCTGACCCTATTCGCAGGCCTTGTTCGGCGGCCAAAGCCATTAATTCCGCACCAGATTCGCGAGATAGTACAAACGGTTTCTCCGAGTACACGTGCTTACCGGATTCCAGAATCTGTTTTGAAACCTCGTAGTGAGCCTCTGGTGTGGTTAGATTTACGACAAGGTCGATATGGTCGCGGGACAGAAGATCTGCCACTGATAGCGCTTCGATGTTGAATTCATCCGCACGTGCTGCCGCGGTTTTGAGATTTCGGTCGGCGCAAGCCACGATGGTAATACCGCGAAAAAGTGGTGAAAGCCTCAAATAGGCTTCAGATATGTCGCCGCAGCCGATTAGGCCAACATCAAACGTTGAACTCACTATTACTCCAAGTCAGACGTACCAACCTGCAGATAGGTTGGAATCCAAAGAAATTGTTAGTTCAGCCTCTGCGGACTAACGATGGCACAGAAGCTGAGCGCTACCGATGACCATAATTGTGCCCGATTGCTGCCGGTTTTTTTGGTACTTTTCCATCAAAATTAATGATTTAACGTAGAATAGAAATTTGCCACTCCAAAGATTACGGTGGCTGTTCAATTCCCAGCTAAAGGTGTTATGTGCTCGACCATTGCGGGCATCTTCAGGCAGTTGAACATAGAGTAAAGTTCGATCAGTCCGCGTTGGATGGGCTGACGCCACCTGAGTGAGACCAGAGCGCAAAAGTTAGGAGTAATGAATCGGTGTTTTTAAGTTGCGGTGATGCGTTGTTTGATCTTTTTGCGATGCCTCAGAATTCTAGTGAGGTTAGCCCTACCGCCATATCTCTGTCAGGAGATGTCGGAGGTTCACCGTTGAATGTCGCGGTGGGTATGTCTCGACTAGGCCACCGCTCTGGCTATTTCACCAAGTTGTCGACTGACGTATTCGGGCAACGTATGCGCAAATTTTTGGAAATTAATGATATCGATACCGGTGTCAGCGTCGATACGTCTTTGAATACGACCCTTGCCATTGTTGAAACGCAAGCCGATGGCTCAGCAAGCTATGTGTTTTATACCGATAACACGGCTGATGTGAACTTGACACTTGAAGACCTCCCGTCGACTTTGGGCGACACAGTCACCGTCCTTCACTTTGGGTCTTATTCGACAGTAGTGGAGCCGACTGCGACCACATTGCGAACACTGGCAAATCGAGAGACGGAATCTTGTTTTATCAGCTACGACCCGAACTTACGACCCAGTGTTGAACCCGATCTGGATAAATGGAGAGATGCGTTTGATGGGTTTGCCGCAACGGCTAAATTGATAAAAGCCAGTGATGAGGATATTCAGACTTTGTTTGGGTCAGGCAAGGAAGATAATTTTGTGGCCGATTGCTTCTCCAGGGGGGCTGAGCTCGTTTTTATAACTCGTGGTCCCGACGGTAGCAGTGGTTTTGCACGAGGCGGTAAACAGGTTGTAGTACCCGGGGTTGCGGTCGACGTTGTGGATACTGTGGGTGCGGGTGATACTTTTCAGGCTGCCATGCTGCATTACTTGAAAACAAACAATCATATCGATAGAGGGCAACTGGTTGGTGTTGTTGACCTTGAACGCGCCACCCGCTTCGCAATATCGGCAGCGGCGATCACCTGCACGCGAGCCGGTGCCGATCTACCGAGTCTATCCGACGTCGCAGATCTATAGACCTCTTATCGCCATTTGGCCGGTGTCTGTACTTGTGACGATCAAGATCTAGCCCCTAGAGGATTTTAGTCACCATGACTATTGCCATAATGAGCGCGATGCATGAGGAGAACGCGTCTCTGCTATCGCTAATGCACGTAGATTCTTCTGTCGATTATGGAGGGCGCACTTTTCATGAAGGGATGCTTTTTGATAAACCCGCGGTGCTAGTGTTTTCTCACTGGGGCAAAGTCGCTGCTGCAACCACCGCTACCAGTTTGATCACTCGGTTTGGCGTATCGGAAGTGTTATTTACTGGTGTGGCCGGAGCTATTGCTCCACAGGTGTCAATTGGCGATGTGGTGGTTGCAGAAAACCTCTACCAACACGATATGGATGCCCGACCGATGATTGCGCAGCATGAAATACCGTTATTGAAGCGTCGGGCGATCGCGACGGATTCGGAGCGGCGGGATCGATTGCAATGCGCAGCACACGATTTTTTAGCGAATGATTTGTCAACCGCTTTGAACGAGTCGTCGCTCGAGCAGTTTTCCCTGAACAGGCCCCAGGTGTTTGTTGGAGATATCGCAAGTGGTGATCAGTTTGTTTCTGATCCTAATGTGTCAAGTGGCATTCTACATCGCTTGCCCAGTGTGCTTTGTGTGGAAATGGAAGGCGCGGCGGTTGCGCAGGTGTGCGATGCCTTTAACATTCCCTTCACTGTTGTTCGAACGATTTCCGATGGCGCCAACAGTTCATCTTCGTTTGATTTTTTATCGTTTGTTGAAAGCGTTGCCACGGCCTATTCTCAAGGAATTGTTGAACGTTATTTGGCTGGATAGAGCTCAATGCTCAGATTCCAGTGAGATGTTCGTAACAGTCGGAGCACCAAAGCCAGATGAAGCGCGCGGTTCTACTGAATGGCCGTGTCACTGTGCACGCCACTAAACATTGCGGTGCACTGTTGGCACACCATAGAGATGCTCGTTGACTTATTTTGATTTGAGTTTGCCTTCTCGAAAAATAATATACCAACCAGCGCCGAATATAATAATAGCGCCTATCACCGTTCCCAAATCCAACGGTTCGCCAAACCAGAAAATGCCAATGATAGCGACCCAAATGAGTCGAGCAAAGTCCATAGACATAACAATGGCGGTATCTGCCATGCGCAAAGCTGTCGTCATAGAGTAGTGTCCAGCCGTCGCCAGTGCACCAATTAAAATGAGCATCGTGAATTGTGTGGCGGTTGGTGTTTGCCAGTAATAAAGTGCTATCGGGAACGATAGAATAGTCAACGATAACGTCATCCATCCGACAATGCTCGTGGTGGAATCTGAACGTGAAAGCACTTTTACAATTGTCAAAGAGGAACCCCAGGCGATGGCGCTGAATAGAACGAGCAGTGCATATCGATTGAAACCAGAGGCCTCCGGTTGCAGCGCCACATAAACTCCCAAAAGACCAACCAGAATCGCAGCCCAACGTCGAACCCTCATTTTCTCTCTAAGCACCAGCCAGGCAATAAGTGTGGCGAATATAGTGGTGCTGAAGCTCAAAGCAGTTGCATTAGCAATTGGTACCTTAGTGAGAGCATAAAACCAAGTTTGCATGGCGATGATGCCAATGAAGGCTCGCAAAACAGTAAGCCCGATGTGCTGGGTCTTCATCGATGCGACACCCCCTTTCAGAATCAGAGGCAAAACGGCCACAAAACCAAAAAGATTTCGAAAAAATACGATAACAGCTGGTGGCAGATCACTACCCACATATCGAACACAACTGTGCATAAGTGCTAGTAGAAGGGTTGCGAGGAGCATGTACAGAAGAGCTTTACGTTTGGCATCCGCTGTATCGCTTCCGGCTGAAGTTTGCTCGAATGCCATTAATTAGAGTGTAGCGTGTCCTGGCTTGAAAATTTGATCGTGTCAGGTACGAATCTTTTGATCTAAGGCTAGGAGTGATTTTGCTTCACTCCTAGCTTCTTATGGCCAAAAGTGTGGTTTTCGATTTACGGGCTGAATAGGAGCGTCTGCGCCTGAGTGCCACTTTCGCTGAGGGCGATCAAGTGCGCTAAACTCAGGCCCGGTTTATTGTCTATTTAGAGTGCCGATGCAGATTTGGACCCACAATCTGGTAGTGATCTCTAATGCCGCGGGTAAAGACGTTCGGTCTGAGCCTTTATGAAAAATATCGTACTGATACACGGTGCTTGGCATGGTGGTTGGGTTTGGCAGAAGGTCGCCACAAAGTTACGACGTGCTGGGCATTCGGTTTTCACACCCACGTTGACGGGGTTGGGCGAACGACAGCACTTGATCCAAGCCGTGGATGGTCCAGATGTTCATGTTGATGACGTTGTTAATCTAGCGAGTTTTCGCGAACTTGATAATGTTGTCCTGGTAGGGCATTCCTATGGCGGTATGATCGCCGCCAGTGCCGCTACTATTCTGGAGTCATGTTCAACTCACCTCGTTTTGTTGGATGCCTTGGTTCCGGAGAAAGCTGGACAGAGCCATTGGGAGATAGCCAGTGACGATGCACGCTTTACTAAAGAGCTATTGGAAACCTCAGAGTCGATTCCACCGACTGGATTTCATCGTTGGGCTGCCAGCAAACAACATCAGCAGTGGCTAGCTGATATGACAACGCCACATCCGGCTAGTACGTTTGTCAAAGGGGTGTCTCGGTTAAAGCATCCCAGCACGTTAAAACTGGAGCGATCTTATATTTTATGCACACGTCACACGCCATCACCGTTTGAAGCTATTTATGAGCGTCTAAAAAAAGATCCGCGCTGGGACTGTTTCAAACTCGATTGCCTTCACGACGCGATGGTTGATAAGCCGACAGAGCTTGCAGGATTAATCTGCCGCATTGTTGATAGCGAATAGGTCGCTACAAGTGGTGTTGTTAAGCGCCAAACTTTTCTAAAAACGGCAGTAGCTTTTCATTGACTAAATCGGGGTGCTCTTCGGCTAAATAGTGTCCGCCGGGTATGGCATCCCCCTGAACATTCGTGGCCCGTTGGCGCCACAACGTCAATGCATCAAAGCAGCGTTCGATGACACCGTTCAAACCCCATAACGCAAGCAAGGGGCACTGTACTCTATTGCCTTGTTGTATATCGAACTCATCGTGCTCCAGATCAATCGTTGCCGCTGCACGGTAGTCTTCTGTGGAAGCCCTGACTGTTTCTGGGTTTCTAAAGGCGGTTAAATAGCTTTGAAGTGCTTCTGGCGTGAAAATTTCCATCGATGAAGTTCCCAGCCCTAGCTTATGCATCATGTAAGCATCCGAATCTGCTGAAATCATGCGCTCTGGAAACGGGGCTGGTTGAATTAGAAAATACCAATGCCAATAGGCTCTGGCGAAGTCATCGCTGACATTGGCGTACATCTCGCGAGTGGGTGCTATATCCAAAACAGCCAATGCCTTGACTGCCGTCGGATGATCTACGGCCATTCGATGTGCTACTCGACCGCCTCGATCGTGACCCACCACCGCAAATTGTTGAAAGCCTAGATGTGACATTAAATGAATCAAATCATCAGCCATCGCGCGTTTGCTAAAGGCGGTGTGTGACGCATCGCTCGGTGGTTTGTCCGAGTCACCATAGCCAATCAAATCGGCGGCAATCACAGTATGCTGTCTGGCCAAGTCGGGTGTTACCTTATGCCACATCATATGAGTTTGAGGATACCCATGCAGAAGCAGTAGGGGAGGACCCTTACCGCCAATAACCCCATTAATATGACGACCTGGCCTGCCTGATTTGAAATGCTTAAAACCTGAAAATGAATCTGTCATGGGCGTTTTATACTAAACAGTAGTCGTCCTATTAAACACGTTGACCGTACACCAAAAAGAGGGAATCTGGCATTGCGAATGGAAGTATCAAACCAACTTGCATCAAGCTAGCGCCGCTCAACGTCACTCCGTTTTTGTCGAACAAAGGACTATCGAATATGCGAGTTGCCCAAGGGTTTATATCCTCTGGGTTAACCAGTTGAACGCGATAATGAGCCTGTGGTTCTAGGCCGAGTAGATATATGGGGGCCGTCGTTTCGTTATTTGGTACGTCAAGTGTGCCAGCGTAGAGCAGAAACTGTGATTGGTCTTCTGCAACAAACACGTTCGACAAAGCTTCGTTACCATGTGTGTCAAGTCGATATTGCTTCGATCGATGCATCCATTGCCTATGTTGCTTATACAGCCGGGTGTACCGGCTCAGCGTATCAAAGTCGGTCTGCGATAACTCTGAAAGGTCAGCCTCAATACCCATGCTGCCAGAAGTTGCAACGCCGGCACGAAAGGCCATCGACAATTGACGGGCTGAGGTATGGCAAAGCGCTGCACCCACGTGACTACCATAGGTTTCCGGCGGAAGAAACAAAAACGCCTGGTTTTGTATTTTCCATCGCTCGTGCGCATCGTGTGAATCCGACAGCCAGAAACGTTGAACGTGTTGCAGAACTCCATAATCGATTCGGCCACCACCGGAGGCACATGATTCCAGTTCTACTGTGGGATGGGCCGAACGAACTCTGGCAAGCAAAGACCTAAGCGCCTTCGATTGTCGGATGAGCACCGGGAATCCATCAGAGTCAATAGGCCGAGTGATATCCCGGTTCATATCCCATTTAACATAATCCACTGCGTGGTTGCTTAGCAAAGAGTCTATGCGTTCGAACAGATATTCGGTGACCTCGCGGATAGTGAGGTCCAGCACTAATTGCTGACGGCCGGTTCGATGGTGAGCGTTGCCGTGCGCCAATATCCATTCAGGATGTTCTTTGGCCAGAGTGCTGTCTTGATTGATCATCTCGGGCTCTATCCAAAGGCCGAAAGTCATCGACAGCGAGTGGATATGATCAATGAGCGGTGCAAGCCCATCGGGATATTTTTTCTCGTCGACATACCAATCACCTAAGCTGGTGGTGTCGTCGTTGCGGGAAAATTCAGCCGTGCCAAACCAGCCATCATCGAGCACAAATCGTTCAGCGCCCACTTGGCTAGCTTGCTTGGCAAGGCGTTTTAATACCTCTACATCATGATCAAAATAAACCGCTTCCCAGCAATTGTAATGAATGGGTCGTGGCTTATCCGGAAAAGGGTAGGTAATCACGTGGTGACGCACGTAATCTTGAAAAGCGTGAGAAAGTCCGTTCAAACCTATGGTTGAAAATGCCCATACATTGCGTCCGGACGAAACGGATTGATCAGGATCTACCCATTGTTCTTCAGGAAAGCCGCTCTGAATTTGTCGCCTGCCATCTGGAATTTCCTCGATAAACATCCGATGAAGATCGGAGTCGACAAAATGTACAGCGGTGACGGTGCCTTGACAAAAGGTCGCCTGTGGTTCGGCTACGATCATCGCTGCAAAATGATCAAACCCGGTGCGTCCGCGCAGATTCTCACGCAGGTGTATGCCACGGGTAATGGGTTTTCGGATCGGTGTGAATTCGTGGGTCCAACGCCCTTCATACTCGATGAGATCAGTCATGCGCTGCGGAGCACTGAATACAGGAGTGGACAGCCAATTCACTCGATACCGCTGGCTGGATTGATTACTCAGAGTTGTTTCTGTGCTTAACACAGTAGCCTTGTCTGGCACATTGAATGTTAAACCCACTGCCAGGCCGTACGTGTCATCCTCGGCCACGAATTCAATGCGGGTTGGCGAGCACTGCGTCTTCCGCAGTTTGAACTGCGTCAACACGGCTCGGCCCATGTCATCATAAACCTCTAGTCCTGTCCGGCCCAGAAAGCCTTGTCCTTGCTCGGGAAGAATCGATAGGGGTGCCAGTTGGTCCATTGTCCCTGGTGTTATTGGCCGTACACTGCAACGGGCCAGAGCATCCAAATCTTCCTCGAGTGAAAGTGCACGTCCCGAATACATGACTTCAGGTAAAGACTGGTCAACGGATACAAAAACCAGAGTGTGATCGCCGCTGGGGATATCGAGCCGCCAAGTTTGGATCGTGGGTGAGGAATTTATTGCAGTCATCTATAGTTAGCGCTGGTGTAATGGTTAAAGTGCAAGTGGTGCATGGAGAATGATCAGTTCTCGTTTAAGCTTGCTTTTGTTGTGTCGAGGAGTTTACGCTGCTATGACGTATCGTGTGCAGCCTCTTTCGGCCCAGTATGGAGGAATACTCATTGGCAGATGTCCATCTACGACAACTTAAAAAATCCTTTGGGGACGTTGATGTGATCCATGGGGTGGACTTGTCGATTGATTCAGGCGAGTTCACGGTTTTTGTGGGTCCATCCGGTTGTGGCAAATCGACCTTGTTGCGACTCGTCGCCGGCCTTGAGGATGCCACATCGGGCACTATCCACATCGACAACAGTGACGTGACGCAGGTCGAGGCAGCCGATCGTGGCATAGCTATGGTATTCCAATCCTATGCACTTTATCCGCATATGTCGGTGAGAGAAAACATGGGGTTTGGCTTGAAGATGACCGGCCATGAGGCATCGTTGGTCGAGGAGCGGGTGAACAAAGCCGCTGCCATCTTGCACCTCGAGCCGCTATTGGATCGAAAACCAAAGCAGCTTTCGGGTGGACAGCGACAGCGTGTTGCCATAGGCCGCTCTATAGTCCGGGAGCCTAAAGTCTTTCTGTTTGATGAGCCGTTGTCAAATTTGGACGCTGAATTACGCGTAAGGATGCGACTGGAGATAGCCAAGTTACACGATGATTTGGGTGCAACGATGATTTATGTCACCCATGATCAAGTCGAAGCCATGACTCTGGCAGATAAAATAGTGGTACTAAGAGCGGGTGTTATCGAACAAGTAGGCGCACCGATGCACTTATACAACGATCCTGATAACGCCTTTGTGGGAGGCTTCATCGGTTCTCCAAAAATGAATTTGCTCAATGCAACGGTCTTGGAATCCAGCGCCGATTCAGCCAGTATTCAACTGCTTGATTACGGTAGCGAACCGTTCAAAATTCCTTGCACGTCCACACTTGCTGATGGGGCCAGTGTACAACTGGGAATTCGTCCAGAACACTTCGATCCCGGCGGCGATGCTACGCTAACGGCTGACATAGAAGTTATAGAAAATCTTGGCGGTGTGTCTTACGGGTATGCAGGTGCTGACAGCGATGATCCACTGACCGTGGGTTTGACTGAAGATCAAGTAACATCAGCGGGTAAGGGTTTTCAGGCCCGGTTCGATGCAAGCCGCGCCTTTATTTTCGATCCTAGTTCGACGTTGAGAATTCGGTAACACGGTAAACCACAGCAGTTCCCGTTTGCGTGTTCGGTGGCTAGCAGTGAATGACCAGTTCACGAATGTGTACGAGACTGCCAATAATTTAGAACCAAATTGGTGCAAACGTAAAGAATCAATAGTAAAGCTATTTCACGTGTATTAGATAACTTTCCTAAAGCGGCTTTTATGATTCACTTGGGCAACGTCGCTACAACGAAGTGCTATCATGCAAAGCTGGTTTTATCGAATACCAAAACACATCGTCCCCGATGTTGATGGGGCATAAGCAGTATCCCTTGGAGGAGTTCTATTAATGAAGTACATTCTTAAATCGACAATTTTAAGTGTTGCTTTGTCAGCTGCGGCATCAACTGCCTTGGCGGCCGATTTGGTCATCAATTTCGATGATCCGAATCCTGGTCCCAAAGCGGGATTTGAAGCAGCGGTTGAAGCGTTCAAAGCAGCGAACCCTGACGTTAACGTCATTGTTAACATTAACGATCGCGAAGCTCACAAAACCGCTATCCGTAATTTTCTATCCGCTGATGCACCGGATATCACCTCCTGGTACCCGGGCAATCGTATGGCACCGTTCGTCAACGCCGGATTATTCGAGGACGTGTCTGATCTTTGGGATGAGCAAGGTTTTCACGACACTTTGGCTGCGATAAAGCCAACGATGACGATCGATGGCAAGCAGTGGGGCGTTCCCTACACCTACTACCAGTGGGGCGTTTACTACCGCAAAGATATTTTCGATAAATTGAATTTGTCAGAACCCACTAACTGGGAAGAATTCAACGCAGTCGCCAACACGTTGAAAGAGGCTGGCGTTACACCCATAACCATCGGTACTAAGTTCTTGTGGACGGCCGCTGGTGTCTTCGACTACTTGAATCTTCGAACCAATGGCTATGAGGTACACAACGACCTGACCGCTGGCAAAGTCAAGTACAGCGATCCTCGCATCAAAGCAGTATTTGAAACCTGGAAAGAAATGGTCGATAACGGTTATTTTGTTAAAAACCACGCCACCATGTCTTGGCAGGATGCGATCGCACCGTTTGCCAATGGTGATGCTGCGATGTACGTAATGGGTAACTTCTCAGTAGACGGCTATAAAAATGCTGGCTTGACAGAAGACCAGATCGATTATTTCCAGTTTCCAGAAATCACGCCTGGTCTCCCACGCGCCGAAGAAGCGCCAGCGGATGCGTTCTTTATTCCCACTCGGGCTAAGAACAAAGAAGATGCGCGTAAATTTCTGGCATTCATCGCTCAGCCGGATATCCAAACTGAGTGGAACAAAACGATCGGCCAGTTACCTGTGAATAAAAATTCGCAAGTCGGTGATAGCAAGTTCTTAACAGAAGGCTTTGAGACTCTGTCAACGGCGGCTGGCTTAGCTCAGTTCTACGACCGTGATGCGCCTGCAGAAATGGCAAAGGCTGGCATGGAAGGTTTTCAAGAGTTCATGCTGGATACGTCAAAAATGAATGAAATCCTGCGTCGTTTGGACAAGGTCCAGGAAGAAGTGTACGAGTAAGATGTTCTGTGAACTCAACCCCTGCGGTATTGCGGGGGTTGATGTCTGTTATACCTACCTGAGAGCGGCGGAGTGTTTGGCCAATGGCTACTGCTGAATCATCAACATTCACCCCCGCTCCCCGAAACAAAGGCTGGATTCACAAACACCGCATGAAGCTGGCCCCGTGGCTGTTTGTCGCCCCGGCACTGCTGTTCTTCTGCGTATACGTCATATTTCCCATTTTCCAATCAATATCGATTTCATTCTACGAATGGAACGGGTTGTACGATGCCGAAGGTAACTCCCTGGCGAAGTGGGTGGGTTGGGAGAACTACCAAAAGCTCATGGGTGATGAGCGCTTTTATGTCTCTCTAAAGAATAATTTTTACTGGCTTTTTCTGTACATGCTGGCAGTCCCAGTCGGATTGGCCATTGCGCTATTTCTAAATCAGACGGTTACCGGCATACGAATATACAAGTCTCTGTTCTTTTTCCCCTTCGTGATCTCTCAGGTAGTCGTAGGCTTAATCTATGGCTGGTTCTACAACCCGGACTTCGGAGTGGTCGGGACGGTGTGGAAGTGGGCGTTTTGTGAAGAGGTCGTTAACATCATGGGCAATCTGACGTCCAAGTGTGCTGTTGATCCCCCCGACATATTGGCCGATGAAAACTGGGCAACCTTTGGAATTATCTTCGCCGGGCTGTGGCCGCAAATTGCCTATTGCATGATTTTGTATCTGACGGGTTTGAACAATGTGTCTCCCGATCAAATAGAAGCAGCTAGACTCGATGGCGCGCGCGGTTGGAAAATGTTACGACACGTCATATTGCCGCAGCTCGCTCCGGCCACGTTTCTGGCGATTGTAGTGACTGTGATTGGCGCGCTGCGCTCCTTCGACATGATCGCCATCATGACTCGCGGTGGTCCCTATGGGTCGACCAATGTTCTGGCTTACTACATGTACGAAACGGCCATTTCAGAGTATGGCGATCGATATGGTTATGGGTCGGCGATTGCTACCGTGTTGTTCGCCATCATGCTGGTCTACATTTCTTACTTCTTGTGGCGTATGTATCAAGACGAGAAAGCGAGTTAACTGGCGATGTTTCCTACTCCCATTGAAAAGTCGTCTGCTGGACTCAGGCTCGCTTATAAAATTGCGCTGCCTATAGCGTTGTTTTTGTGGTTGCTGCCATTGTTGGCGATATTTATGACCTCTATTCGACCGGCGGCGGATATCAACTCTGGCAACATGTTTGGTTGGCCGAGTGCGTTTAACTTGGTTGAGAACTACATAGCCGTATTTACACAGTCTGAGGCGCTGACGTATTTTTGGAACTCGGTCAAAGTGACCGTCCCCACGGTCATTATCTCAGTGTCATTAGCTTGTCTTGCTGGGTATGGTCTGGCGATCTATCGTTTTAAATTCGCCTTGCCGTTGTTCTTTCTATTTATTGCAGGAAATTTTGTCCCATTTCAAATTTTAATGGTGCCGGTTCGAGATTTATCGGTGCGTACTGGACTCTATGACACAGTCACTGGGCTGGTACTTTTTCACGCCGCCTTTCAAACCGGATTTTGTACGCTGTTTATGCGAAATTTCATTCGTGCACTCCCGCATGAACTGATTGAAAGCGCTCGGATTGAAGGGGTGAGTGAACTTAAAATTTTCTGGCATTTGGTTCTGCCGTTAGTACGGCCTGCGATAGCGGCGTTGTCGGTTTTAATCTTCACCTTTATTTGGAATGATTTTTTCTGGGCAACGGTATTGACCCAGGGTGAAGCATCGAAACCTATAACCGCCGGAATCCGCGCGCTGAATGGTCAATTTGTGTCGCAGTGGCATTTGGTGTCTGCCGCCTCACTGATGGCCGCTGTGCCGCCGGTTGTGATGTTTTTCGCTATGCAAAAACACTTTATTGCCGGATTAACTCTGGGTGCCACGAAAGGCTAATTTCCATGAGTGATGCTCCTCGGGACGCTAACGAACGCCGTTCCATCGCGCCTATCGTTTGTTACGAA
>JAHQVR010000172.1 GCA_019634245.1 Gammaproteobacteria bacterium
CACCAGATTAGGATTGATCGCATCCTTCAACAAAACAGCCATCGGCCCTGGGGCCATGATCGCATCTGCAGTAATCGGCTTTCGCTCACGTGTATACGCAATGACGATGCGGCTGAGACGTTCAGTGAGATCATCGATATCTCTGGCTAAACAGAAAATCGCCATGACCTCTGAAGCGACGGTTATGTCGAATCCGTCCATGCGAGGGTAACCGTTACCAGGTCCGCCTAGTGAACTCGTGATCTGGCGTAACGATCGGTCATTCATATCAACCACGCGACGCCAGGCAACACGACGGGAATCAATACCGGCGGCGTTACCCCAATAGATGTGATTGTCAATCAAGGCTGAGAGCAGACTGTGCGCAGATGTGATGGCGTGAAAGTCCCCAGTGAAATGAAGGTTGATGTCTTCCATCGGGATGACTTGTGCATAACCACCACCGGCCGCACCTCCCTTCATGCCAAAGCACGGACCAAGACTCGGTTCACGCAGGCAAACAATAGCTTTTTTACCAATTCGATTCAGACCATCGTTCAACCCAACGGATGTTGTGGTTTTACCTTCGCCGGCAGGTGTTGGAGTAATCGCCGTTACCAGTATCAGTTTACCATCGGGTTTATCCTTGAGCGTCTTGATATAATTCAGATCAACCTTCGCCTTGGTGTGACCGTAAGGCATAAGGGCATCGTTCGGAATACCTAACTTGGCGGCGATGTCACCAATCGGTTTGATCTCAGCCGCCTGGGCAATATCTATGTCATTCATGGTACTTCCTCACATGTGTGTTCGTTGTGTGTTTTTGGGTTTTAAACGTGGGCCGTTATTTTTTGCATTCAGCCCAGACTTTCACCGACCGATAACCCTGTACGGTTGATGTAGTCGCTGGCAGCGACCTTGCCTGCCTCTGCTCGAACGCGCTGTACACGCAATCCGCCGTCGCCAGTGGCGACAACAAAACCATCTGCATCAACTTTGGTGACTTCACCCGGTGCTCCGGATACCTCCTCCAGGCGGCTATCAAATAATTTCAACTCCGCACCCTTGTGTGTCGTCCAGGCGCCAGGTTGCGGATTGGCTGCGCGGATCTGGTTGTAAATTTCGGTGGCAGGTTTTGACCAGTCAATCTCGGCCTGCGCTTTGCCAAACCAGGATTCGTAACTGCCTTCATCCAGATTTTGCTCAATACGCGGCGCCTTGCCCTCACGTACCAGTTGCAAGGATTCGATCATGGCGTCTACACCCATCGGGAACAGCTTGTTGAAGTACACGTCACCCAGGGTTTCATCCGGGCCGATATCGCAGGTTTTCTGCAGCAGGATGGGGCCTTCGTCCAACCCCTCATTCGGCCAGAAGATCGTCAAGCCGCTGGACTTAGCACCCATTGCAATCGGCCAGTTAATCGATGACGGGCCACGATGCATCGGCAACAGGGATGGGTGGTACTGAAATGAGCCATGCGTCGGGGCATCCAACACAGGCTGCGGCACAAACAAAAGTACATACGCCATAATGCATACGTCTGCATTAAACGATTCCATCAACGCCAGAGCTTCATCATTTTTCCAGGACGCCGGTTGATGCACAGGCAGGTTGTGCTCCAGTGCTAATTCCTTGAGCGGATCAACGGGTCTGCCCTCTTTATCCGGCGCGGTGCAGACCGCCACAACGTCTTCATTCAAACTCAGTAATCGTTCCAGTACAGCTTTGCCAAACGCTTGCTGCCCGTGTACTACTATTCTCATGTCACGCTCCTGACGATGGCTCGTCAAATGATTAATTTAAATTACCTTGGCGTCTCGCAACGCAGTCACCTCGTCCGCGCTGTACCCTAATACCGAGGTAAGAATTTCGTCCGAGTGTTCGCCTAACAACGGTGAGCGTGTAACGGTTACCGGCGAGTCAGATAACTTCACCGGGCATCCAACGCTCAAGTACTTACCGCGCTCGGGATGATCAACTTCAACGATGGTCCCCGACTCGCGCAGCGATGGTTCTTCGGCAAGCTCTTTCATGGACAGAATCGGACCCACTGGAATATTCAGTGGATTGCAGATATCCATGACTTCGTATTTGGTTTTGGTTTGCGTCCACTGCTCAACGGCGTCGAACACTTCGTTTAAGCGTGATAACCGAGCTGCTGGTGTTTTGTAATCGGGATCTTCTTTCCACTCGGGTCGGCCGATCACATCACAAACATTGCCCCAGACAGCAGCCTGTGTGATGAAATAGGTGTATGCGTTGGGATCATTCTCCCAGCCCTTGCATTTAAGAATACGCCCTGGCTGCCCACCACCAGAATCATTACCGGCTCGCGGCGTGGCATCGGTAAACGGAACCCCCTCGCCAAACTGTGAGTATTCTTTCAAAGGCCCGGCATCGAGACGCTGCTGGTCACGTAACTTGACGCGGCAAAGGTTCAGTACACCATCCTGCATAGGTGCCAGGACTTTTTGTCCGCGTCCGGATGTCTCACGTTGAAAGAGCGCAGTCACAATGCCCAGGGCCAGATGTAGACCCGTTCCAGAATCACCTATCTGTGAGCCGGTCACCAGTGGTGGACCATCTCGGAAACCCGTGGTGGACGCAGAACCACCTGCACACTGCGCGACGTTTTCATAGACCTTGCAATCCGCATACGGCCCTGGCCCGAAGCCCTTAACCGACGCCATGATCATTTTCGGATTGAGTTCCTGGATACGTTCCCAGGTAAAACCCATACGATCGAGCGCGCCAGGTGCAAAGTTCTCTACCAATACATCGCACTCTTTAACAAGACGCTCCAGAACAGCCTTACCGTCTGGCTCTTTGGTGTTCAAGGTCATAGAGCGCTTGTTGTGATTAAGCATCGTGAAGTACAGTGAATCGGCATTTTCTACATCCACGAGTTGTTTTCGGGTGGCATCACCCACGCCTGGACGCTCGACCTTTATAACGTCGGCCCCGAACCAGGCCAGAAGTTGTGTACAAGTGGGCCCCGACTGAACATGTGTGAAATCAAGTATTTTTATCCCTTCAAGCGCTTTCATAGAATTAAACCTTGCGTGTCATCTAATTGATTACCGACGTTTTTCTTACCGCCATACACTGTTTATTTTTTTACCGAACTTTGTGGATTGAGATTTCCGATACGTCCACTCTCGGTGCCCGATTGCTCATCGATAATGGCGTTAATCAACGTTGGTCGACCTGAATCAAGCGCTTTGTTGACAGCTTTGACCAGTGCATCACGATCTGTAACGTAGGCACCTTCACCACCGAATGCCTCCATCATTTTTTCGTAACGGGAGTCTTTCACGAAGACCGTTGGCGCAACATCAGAGTGACCCGTCGGGTTGACATCAGTGCCCCTGTAGATGCCGTTGTTGTTGAAGACAACCACGCACACTGGCAGCTCATAGCGACAGATAGTTTCGACTTCCATACCAGAAAAACCAAAAGCACTATCACCTTCAACTGCCAGCACCGGGAGGCCCGTTTCGATGGCTGCTGCGACCGCAGCGCCCATGCCGATGCCCATTATTCCCCACGTGCCAACATCCAGGCGTTTACGAGGTTGATACATATCGATAATGCTGCGAGCGAAGTCGAGTGTATTAGCCCCTTCGTTGACCAGCATCGTCTCCGGGCGCTCCTTGATAACGCCGCGCAGCGCTCCAAGCGCGCCATGAAAATCCATTGGTGAGGCAGAGCTTTCAAGTTTCGGCGCCATGCGCGCGAGATTGGAATCGCGTTTGTCATTGAGAGCGCTGATCCAGGCCGAAGGTGGTGCCTGCCAGTTTTTGCCCATCCCCTCCAGTAACGCCCCTACACACGAGCCAATATCACCGACTAGCGGCGCAGCGATCTCAACGTTACTGTCCATCTCGCGCGGTTCGATATCGATTTGTATAAACTGCTTGGAGCCCGCTTCTCCCCAACTTTTACCTTTACCGTGTGACAGTAACCAGTTCAGACGTGCGCCCACCAATATGACTACATCGGACTCTTTTAATGCCAGTGAACGAGCCGCACCCGCAGATTGTGGATGCGTATCGGGTAACAGTCCCTTCGCCATGCTCATTGGCAGATAAGGGATCCCACTCGTCTCGACAAGCGCACGAATCTGGTCATCAACCTGTGCATAGGCAGCACCTTTACCCAGAATAATCAGGGGTCGTTTCGCTGATTTGAGAACATCAAGCGCTCGCGCAACCGCAGCCGGTGCGGGAATCTGCTGAGGGGCTGGGTCAATCACCTTTACTAGTGAACGTTCGCCTTCAGCAGCGTCCATTACCTGACCGAATAGCTGCGCTGGCACATCGAGATACACACCACCGGGGCGACCCGATACTGCCGCGCGGTATGCGCGCGCTACAGCAATACCAATATCTTCGGCATGCAACACACGAAACGCGGCTTTACACAATGGTTTGGCTATTGCCAGCTGATCCATTTCTTCATAGTCGCCCTGTTGTAAATCGACAATTTCACGCTCTGAAGAACCACTAATCAGAATCATTGGAAAACAGTTAGTGGTCGCGTTGGCTAGTGCTGTGAGTCCATTTAAAAAACCCGGTGCCGAGACGGTTAAACATAGCCCTGGCTTTTGTGTCAGGTAGCCAGCGATAGCGGCAGCGTTGCCTGCGTGCTGTTCATGTCGAAACGAAATGACGCGCATACCGTTAGCCTGTGCCAGACGACCAAAATCAGTAATTGGAATACCCGGTACGCCGTAGATGGTATTAAGACCGTTAAGCTTGAGTGCGTCGATGAGTAGATGAAAACCATCAGTTTGTTCGCTGGTTGAAGCCGCCTGTGCGGAAGCGACTTGATCGATTTCGATTGTTGCTGACATGAGAGTACCTATTGAGAATTAGAACCGTACCGTGTCATCGGTATAGTTGGGTTAAAATTGTGCATTTACTTATCAAGTAGCCTGCGCTGCCGACTTCTTACGCCGCCATTTATTCCACACCGGGTACGAAACCAGTACCACTGCTATCAAAATACAGATGCCACTTATTGGTCGTGTGACGAAAACCGAAAACTCACCCTGAGACGCCAACAGCGATTGCCGCAGTGAGCGTTCTGCCAGCGGTCCGAGCACGATAGCAAGTACTGCGGGCGCTACCGGATAATTCAGTTTTCGGAGCAGATAACCGACGATACCGAAGAGAAACATCAGCCAGACGTCATGCATGGTCTGTGTAGGTGCGTAACCACCCACAATGCATAAAATGTAAATTATCGGTGCCAGTACGGTGAAGGGCATGGTCAACACCTTCACAAACAACGGGATAAACGCGAGATTGATTATCAGCGTGGCGAGATTGGCAATGTAGAGCGAACCAATCAGACCCCAAACGAAATCCGGGTGCTCTGTAAAAAGCAATGGACCCGGTCGCAATCCCCAGATAATCATGCCCCCTAGCAGTATCGCGGTGGTGGGAGATCCCGGTATGCCGAGGGTGATCATGGGGAGCATCGAGCCAGTAGACGCCGCGTTGTTTGCTGCTTCAGGTGCTGCGACTCCGGACACATTACCCTTGCCGAAACTGTCTGGATCATTGGAGAAGGTCTTTGCAAGACCATAGGACATCAGTGAAGCTGGCGTCGCTCCAGCTGCTGGCAACGTGCCGACAAAGTACCCCAGTACCGAACCCAAGGTCGTTGTCTTGATGTAGTGACGGGCGTCCTTGATATTGTCAACGAGCGTCGCAAAAGACATCTTCACCCGGTGCACTGTAATCTTGCCCTGCGAAGATTCGAGTGTCCAAAGCATCTCACCAATTCCATAGATGCCAATCGCCAGGACGAGAAAATTTATACCGTGTAAAAAACCGGAGATATCCCCAAAAATCAATCGTGGCTTGCCGGATATTATGTCCAGACCGATTGTTGCCAACACCAGGCCTATGAGAATGGAAAATATTGTCTTCGGAATGTCGTCACCGCCGAGCCCGATAAACGTGGCGAAGGCAAGCAGCATCAACGCAAATTCCTCAGGCGGGCCAAACTTCAACGCAAACGACGCAAGCGGCGGTGCGAAAAGAGTGAACAGAATAACTGAGATGGTGCCACCGATGAATGACGCTATTGCCGCTGCAGTCAAAGCCTTATCAGCCTTGCCGGCCTGCGCTAGTGGCCGCCCATCGAAGACCGTAGCCACCGCAGTCGAAGCGCCAGGTATACCGAGCGTTATCGAGCTAATGGCACCACCGTACATTGCACCATAATAAATTGCGGCAAGAAATATGATCGCGGCAGTCGGTGGCACCAGGAATGTAATCGGCAACAGAATGGCAACACCATTCACTGAGCCGAGACCTGGCATTGCGCCAACCAACAACCCCACTGTACAGCCAATAATGATCATGGTCAGATTCAGCGGCTGTAGAGCTTCTAAAAGACCGGCTCCTAAGAGCGTTAGTATGCTATCCATTGAGACAACCTTGTGTACGTTATATGTTCAGCAGAATAATGTGCGTATCAAACCACTAGTCAGTGGCTGTTTCGGTAGCACCGCGTGAGGATGAATCAGTTGATGAAATTCGTCGTTTCGAAAAATATTCGCGAATCCAGTAAACAGCCACTGCAAGCACCCCGAAAATCGGCAAACTAACTATTGGCGCTTTGAATGCTGCAAGCGCGCCAGCCGTATTTTGTGCGTACATCAAATCGAAGACCGGGTAAAACCACTCATCAGTGAATGCTTTCGGCAGCGGAATTTTCAAACCCCACTCAAACAACGAAAAGATAAATACCGGCAAACAAATAGTAAGTGACAGCACCAGTGCCCAGCTGTGCCCACCGATGAGCCGTAGATATATCAGCAGAAACAAAAACAACGCGATGTATATCCCCATGAACTGGGTAGTTATCAACAGAAACAGTATTGATGCAGCAGAGGTTCCCACAACTTTGAGTGTCGAGCCTGATATGTAAAGCTCTGATGAATTTGACTCTGGAGTAATGCGTTTGAACCACCGGTAGATCGTAAGCAGGCAACTCAACAACATGCCCGCTGATAACCAAAACGGCCAAAAGCCTGAACCCGGCCCTTTACGGTCGATCCAACCAATGTTCAACTCGGCACTTTTAACCATCAGCCCGATCGAACATAGCGCTAAAGCGATGGCAACTACGATTTCTGCAGTGCGAACAGTCATTACGATTCCCGTTTTTCAGTGCACACAAACCCCTTCACCTCACGGGTGAACAATCGGTTTTCATTTGTGCAGTATTAAGACAGGGTGGACGACTCTATAGTTAAAGGGTCCACCCGTTTTAGGACTTCAGTGATGAATCACTCGCCGGTGATGGCTTCCGCGCCCACTGCCTCAATCAGTTCTTTGTGGCGTTCCAATTGCGTACTATGGAAAGTAGCCAGATCATCGCCCGCCACCCAATCGGTGCAGTCGAGACCATCTTCAACACAGAACTTTTGCCACTCTTCAGATTGATACAGCTGACTGAACAGATCGATATACCAGGCCTGTGCCTCTGCAGACATGCCTGGTGGGCCATTGATGGAGCGTTGCATGTAGTACTCAATATCGTGCCCAAGTTCTTTGGCGGTAGGCACGTCGGGATAGGCTGCCATTCGCTCGCCGGTAAACTGAACCAGGGGTTTAGTGTTACCTGCACGGTAAAACTCGTTTTGCTCGGCGGGGTTGTTCACCGTGGAATCGATGTGTTTACCAACAAGATTCTTGGCGACCGTGCCACCGCCAGGGAACGGGATGTACGTGACGCTATATCCGAATTCCTTTTCCATCATGGCTGTTAAAATAGAGTCTTCCTGACCAGAACCAGTACCACCAACTTTCCAACTGTCACCAGCAGATTTCACAGCTGACACATAACTGTCGAGATCGGTAATATCACCTTGATCGTCGTGCACCCACAATAAAAACGTGTCCAGTGCCATGCGCCCTACCGGTGTAAATTTCGAAACATCAACGCCAAGATCTTGCTGAATGATCGGTGTGGTGTAGAAGCTGTTGAGTGTCACCAGCACAGTATGATCATCACCAGACTTGTCTTGCAGGTAGCGTAAAGCCTCAGCACCTGATCCACCCGGTTTGTTGATAGGGATAAAGGGCCGTGGCGACAACCCTTTCTTTTCGATGAGCCCTTGCAGCAATCGGGCGATCTGATCAGCTCCACCGCCAGTGCCGGCCATAATAATGAGCTCAACCGGTTTTTTCGGACTCCAGTCAGCTGCGAGCGCACCGCCCACCAGCGTCAAGCTGGTCAGTGACGCTGCCACCAAGGGGAGTAATGGTTTAACGAATTTCTGCATGTGTTCCTCCTGAATATCGGTCCTGATTTGGGCGAGTCACTTTCGCTCTGCCTCTGCGTATTGGTAATTAAATATTTCATCTGGTATACAAAATACAGTATTTTGTATACCATAATGAAAGGTACACTTAGCTTTTTAGTTTGTCAAAGTCTTTTAATAATAATTATTAAAAAAAGGATTTTTGTAATTCTGGTATACAATATACCAGATAAAACTTATTTTTTTACTCACTTCTGTGTAGTTTTATCGTCGATCTTCTTTTCATTATTTTATTTTTAAATCAAAAGCTTAGATTTCTATTTAGTTGACAGCATTGCTAGTGATATCGACATTGGTACATTCGTAAATACGGCGAATTACCGCGATAAAAAAGTTTGGA
>JAHQVR010000173.1 GCA_019634245.1 Gammaproteobacteria bacterium
ATAAAGCCAGATCAGGTGCTATTTCGCTGTAAGGAGACTGGATTTGGACTTGTGTAGCGAAGACTAAAAACCAATCTAAACAATAACTTACAACATATAACCTCGGTACCCACCCGAACTGGTATGGTAGTATACTACTCTGATTCCGATGCTTGTCAACATCAAACTTTACGGTTCCGACCGTAAAACTAGACTAGGTCACGGCTCTCACCGGTACGCTCCTCAACGAGTAAATTGTACTGTTAACTTGCGTTACGATAGGCCCGATCAGCTCAAATCGTTTGACACGATCGGCCAGCGCATTAAACAGACAATCCATTTCAAGACGGGCTAAATTCATTCCCAAACACATATGAACACCATGTCCGAAGCCAACATGACCAGTGGTTTTCCTTTCAATATTAAATTCATTTGGGTTTGAGAATTTTTTTGCATCACGATTTGCTGCACCGAATACCACTAAAATTCTTTCACCCTCTGTTAGTTTTACACCTTCGATTTCGGTGTTCTCATAGGCGTAGCGCGTGAAGGCTCGAATCGGCGTATTGAGTCTGACAATTTCTTCGATGGCGTTTTTCATTAAACTACGATTTTCACGTAACTTGGTCCACTGCTCAGGATATTCAGCAAATAACTTAATAGCGAAGCCAATTGCCGATATAGTCGTATCCAAACTCGGAGCTATATAATCTCTCATCAATTCGGCGGCTCTTTTTGGTTGCATACCACTTTCTATTCCCAATCGGGTGGCGCGTTTAGCCCATCCATCGTCACTGAGGTTCTGCAAGATATCTGGATCTTCCAGAAAACGCCGCATGCGCCTCAAGCTTGCAATGGCATTTTCTTTTCTATTACCGGGCTCACCCATCAACTCAAACGTGGCGGCACCCCAATCAAGCATATGCTCTTTTCCGTAATCACCAAGTCCGACAAGATCACGAACCACACTCAGTGGCAGATGCGGTGCAAGATCAACTGCTGCATCGAACTGCGTTTTTCTTAGCATGGATTCCGCAAGAGCTTCTGCCTCTGATTCGATTCGCTCTCGAACGTCACCAATATGCCTCGGTGATAGAGGTGCAAAGGTAATTTGGCGCGTATGATCGTGTTGCGGGCGATCGGAATTGAGCGTACTACCCACTATCAGTTGATTAACGTCATCGTTAATTGAAACCCCTTTTCCTGATCCAAAACACTGATGGTTTCTGAGCACACTGACGAGCTCTGCATGACCACAGATTGCATGCAGATTATTTTTGTTTAACCATACCACGGGTCCGAGCTTCAACATTGCCGCATAAGCCGATACCGGATTGGCTATGGTTGCACTGCCATAGAAATCGATATCGCAAACTGGCGCTTGTTTTGACATTGTTAGATTCTCCCAAGGAACTCGGCAATGTTAATATGTTCAGTGCATATTGGGGAAACAACATTACACCGTAGCCTAGCACTCTAAATAAATAGTCAAAACTGAGCCATTCAAAGCTCCGAATACAACCACGAGTTAAATAGCATGCAACTCCAGCAAACCGGCGTAACTTACAGTTGCCCGGATCAGATGACCCCCGGATATGTACTGTTCGCACCCGGTGGAGGAAACCAAGTTTTCCTTATTGACTATAAAGGCCAGACCATCCATCAATGGCACGATACTGGCGGCTTAACGCACTGGTGTTATCTGTTGCCCAATGGGAACCTTTTTGTAAACGAACGATGTGAGAATCCTGCCGGAGTAGCGCTGACAAGCAGTGGGCTTATGCGAGAATACGACTGGAGCGGAAATCTCGTATTTGAATTCCAAGATCCGTGGCAGCACCACGATGCTCGACGTCTCTCCAATGGACACATCGTCTATCTCGCATTCACACCGCTCCAGCAGGATGAGCAAGCGAAAATCAAAGGCGGTCTCTCAGGCTCTGAATCCGAAGCGGGCATCGTCGGGGAATGCATACGTGAAGTTGATGCAAATGGTAAAGTCGTTTGGGAATGGCATTTCACACAATTTGCAGAGGATCAATTTCCAATTCACCCGAACGCCAATCGGTGGTCGCGAGGTCATACCAATACGGTTTTCCCCATGCCAGACGGCAACTACTTGATCAGTTGCAAAATTCTAAACTTGTTGTTTATCGTGGATAGGCAAACGAGCGAAGTCATTTGGTACTACCAGAATAACGAAATGGGTGGGCAACATGATGCCCAACTACTCGACAGCGGAAATATTCTGTTATTCGCTAATGGCGTGTACGCTCCCGACTTACACCACTCGCAAGTTTGGGAAATTAATCCGCTCAGCAATGAAATCGTTTGGCGCTACCGAGCCCAGGACAACCCACAAAGTTTCTTCTCTCCCCATATAGGCGGTTGCCAGCGTCTACCATCGGGTAATACCCTAATATGTGAAGGCGCTAAGGGCTGCTTGTTCGAGGTCACACCAAATGGAGACATCGTCTGGGAGTATGTCTGCCCCCATTTCAATCAAACACAGCAATTTGGGCGTGTTAATTGGTTGTTTCGGGCAAGGCACTATAGTCAGGATTGTGAGGAACTCAACGGAAGGCTGTGACGGCTAATAAAGAAAGGCGAAGCGCATTTAACGCCTCGCCTTTTATAAAGTGCCTTCGCAGACACTAATTGATGTTAAGTTAGCAACTTATCGATCAAGAGCGCCAACACCCGAAAAGCGGAAAGCTTCGATCTCCAAATTGTCGATTTCCTCAGCGGTCATTTGATCATGCGCGACAGTGATGCGACCCAGAAATACCAGAGGGAGCTCATCAGCACGCCCTTCCAAATGCGCTTTTATGGCTTCGGCAGTCGCTGCACCGACATCATCCCCCATGCGCATCGGTGTAGCGTCCAACTCGCCAGCACGAATCGCTTCAAGCTCCAATCCTGTGCCTCCCCAACCCGTTGAAAAGATTTCTTTCTCTTTTCCAACGGCTTTTTGTGCTTCAACAGAACCCATAGACATCGCCGTGTTTGCATTGTGAATAACCGTGGCTTCGGGGTAGCCTTGTAAAATTAAAGAAGTGCCTTCGAACCCACCTTCTCGCTGATATTCGCCATAATGCTCGTAAACTGCAGTCCAGTTACCCTTCTCTGCAACGCAATCTTTAAAGTCGCCTGAGCGCTGATTATCTGTTATTCCTGGAATACCTCGATTCATCGCATAAGTTACATCGGACCCTAATCGCTCGACCATGTAGTCACAAATTTTGAGTGCACCATAAGCTGACGAAAAATCGAACCATTGCGCTGGCTGTTTTTCAAAATATTTTAGCGGCGTATGGAATGCCCAGACAAACGTCGTGAGATTTTCGTTTTTCGCAAGCTTCTCAATGTTGTCCCCTTGTATCGCCAACTCTGAGGGGCCAAATATAACGAAATCATAGATGTCCGAATCCTGATCAACTTGCGAGGCATAGGTAGATTGCAACGAATGCTCTATTTGTCGACTAGCAAACTCTGTGGCTTCAAACGGAATCTCAAGTTCTTCCAATCTTTTTGTTAAAGCAAGGTAATTACGCGCCCAAAAATCCGAGGTATCTGCGGATGGGTAAATTAATGCTATCTGTAGTGGTTTTTCTAAGTTGCCGGTAAATGGCTTGGCCGCCTCGGCTGTCGCGTTTTGCAATGCTTCCAAGGCACCTTCCTGGTTAACCTCTCCAGGCAACCAATGTTCACGATCTGCGATGCCATCCATTTCGCGAAGTGGTAGTTTTTGCTCGGCTGAGACTTGACCAGCCAGAGCGATTGTAGTGGCCGCAAGCAGCGCTAGTTTTAATTTCATTTTTCGTCCTCTCATGTAGTAATACAAGGGTGCACGACGCACTCCCTCTCCCTATAATTTCGAATTAACCACTGGGTTTTACCTCGCCGGCAAACAGCGCACCTAACAACAGGAGTACCATCACACATCCGAGAATGATTCCCGCCAATCGAATGGTTTTAGAATGCGTCGGATTCGCTAACAAACTTTTAACTCCCACCCCCCCATCGCGGTCTTTTTTCTGCAACCATGTATACAAAGCTACCGAAAATATGATCACCACTCCGGATGCAACCGATTGCCAAAAGAACTCAATACGCAGTGTCACCAATGCATTTATCATCATAGAAAGCAGTAATACGCCTGCTAGTGATCCAACGATAGAAGCACGCCCACCGAACAGAGACGTTCCGCCTACAACCACAGCCGCGATGACGTGCAAATTAAAATACGGGGCTGAGGTTGCCTGTATAGCATTGAGTTTGCCGGTCAACATAATGCCTGCTAATGCAGCCATGGTACCCATCAATACGTAGGCGTATACACGATGGCGATCAACATCGATGCCGGTCATGTCGGACGCTTCCGGATTTGAACCAATCGAAATGGTATACCTGCCAAAATGAGTAGACTTCAGTAAATAGTATCCAGCGAACATGGTTACCAAGCCTATGACAACAGGCGTAGGCAGATAAACCAAAGACTGCCCGCGGCCAATCTCGGTAATAAGGTCTGGAAATCGAGCCAACACTAAGCCTTTGGCAATGACAAGTGCGATACCGCGATAAACTAAATCCATCGCCAGCGTGCCGATAAGGTCTGGCACCTTAAGTCGTGTAATAACTAACCCATTTATAAGCCCCATAAGTGCGCCGAGCGACAGAGCGATCAAGGCGGCAAGCGGTGCAGGAAAAGCATATTGTTTAATCAAAAAAGCCATAACAATGGCTGACAATGCGGCAACAGATCCTATCGACAAATCAATACCGCGTTGCGTTATAACGAACGTCATGGCCATTGCCATTGGCATATAGAGTGCTGCGTCCAGCAATATTTGGTTCAGATTTGAGGCGCGAAAATACCGCGCTGGCTCCGCCACACCCATAAATAGTAGAATGGCAATAATCATCGCCATGGGGCCGATAAAGCTCACATAGGGCTCGAGTCTTTGACCCAAGCCCCTACGCAGCGTTGCAGACATTTCCGTCTCCGACATACTCAATCTCCTTAGGCCGCGGTTTTAGTGCCAACGATCATACTCAGCACCTCTTCGTTGTGTGTGTTCGCAGTTTCAACCACGCCCACACACTGGCCCCTGCGTTGTACGTGTATCCGATCCGAAATCTCAAATACATCGTCCAAGGAATGGGAGATAACTATGACGGTTAGACCCTGATCACGCAGCGACTTGATTAACTCTAAGGTTCTGGCGGTTTCTTGTGGCCCTAACGCCGCCGTTGGTTCATCCATGACGAGCACTCGCAAGTTGTCGTGACGAACTGCTCGGGCAATGGCTACGGCCTGTCGCTGCCCACCGGAAAGACTTTCAGTTAGTACGTCCATACTCTTGAGTTGAACACCTAATCGGTCTTTCAAGGTTTTAACCGCTTCCGCTTGCATGCGTTTGTTGTCCAGGACTTTAATTCCGAATACCGATTTCGTTAGTTCTGAACCTAGAAAAAGATTTTCGGCTGGTGTTAGATGATCGGCTATCGCGAGATTTTGATAGACCGCATCAACCCCGGCTGCAATTGCATCCGAATGGCTAGACATGGAAAAAGGTTTACCATCGAGCTCTATGGTGCCCATTGAGGGTTGGTAAACGCCGGTTAAAATCTTTATTAGTGTTGACTTTCCTGCACCATTATCACCGACAATGGCAAGGACCTCGCCCGCATAGGCTTTGAGATCAACGTTGTTTAACGCAACCACTCCACCAAACTGCTTGCTTATGCCGCGCATCCTAACGACCGGCGTTTTTTCTTCTGACTGTACTTCGGTATTCAAAGCCTACGCATTCCTCGCATAATTTCGATGTTGATTTAAAATACGTTACCGGTAACGTTATCGCAAGCATTAAAACCAACGTTTTTGCCTTGGTTGGTTCACCTTGTACCACCTCAAGTCAATGAGCGTGTGTGCTTTAAGGTTTTGCGTTATGCAAACTCAAGTGATTACGCTGCAATGCGCCCAAGTCACGGCTGCCGCGATCACCCAACTCTAGTTAACCGGTGTCACTAATGGCTCACTGGCAAAAAATGCCATGAGGTTTTGTCTCTGTAACTCACCCATTCGCTTACGTGTTTCAACCGTGCCGGACGATTGATGCGGTTGCAGCAGCACGTTATCGAGTGTTGAAAATCGTGGGTCAATATGCGGCTCATTGTTAAACACATCCAGCGCCGCTCCGCGCAGTCGATTATTTTGCAGCGCCTGTATTAACGCTTCTTCGTCCAGCGTTGTTCCGCGCGCGCTGTTAATCAACAAACCATCGGGGCCAAGCGCCTCGATAACATCTGCAGAGATCAAACCCGCCGTCGCATCGCCACCGGACACTGCGACCATCATGATGTCGACTTCTGTTGCCAGATCGAGCAGGTTTGCATGATAGGTCCAGCCTGGTGTGTCTTTCTCACCGCGTGCAAAGTAGTGAATACGCGTGTTAAAAGCCTGTAAGCGATTGGCCACAGCACGACCAATTCTCCCTAAGCCAACACTACCAACCGACATTCCTGAAATGGTTCGTTGTAAGGGGAAGGCACCCGAGTCAGTCCAGCGTCCCGAGCGTACCCAATCAGAAGCACCGACAATATCACGCGACAAAGCGAGTAGCATACCAACGGCTAAATCAGCTACATCATCGGTTAACACATCGGGTGTGTTAGTCACTTTGACACCTTTAGAGGTGGCATGTGCAACATCAATCGTGTCATACCCTACGCCATAATTAGCAATCAAACCAAGATTGGGAAAGGCGTCAATAATGTCGGCACCCAGTGCTTCATGTCCTTTAAAAGCAAACGCACGAATTTGTTCGCGCAACTCCAGTGCGATATCAGCTGGATTTGAACCCTCTGGAAACGCATGCACGGTAAACGCCTCTTGCATGGGTACACTATCCCATTCATCGTAGGTTTCAAAACTGAGAATATGTGGTTTTGTCACGCGTATTTCTTTCCTGTGTTAGAACCATTAAACAACATCGTTATAGTGGTTCGGCTACTTCCAATACTTTGATCGATATCCATATTCGTTCAGCCAATCAACACATTGATGTTGCGCTTGCTTAACAAAAACTTGAGTAGTCTATAAAGCACAGCCGCAACACAAACGGGTCGCGGCTGCGGGTCTATTTTACTTACCCCAAATTTCTGCGTAAGCGTCTCGGTAACCGTTTTCGGGATCAAATATAGGGCTATCACCCATCGCTTTAGCGCCATCCATATTGACAACAGCAGGTGCAGTCACATAGCCGGAACAGGCCTCGCCAGAAATAGCACGATTAAGTTCATCAACCAACTGCCAACCCTGTAAGTTTAAGGGTTCTGCAACAGTAATCGATTGATATTGGCCTGTTTTTATGCGTTGAAATGCGGATTCAGATCCATCGCCCGCAGCAACGGCTTTAGGTGAACCATCACCGCCAATGCCGGCTGCCGCAAGAGCCGGCCCCATGAAATCAAAATAGATATCGTTTATCGCCAACGCGTGTGTCCACTTTGCTCCGTATTTCTGCAACAAGCTCGTTGTCAGTGGCCCCATACGACTTGAAGTATCGGCAATGGGTGTATCGACGTACTCTAGAACAGTACCTCCCATCTCTTCAATGGTTGCCTTGATTTGATCCGCTTTATCTATGGCGATTTGATAAG
>JAHQVR010000174.1 GCA_019634245.1 Gammaproteobacteria bacterium
AGAGGCGTCTGCAACGTATCTCCAGATGGCCAATGATGCTGCCTGGGGCAGAATGAAGGAACGCCTCGACAAAATGGGTGGCGACAACGCCTACGATGAGCTTCGTAAGCTGTATTTCGGTGAATAAAACTGGTTGAAAGCAACTTGGTGAAATCAACATATTGAATTATAAATATTAAGCACCTATTCAACCGACTTTTTCATTCAGTATGATTAAGTCGAAATTGTTGGCGGGGTCTGAGCAACCTTAGACCCCGCTATTTACTGTAGGATATTCGCTTTTAACCAACCCACACTGATCCAAGCGGCTATGCGCCTTATCGATAAATTATGTAACCTGCTGGCAGTGCTTGCCGGGATATATCTGGTCGTGATCATGATTGCGATCGTCTTTCAGGCCAGCGCCAGAACGTTGGGTTACTCAGGATCATCGCATTTTTTCACTTTTTCCGAATACGGACTCTTGTATATAGTCATGGCAGCGTCACCATGGCTGGTTCGCCTTAAAGGCCATGTGTATATCGAGATGCTGACAGCAGCATTACCCGACTCTTTGGCTCCAGGTTTCTCGCGACTGGTAACACTTTTGTGTGTCATCATCTGTTTGTTACTGGTTTGGTATACCGGTGAAGCCACACTTAAGGCGTTCAATCGCGCAGACTTTGACATGCGTTCCCTCGACATGCCCAAATGGTTATTGCTTATTCCTATGCCAATCTGCTTCTTTTTAATGGCAAGTCAATTTATGCGGTTTGTGGTCGGTCCGGATACGCTGCACACCGGTGAAGCTGGCGTTCACGAATGATGATTCGAAAAACAATTCTAACCCGCACGTTGCAGGTCACTAGCCTTCACATTACCTGATGGAGTGGTTCTAGTGAAGTCATTGTTAGTGGGGTCAACGTTGGTGGAGTCAAACTAGTGGAGTGGTATTGGGCACTGGCGTTTTTGTTGGGCATGATTTTGTTTTTCATGTTCATAGGCGTACCAGTAGCGCTGGCTTTTTTGGCAGCGAACATGATTGGTGCAACAATTTTTATGGGTGGTAACGGAGACCTCTCGACTCAAATGTCACGCGGTATCGGGCAACTCGCCAATAATGCTGTTCAGACAGTTACCACGTTTAATCTTATGCCTGTGCCCATGTTCCTGCTAATGGGCGAGATTTTTTTCTTCACCGGACTTGCCAATCGAATGTTTAGCGCGATTGACAAACTGATGGGACGCAT
Source organism: Gammaproteobacteria bacterium (assembly GCA_019634245.1). Next base: position 1,230 of record JAHQVR010000174.1, read on the forward strand.
ACCCGGTCGCTTGTCATTTGTTACCGTTGCCGGTGGTACCGCTTTTGCGACTTTGTCCGGTTCATCTATGGGGTCAACAGCGCTGCTCGGTTCTCTGATGGTTCCCGAGATGCAAAAACGCGGTTACAAAAAACACATGGCCATCGGCCCTATTCTCGGTACCGGTGGACTTGCCATGTTAATCCCCCCCTCAGCCCTGGCGGTACTGTTAGCAACGCTCGCCAACCTCGATGTTGGTCGCCTATTGATTGCCGGCATTGTGCCGGGACTGTTACTGGCTGTTTTTTACGTGGTATTGATTCTGGTGATGTGTCTTATCGATCCTGATGCTGCACCCGCATATGAAGTTGAAAAAGTCAGCTGGGCGACACGATTTAAGCTGGTTGTATTCGATGTAATGCCAATGATGTCTGTTGTTATAGGCGTAATTTTATTCATACTTAATGGCTGGTCAACGCCATCAGAGTCCGCAGCATTCGGTTGCGTCGGAGTACTACTCCTGGCGGCAGCTTATCGAAAACTCACCGTTAAAAATATCATCGCATCGGTAGAAGGAGCGTTACGAGTCACGGTAATGGCATTGTTGATCATATTCGGGTCTGCCACATTCTCTGCGTTATTGGCCTTTTCAGGGGCCAGCGCCGGACTCATCAACTGGGCAACCGGATTTGAGCTCGCACCAATAGTGATGCTGCTGATCATGTTTGGCATCCTGCTGATTCTAGGAATGTTTATGGACCAACTGTCAATGATGCTATTGACAGTACCAATCTTTTTTCCTCTGGCGCACACTCTGGATTTTGATTTAATCTGGTTTGCTGTAATTACCTTACTTGCACTCGAAATCAGTTTCACCACACCGCCATTTGGTTTGCTTTTGTTTGTGATGAAAGGTGTGTCTGCACCCGGTACAACGATGCGAGATATTTACGTGGCTGCCCTACCTTTTATGGCGTGTGCAATTCTACTGGTCGGCCTGCTAATCATCTGGCCAGACATTGCGCTATGGTTGCCTAATCTTGGAAAGTAGTGCTACGGAATTTTCCAATCACAGCAGCGGACTTCATTGATTCGTGAACTTTAGCGGTTGTATCGATTCCAGAACAATCTCTATTTGAATCTGGGTGAAAATCAACTCCAGAACTAGCGATTGTGGTGAAAAATATATTATCGATATATTTCAGCTCTGTCTACAGATGGTGTTTCGTACCAAACTTGAAGCCACTAAATAAGCAACTAAATAAGCAACTAAATTGTTTTTTGATTAAACACGAAATTACTCTACAACAAACATCAAGCAGCCGGTACTAGTGCCAGCGCTCTGAGCGGACTGCCTGTTCCATGCTCTATTTTAAGTGGTGCTGCAATTAACAGCGCACCCTTAGGCGGTAGTTTATCCAGGTTAGTAAGACTGGCCAAACCAAAACAATTATCCCGATGCAGGAAATTGTGCGCCGGATACGGCGGACTCATTTTACCTGCCATACCGGCATCGGTCCCAATACATTGTGTGCCCCAGCCGACAATTCCCTTTGACAACAAATATTCAATGCACTCCGGTGTGGGGCCGGGACTGTGTGAACCGTCTTCATGTGGGTCTGGATCTTCGTTTAAAAACAGTTCCTCATCGTGCGCGCGCTTGTCCCAGTCGGTACGCATGACCACCCATTCACCAGCACCGATTTTACCGTATTGATTTTCCCATTCCTTTACCGCTTTGGCGGTCAGAAGAAAGTCGGCATCTTCTGCAGCCTGTACGGAGCAATCAATCACGTTAGCTGGCGCCATGAGTCGTTGGACATCGAGCGTGTCGGTAAAACCATCGGGAAAGTCTTTACCGGATATCCAGTGGTGTGGCGCATCGAAGTGCGTGCCCGAGTGCTCACCCAGCTTCATCCAGTTCCACGCAAAGAACGGCCCATCGGCATCGTACTCACTGATTTTATGTATCTCGACTTTAGGCGTGTTTCGGGCAAAGTCTTCCGGTAGTCGCAGGATTGGCGTTTTTGGTCCAAGCACGCCGGTGCAATCGACGACTGTTATCTGACCACTGAGCAAGTGAGCACCAAAATCATTGAGCAAGTCTTTCGATGACATCGGTGTTTCCCCTTTTTTGGATTTATTTTGACTGGATTCACTGGAACTGGCTTTACTTGTGTCGCCGTTACTTATATTGACATTTCCGATCTTGTTTGGACCCTGCCCCGCAAAGCGCCGCTGACGCCTTTGCATAACAGTGTCGATGAGATCGAACGCTTCATCGATACTGTCTTCATCGGTTACGTAGCCCGGTGAGAGTCTGATCAGCGGACCACGAAAGTCGATTGAATAGCCTTCAATGCCCAACGCACCAACAGCTGATGCAGCTTCTGGTTTGTTTGGCATGCGCAACATCATTGAACCACCGCGCTGTGCACCCTCACGAGGACTGTGTAATGGCAAACCCAATTTATCGGCTCGCGCAATGATGCGATCAACCAGACGAAGGTTATCTGCGGCAAGTTGTGCGTGATCTTGTTGGCAGTGCCACTGTAACGCTGGTACCGATGCTATAGCTGCCATTGATCCCGGGGTACCTTTGTCGAATCGTCGAATATCGGGTGCGTATTCAAATTTGTCCAAGTCCCATGAAAACGGATTGTTCTGCGAAAACCAGCCGCGAATCTCCGGTGTAAGATCACTGATCAGTGGTTTATCAACATAGAATATACCGGCACCTGGAGTACCGCACATCCACTTAAGGCTTGTGGAAATGACAAAATCAACGCGCGGGTTCATCACGTCAAACGGTATTAGGCCCGCCGCCTGTGTGATATCTACGCACATTAAACTGCCCATCGAACGACCGTGTGCCACCAGCGCATCGAGATCGCATCTGGCAGAGGCCGTTGATGTGACCCAGGTAATCAGGGCAAGCCCAACATCAGCACCCCACCTGTCTATGTAAGACTCTGTCTCAACCCATGATGCACCTTCAGGCACACTGACCGTATCGAGTGTAAAACCCATACGAGGTGCAAGGCCTGCCAATAAAAAATGCAACGACGGAAAGCAATCACCGGCAACCAGTACCCGTTTACCTTCTAGACTATTTTCAGGCAACGATCGCAACAGACTGTGAAAGCCGCCGGTGACACTGTCGCAGGTTGTCAACGATCCTTTTGGGGCGTTAATAATCCGGCGCCAGTAGTCGATAAAGTCCTGACGCTTCTGCAGCACGTATCCCCATTGCTTGTCATTGGGTGCCGCCCAGGTAGCGGCAAACTCGTGCATGGCATCTTTGAGTTCCCGTTCCTTACCGGGATACTGTCCAATTGAATGGTATAGAAAATATCCGGCTGGATTAGCAACAACATCGTGGTTCGGCAACTGCATCAGGGTTCTCTACAATTTAGTACCGGATTTGTTATAAAGGTTAGGATATACCCAATTATTGTAAACATAAAGTCCGAACACTCTATGAACACCAGCGCCAAACTTAGCTTACAGGACAACCCGGTGATCACCGGCCTATGGCAAGTCGCCGATCTTGAACGCAATGGCGTAGCCCTCGATCAGCAAGTGGCATCTGACTCATTACTCGAGTATGTAGACGATGGCTTCACCTGTTTTGACATGGCTGATCACTACGGCAGTGCTGAAATTATTGCAGGTGTTGCCAAAAAGCGGCTTAGTGCTACACACCATCCATTGGCTGACAAACTCAGACTGTATACAAAATGGTGTCCTGAACCAAATGAAACGACGTTTGAATTGGTAAAGGCCGGAATAATGAAACGCCTGGAAAGGCTGGATGTCGACTGCATTGATTTGTTGCAACTACATTGGTGGACGTTTGATCACCCAGGCTATATCGATGTCATGGATCACCTTCATCGATTGCAGCAGGACGGACTCATTCGGCATATTGGCGTAACCAACTTTGATACAGACCATCTGCACGTGCTGCAATCATGTGGTTTTAACATTGTCAGTAATCAGGTTTGTCTTTCTGTTCTCGATCGCCGTGCACTTGGAGACATGAGCCAGCTGTGTCAGGCCACCGGAGTCAGGCTGTTGTGCTACGGAACCCTTGCTGGCGGCTTCATTAGTGAACGTTGGCTCGGAGCAGAAAAACCTGAACAGATAGAAGATTGGTCAAAGATGAAGTATCTGCGCTTTATTGATGCAACTGGGGGTTGGTCTGTGTTTCAGGCACTATTACAAACACTGAATACAATTGCGCAGCAACGCAACGTTTCAATAGCTAATGTTGCAACCAGTTGGGTATTACAACAACCGTCAGTCGCTGGGATTATCGTTGGCGCGCGTGTTACACAAAACCAACACCGCAACAGTAACAAAGCCTTGTTGCAGTTAAAGCTTACTGATGATGACATTGCCCAGATCGATCAACACGAACAGATGCTTGCCGTTGTTCCCGGTGATTGTGGCTCGGAATATCGTCGCCCTCCATTTTTAACTGCCTCTGGGGATCTCAGCCACCATCTGGATGCACTGCCGACAGTTTATCAACGCGAAGCAATTGCGGGTTTTAAGCAACGCTTTCGAATCAGTTCAGGCAGCGAATTTGAACCCGTATGTGGCTATAGCCGAGGCATCCGTGAAGGCAATCGAATACTGATAAGCGGTACAACAGCAACACATGGTGAAAGCCGCACTATAGGCAATGACCCGCATGCGCAGACCGAGCGCCCTGTCGGCA
>JAHQVR010000015.1 GCA_019634245.1 Gammaproteobacteria bacterium
CCGGATGCCGAGACACTGGATATTGGCGGGATGCAAGGTTACGACGCTCGAGGATTGTCTGGGTTTTCGGATAGAGTCAATACGCACTTTCTGCGAACATTGGGTAATGCTTTCTTGTTATCAGTGGTGAACGCCACGGGCGAAGAGCTGGTCAGGCAGGCTTCGGAGGAATCCAATCAACAAATTACGATTAATTTTGCCAGAGATTTCTCAGATTCCACGTCTACAGCATTTAACGAGTATTTGCGCAATCGTTTGCGAATCAAACCCACGTTGAGCATCCGGGCGGGTTATCGTTTTAATATTGTCGTGTCCAAAGATATTGCATTTCGTCGGCCCTATGAACGCGGATTTAAATCCTACAGAGTGAGTCAATAATATGAATATCCGGTCAATGCTGCTCACATTTTTAGTCATGCCAGCACTGATCGTCGGCTGCCAGCATTTACCAGCCGTCGATAACTCTATCGATCAAATCCAATCTAATTTAGTTGCAAAGGATTTCACGAGCGCGCTGGTGAACTTACCGGGGTACGCCCCGCTTACCACAACCGTTCAACTGCGACCAGCAAGTACAGTGTTTGGGGATCACTTGATGTCTGAATTGAGAACTGCAGGCTATGGTATCCAGACGATTGGTAAGAATGACAGTGGTCCGATGATGGTGTCATATGCTTCAACGCTCTTTAATGAGGAGTCACCCAAAACTGTGGGGTTCCGAGTTAGAGTGGGTGGTGTTGAGCTCGGACGGGAATACGAAATTCGACATGATCGATTATTCCCTATAACCGGTATGTCAGTCGTTGGGGTTGCTTTGTCGTCCGAGCCACTCGATGACAGTATATTTGACTACAATCGATGGAACGAGCGTGACCTATTGGCCCAAGGAGATTTAGATAAGATCGAAAACACACAACGATCTGGAGGGCCTGATTTCGATCCGAATATCAGTCAAGATGCACGTGTTGTTGACATAGAGTCGATGGATAAAATTAAAGAAAATATTAGCTCTCCACCGAGCACAGCCGAGGTTGCAAAGCATAAACTGACTGAGTCGATTTTAACAGAAAATCATTCAGAGAATTGGCAAGCGGTGGCGGCCGATCCGGTTCCTTTAAACGAGGGTGCTGATCTATCCAAGTCGTCCAATAGTCAATCTGATATGGGGTGGGCAAGGAACCAAAATATGTCTGAGATCGGACAAAGTAATTTCACTGAATTTTTAACTGAATACGCTGTCCTATCTGAGTCGATATTACTGTTCCCACATGATTCTCTTCGTCTGGGGCGTGCTAACAAAATATTTTTACGAAATTGGGCGAAGCTCTTCGACGCTAAAACTGATTTGATTTCAGTCATCGGCTGTTCACATGGCAACAGCGATCTACACAACGGCAACCGTTTTCTATCCGTTGGGCGTGCAAACAGAGTTAAGGAGGAGTTGATTGTAGTGGGGGTACCTCCCGAAAATGTATTGGACGAGGGATGTTGGACGACAAGTCATCAAGACGCTCATCCACGGCGGGGTGTCATAATAACGCATAGACGGAAAACGTAGTCGTGGGAGTACCAACTCGAATGAATAGTTTATTTTTCAGCGAGCTATTACATCGACGAATCGCTGTGGCCATCATACCGATCAATGGCGTATTTTATTTTCGATACGTAATGAGTCGGTTTAGTCCATGTGCTTAACAGGAAGTGAGAGAAGAGGCGACCCTTCCATTAACCTCGGCCATAACCTGCCAACCGTTAATTAATCAACCCTTCTTTTAGCTCGCATGATTGGTTGATAACTATACGCCATTGGCGTATAGATTTTGTAAGCAAACAGTGATCGAGCTTTTACCGTTTACTCGACATTGGTCTTCAGTTTGGACTGAAACGGAGTACACAGAATTCATTGAGTGGATTTCGGCTAATCCAAAGTCTGGCGATGTAATCAAGGGTAGTGGTGGTGTTCGTAAGATACACTGGACAGGATCTGGTCACGGCAAGTGAGGTGGTGCGAGAATCATTTTCTATTCTGCCGAAGAGCTGAGAGAAATCAGGGAGCTGATTGAATGAAATCAAAAAAAATCAGAGCGCAATATTGGTGAAGAGCTGACTCAAGCTGCAAAAGAAATCAAGGCGCACAAAGAAGGCAAATTGCATCCCAAAGTTGTGAGCAATGAAATAATTACTGCGAGAAATAATCTCAAACTCTCACAGAGCCAATTTGCAGCGTTGTTAGGCGTTTCAAAACGCACACTTGAACAATGGGAGCAAGAACGCAGAGATCCGTCTCAGGCCGCTCAACGCTTGATACAAATAGCAGTCCAACGTCCAGATGTGTTAATTGAAATATTTGGCGATGTAGCATAGCTCTTGATCAATGCTTTCAAACCGTCTGCACTCGGCCATTTCCTGTCAGTCGAAACTCCCTTGTGGAATGTCCGGTTTGGTGGTTTTAAAGTTAAATTGATAACACCGAGCAGCCGAAGCGCCTCTTCATAAAACGATGCCGAGAAATTTACTTCAAATAGTCTGATTGAGTGCCTTTTTCTATTAGAGTATCCAATTATTTACCGATTCCGAGCGCAGTACTTGGTAGCCATATCGCTATTTCTGGCACTGCCAATACCGAAGTGATGACAATGAGTTGCAGCACAACCAGTGGAGCCGCCCCACGATAGATTTGAGCCATAGTAATTCCTGGTGGTGCTGAGCCTTTTAGAAAGAACAGAGCAAACCCAAAAGGTGGTGTTAGAAAAGAGGTTTGCAGAACCAGGGCAATCAGTGCAGCTATCCAGACTTTGGCAAGTGACGTAGAACCAACATAAACCGAGAAATCTAATTCTTGAATCACAGGATAGAGGATCGGCAGTGAGACTAGTACTATTTCGATCCAATCAATGAAGAAGCCGAGAATGAACAGAATCAGCAGCACAATCAGCAAAATGCTGAAATCAGACAAGGCCAATCCCTCGAATAAGCCAATGGCGATATCATCACCACCATAAAAACGAAACACCAGCGAGAACACACTCGCACTCAAAACGACAAAAAACACCATGGCAGTGATAATCATCGTGCGAAAGAGCGCGTCGAGTAGCAATGAAAAGTCAAAACCTCGATAGACGAAAATCAGGGCCGCAGCGCCAACCGCTCCAACGGCCGCTGCCTCTGATGGAGCAACAATTCCTGTAATGATGGCTCCTAGAACCAGCGCGATAAGCCCAACAGGCAGCACCAAACTGCGCAGCACGTAGACAATAAAAGAGTACGACGCAACTTCCAGAGTTTCCTTTACGGGAGCACGCGGCCTGATCATATCTATCAGGACGAAGTAAACAATGAAGACCGAGGCCAGCAGCAAGATTGGGATAATTGGAGCTAGAAAGACTGTGGCTATCGTCGCCTCAAGAGCATCAGACAGAAAGAACAGCATAATGGCAGGTGGCGCAATGACACCCAGGGTGCCCGCTGCTGCTATTGCTCCGGTGGCAACCTCCGGCCGGTAGCGTTGCACCAGCATCGTCGGTAACGCCGCAAGTGTGATAGTGGCGACGGACGCCCCGACCACACCCGCCATCGGTGCCAACAGCAGGCCCACAAGGATCACAGATATGCACATGCTTCCAGGTACCCATGAGAAGAGCCTTTGTAAACACAACAACAGTTCTCGCGCCGCACCGCTCTTTTCTAATGCAATGCCCATAAAGAGCAACATCGGTACAGCGGGATAGACAAGGTTTTCTCCTACAGCGTTGTAGACACGATCCGGAAATAAGTACAGTGCCTGGACAGGAAACTCATCAATAACGACGCCGATAAGCGCGAAACCAATGGCAACCCCCGCCAGTATGCCGCCTACCGGAAATCCGGTGAACAACAGTACCGCCATGGTAATTAGCATTAGTAACGGGAGATACTCAACTAGCATCATCGTGTTCCTCGTTGATCCCGTTGGGTCGCACCAGACGATAGCAGCAGGCCAGAAACATTAAAAACGCGCCGACTGGAAGCGCTGATTTGATGATCCAGCGTGAAGAGAGACCAAGAGAAGCCCTGGAACCTTCATCTTGGATAAACGAAAGCCACGTCATCCGTGAGCCAAACCACATCATTATTAACGAGAAGGGAATTAACAAGACAACCAGAAGCGTACGCTCGATGCGAATTTGCCAATGCACTGGTAAGCGTTCCCTTATGATATCGACTCGGACATGCTTATCGGCAAGATAGGTATAACCAATGCCGAACATCACACAGGCGAAGAAAAAGTGCCATGTCAGTTCCTGCAGCGGAGTTGAGCCGAGCTGTAGAAATCGGCGTGTAGTGATGTCAAAAATGGACGTTGCGATCAAGCCTGGTAAGAAGACAAACGCGGCGACTGCGCCAGCGAACCTCAGCAGCCTATTAATGATCAAAGCCATAACTATCTCCTATCACAATAGCTCTACTGGAAACGAAAAAGCTGTGTCTTGTCTGACTGACTAATTGATTCAATACTGCGTACGTTGATCGCCGATACTCTCACGGCGTTCTGCTAAAGCCTGGCGTACAATCAGAAAAGCGGAGGATAGAAAGAGACCAGCCATAATCATCGCGACAATTAGATCAGGCCAACCACTCGACGTTCCCCACACACCTAATGCAGCAAACATTACAGCGACATTTCCTATGGCGTCGTTTCGTGAACATAACCAAACTGAGCGGACATTGGCATCGCCATCCTTGTAGCTTACGAGTAAAACTACACTGGCGAGATTGGTAAGTAACGCCAGAAACCCCACAAAACCCATGATTTCTGCCTCTGGTACACCAACATAGAAGACTCGATAGACCGTAGAGCCAAATACCCAGAGTCCCATCAACAGAAGACTGAAGCCCTTCGCTAGAGCTGCATTGGTGCGTACCTGAATCGAGGCTCCAATCACAGCCAGCGAGATGCCGTAAGTCAGAGCATCCCCTAGGAAATCCAGAGCGTCTGCCTGTAGTGCCTGGGATTTGGCGAGGTGACCCGCTGTCATCTCGACGATAAACATCGTTGCGTTCAACACTATAATCAGCCAGAGACGCCGCTTGTACTCCGTTGATAGACCTTCGAATTTAGCATCGTTTCCACAACACCCTGCCATCAAGATAAGCCTTTGATTTGAAGTCAAGTCAAGTATAATGTCTCTAGTGGCTAGAGGTTCAAGGGTGATTTATGTTTTCTATTGGGGAACTCTCAAAAAAGACGCAGGTAAAAGTGCCGACAATTCGATATTACGAGGAAATAGGGATTTTACCGCCTGCCGAACGCACAGAAGGCAATCAGCGGCGATATAATGCCGTCGGGTTGGAGCGTTTGAGCTTTATAAAACATGCCAGAGAGCTAGGTTTTTCCATTGACGCCATAACTTCTTTGATTGAGCTTCAAGAACATCCTGATAGATCTTGCTGTGAGGCAACTGATATTGCGACTGCACAGCTCTCGGACGTCCGTATAAAGATAAAAAAATTGAAATTGCTGGAGAAAGAGCTGGCCCGAATATCTACCGGTTGCGACGGAAAGAATATATCAGCAGACTGCTACGTTCTAAAGTCACTGGCTGACCACAAACTATGTAAGCAGGAGCACTGAAATACTAGCGTCAATGGGAAATATGTAGCACTGATAGTCCGCAGTATTTCTGATAGCTGCCTGTCATCGATAGTTTATCAACGACAGCTTTGGGCACACTTCAGCCGAACGGATTCATGCTCACATCCACTGATCTTCAATCTCGCGACAGTCCGCTTTGAGGCTTGAGTTCAACCGGATAAACATAAAATGGAAAAATATAGGCAGAGAGAGCTAGTCCGTTCCCCTTTTCTCTCCAGATCTGCGCATAGAGCACCGGATCAACATATCGTGGTGGTAGCGATGGCTATTGCTCAGTGGTAGAGTTACGGTAGTTGACGCCAGGGCAGCGGTTTGGTGGGTTTGACGGTGTTGATTTGGTGGCCTATCTCTAAAAGAGTCAGGTCCACGGACGAGGGATCGCCGGTTTACACCTGAGTATTCATGCATTTCTACAAATGATGAATCTAGGTAACCGACGCGACATTGAGAAATGCAACAGTGGAAAGGTTATGTATCTCCATGCATTAAGTTGCGATTATGAATGAAGTTGACCGTACACCTGTTTTTATTGGTTTGTTCGGTGATTTTGAGTTATTCGTAAACGGGCAACGGATTGAAACACTGCGTTCTGCCAAAGGTCAGGCACTACTCTCCATTTTAGCGCTCAGCTTCGGACGATCGGTTCAGCGTGACAAACTTTGTGCGCTCTTGTGGCCCGACTCTACACCGGAGTCGGGCCGCACAAATCTTCGGCAAACGCTGACTAAAATTAGAAAGTCATTCGGTTCAAATGAAACAGCCCTTCTGACTGAGGGTAGGGAAGTCTCATTGTGTGCCCAGCAGGTATCGGTAGATACTAACGAGTTCGAAAAACTGTTTCCCAGTGAGGAAATTCCTTCTTTAGAAGCTGCAAATAGTTTATACCGAGGTGAGTTAATGGAATCACTTCCATTGGAGGACTCGCCATTATTCGAAAATATCCACAATGCACGACGCCGTTTTCAGGAACTGGAGATAGAGGTACTGCATCGACTAATTGCACACTACGCGCAGAAAGGCACATGCACTGCTCTGCAAACCACCGCTGAAAAACTCCTTCGTATCGACCCTACTGATGAAGTAGCGCATCGTGGGCTGATGGTTTTTTACTCGAAGGAGGGGCGAAACAATGCTGCGCTCAGGCAGTTTCGATCGCTTGAAAAGCTCCTGAAAGAGCAACTGGGAGCATCACCTTCCACTGAGTCAAGGGAATTATATCGAGCCATTAAACAAACGGATAACGTCGCGGCTATTGATTCTGAAACTCCCGTAATGGAAATGGAGAACAAAGAAGAAGTCAATTCCGATCCGTATTTGCAAAGTGACAGCCGATTTACAATTACCTATACCTGGCTGGGTGTATGTATTTCACTTCTTGTGTTCGGCACATTGATAGTGAAAAATCTCTCAACCAGTTCTGTCGAAAAAGCCGCACCATCTGTGATGGTCTCTACGGTTCCAGTAAATGAATCGAGAGCAAAGCACTCTATCGCGGTTTTACCTTTTAAGAATCTGTCGGCTGATCCGGAACAACGGTATTTTAGCGATGGCTTAAGTGAGGATCTGATCACTGATCTGTCGCGCATCGGTAACCTCAATGTTGTTGCACGTGCTTCAAGTTTTTTATACCAGAGTGAGGACATGCCATTAGATCAAATTGCGAGGGAGCTGGGTGTACAGCACTTGTTACTGGGTAGTGTTCGCAAGCAGGGTAATCAGCTGCGTATTAATGTGCAGCTTGTCGATGCAAGCAACGGAGTGAACTTGTGGTCGAATCGCTATGATCGCGATTTTGCCGATGTATTTGTGGTCCAGGACGAGATAGCGCGGATAGTAGTCGGCGAACTTGCCGTGAGCCTTACTGATGCAGAACAGGCACGATTCGATTCCCGACCAGCAATCGATCCTGATGCCTACGATTTACTATTGCAGGCACTAGGTCCGTTGCGGCATCTCACCAGGGAGTCGACTCTCGAAGCCAGGCTTCTATTACAACGCGCGATAGATTTAGATCCTAATTATGCGCGCGCGCACGCCAATCTGGCTCTAACGCGAAGCCAAGATCTTATTTTCCACTTTACTGATGATCCTGAAACAGCATTACGGCTGGGATTTGAGTCAATCAATCAAGCCGTGGCACTGGATAAGGATCTGCCACAAGTTCAGTTTGCCCTGGCTGGTCTTCATCTGTCCGCTAATGATCATCAGGCGGCAATTCGTGCTGCCAGGCACGCCATTCGATCTGATCCGAACTATGCCGACGGCCACGGCACCTTGGCGCAGATGTTAATGTTTGTAGGAAAGCTCGATGAGGCAATGGAGTCCATCAATGAAGCCAAACGCATCAACCCCGGCTTTACCTTTACCTACCTGTGGGTAGAAGGACAAATCCACTTTCTCAGGCAAGACTTTCAAGCTGCCAGTCGAGTATTCAACAACATTAACTCTCGCAACCCCTCTTTCGTGTCTGGGCGGCTGTTACTGCTTTCCGCACTTGGCCATTTGCAGGACCACCAGGCGGCCGAATGGGAGATAGCGGAACTGCTCACGATGACAGCAGATTATCGTATCAGTGCTGATACTTTTTATACACGATACCTCCATACGGAGCATCAGAATTTGTACATCAACGGTTTAAAACTCGCTGGCTTGCCACAATAGGCCCGTGAATCCACCCGTTTTTCAATTTTCACGCCTGTACTTCCGCTTTTCTCCCGCTTAATTCACGCTCCGGCACTAGTCTGTCGCCGCCAACCCAGTAATACGGTCGATGGCATCGCGTAGAACTACACCTATTAATATTGGAGACAAGAAATGAAGTCGAGGGACAGAAAACGGTGGCTGGTAATAGGGGTGTCAGTTTGCACACTGATCGCCGTGAGGACCAATTCGCTCGCGGCCCGCATGCTCATTGTGGCACTTTCACTTGGACACTCGGGGGGCTTGGTCAACGCCGGTGAGCAGCAGAGCGGCGTCAATTTTCCCACCTCGTGCTCGGATGACGCGCAAACTATATTCGAAGAGGGGCTCAATTTGCTTCACCATATGATGTACAACCAGGCGGACCGAACTTTTAACGAAGGAATCAACAACTGGCCTGAGTGCGCTATGTTGCACTGGGGTGTAGCCATGAGCAAATTCCAGCCAGTGCGCCCTGGCGTGCCATCAGAGGATGCGATTTCAGCGGGTAGAAAAGCGGTCAGTTCAATGAATTCGATTGACAATGTCTCGGCATTAGAGCGTTCGTTTGCAAACACCGTATCGGCGTTTTACAAAACGGAGAATGTGGGCTACCGAGACCGAATCGCGGCTTGGGCATCGGCACAGGAAACAGCCTATAACCAATTTAAAGATGACGTCGATACGACCGCTTTTTACGCACTTTCTCTACTAGCCACAGCACCTCGGGGTGATAGTACATTTGGTCAACAGAGAAAAGCTGGCCGCATATTAGAGACTCTTAATAAAACAACTACTTTTCATCCGGGTGTGTATCACTAAGCGATTCACGCATACGACAATCCCAAACTCTACCAACAAGGTCTGCCATTCGCAGAACAATATGGTGAAATTGCACCCGATGTTCCACATGCTCTCCACATGCCCTCGCATATTTTTGTTCGAGCGGGACGTTGGGATGATGTCATTCAGTGGAATGAACGATCAGCAAAAGCAGCTTTGGCCCAGCCACTCGGAGATCTGGTGTCAAGTGACTATGCACATGCGATGGACTATCTCATCTACGCACATTTGCAAAAAGGTGAATTTCAGATTGCTGAAAATTTACTGACGAAATTTATTGACATGAAGAATCAGCGTAGCAATTTCGGTTCAGCCTATGCCCTGGCAGCATCACCGATGCGTGTGCTGCTGGAACAAGGGCGTTGGGAAGATGCCGCTCGATTATCACCAGTGATGCACGATTCTATTTCCTGGGAAAAATTTCCACAGTGCGTAGCTATGCTGTGGTTTGGAAAAGGGATTGGCGCTACACGAACAGGCAACGAAGACCTGGCTAAAAGTGCGTTGGAAAAAATGCAGGAAATACGTTCCTCGCTGGAAGAGATGAAACAGCCATATTGGCTGGAATTACTAGACGCACAAATGTTAAGTGTAGAAGCATGGATGGAGCTCAATCGAGGAAACACCGAGAAAGCTATCAAGATGCAGTCGAGGGCGGCAGATATAGAAGATGCAGCTGGTAAATCACCGGTTACACCAGGACACATTCTTCCTCAGCGTGAACTGTTGGGTGATATGTTCGCACAGCTTGGGCAAATACCGCAGGCGAATGCAGCATACAAATCAACCCTAAAATATTCGCCAAATCGTAGACGTAGTGTTCTGGCAGCTAGGCAATAACTAGTGTGGCTACTGGAAACAGTGCATCGATCCATTCTCTAAGGGTCAGTTTTACCCAAATATAGTGTTTCTCGGATAATAATCTAAGATAAAAGGAGTTCGGACATGGCAGTAAAACTAAACACTGGGTTGTTGTTAAAAAATCGTGTCAGATCAGTGCGGAGGTTCGTGTGGCTGATTGGATTATGCGCAGTGACACCAGCTTATTCAGATATCGGAAACACTGGGCCCGGCGGGGGTATCATATTTTATGAAACCGAGGATGGTTTGCACGGGCTCGAAGCCGCGCCCAGCGATCTGGACGGAAAGTTCCCATGGGGTTGTATTGGAGTAAATCTGGCGGATGTTGATGATGTTTCTTTCGATTCCACTGATAGCCAATCGGGTGAGTATAATACACCCATAATAGCAGAAGCATGTGGGCCCGACTCAGCTGCTGGTGCTGCTAATGACTTTAGCTTTGCCGGAGTGGATGACTGGTTTTTACCCAACAAAGCTGAGCTGGATTTGATGTGGCGTGCGATCGGCAGTGGCTGCACTTTCAGTAGCGAGGCTAAGGCTGTGTCAGGGTGTATTGATGTTGCCCAGTTATCCGGGGGCTGGTACTGGTGCTCATCGGAGTCCAACAGCGAGAAAGTGTGGAACCAGGAAATGCGAGGGGGCGGTGTTGACCGAAGTGCACGCAATATAAAACTCCGGGTTCGGCCAATACGAGCGTTTTAACTGATTGATATTCTATTGGCGTTTGGTTCTGTTGAGAGCTATTTTATTAAGGATGAGCCTGGTGTTGTGCCTCCGCAGATCGGCGTAAAAGATTGACCGCCTTGATCAGCCACTTATGTTTTTTTACAGCTGATCAATCAACTGTTGACTGCGTAGCTCTTTTAAATAATTTTATTCTCCCGTAGCCGCTCAATCTCGGTCGATGTGTAGCCCAGAGCATCGAGTAACTCATGAGTTTGTGCGCCGCGCTCGGGTGGCGCTACACGCATGGCGCTGGGTGTTCGGTCGAGTACGACTGGTTGGCTGATGAGATCGAGCGAGCCCAGTCGTTCTGACTCGACAGATTGCGACATCTGCAGGTGCTGCACCTGCGGATCATTGAACGTTTGTTCTATGTTGTTGATTTCGCCACAAGGTACGCCACTCTCGCTTAGTTTGTTTA
>JAHQVR010000016.1 GCA_019634245.1 Gammaproteobacteria bacterium
CAAACAGGGTGATGTGATTGGTTATGTCGGTCGCACCGGTCGCGTCACAGGAACGCATTTGCACTATGAATTCCGTATTAACGGTGTGCACGTAGATCCTCTGAAAGTTGCACTTCCTGAAGCAAAACCGATTGCTGAAAAATACCGCGACGATTTAGAATCGCTAGCCGACGAAATGCTGGCTCAAATGCGAAGCGTCATCCCGACAACGCCCACTCAGCTGGCAGCCAACGAGCAGGCTGAACAATAAAAGCAGCTCACCCGAACGGCTAACGTTGGTTGAGTGTCATAATCTAAAACTTTGCGCCCAGCAGCATTTGCACGTTTATCGAATGGGTGCGGCGTACAGCAAACCACCGTCGGTCCATAGCGCATTAACACCTCGAGGCAATCCAATTGGAGTGTTGAGGCCTAGGTGCTTTTCATAGATCTCACCGTAGTTACCGACCTGACGCACAATGTTTCCGCACCAGCCATTATCTACACCCATCTTGGCGCCAGACTCTCCTTCCAGGCCAACCAAACGTCGCACAGCTGGCGTCGCGTTACTTTGCTGATCCACATTCGCTGACGTGACACCGAGTTCTTCGGCATTAATCATACAATTCAGCGACCATCGAGCAATATTCTCCCAGCGAGCATCATCGCTTCTAACTATGGGCCCCAAGGGTTCCTTTGAGATGACTTCTGGCAACACCAGGTGTGCATCCGGATTAGTGAATTCGGTGCGCTGAGCCGCCAAAGCGGAACGGTCAGTCGTATACGCCAAACATTCCCCAGACATATAGGCAGACACGGTATCAACCTCAGAGTTTTTATAGATCGGCTTGTAACGGAGATCGGTTACCTTAAAAAAATCGATGGCATTTAGTTCAGTAGTGGTACCTCGACTTACGCAGATAGGTACGTTGTCCAATTCCAACGCCGATCGAATACCGGAACGTTTTTGGACCATAAAGCCCTGACCGTCGTAGTAGTTAACGCCCACAAAATTACCAAAGTCAATGTTGCGATCTGATGTCCATGTCGAGTTTCGACTCAAAACATCGAACTCTTTGTTTAGTAAAGCCTCAAAACGCTCTACCGCGTTGACAGCCACATACTCCACCGCATCGGCATCATTGAATACCGCTGCTGCGATAGCGCGACATATGTCAACATCGAACCCTGAGTATTCGCCCAGGCTATTGGCTTTAGCAAAACCGATAAGTCCCGGATGCACACCACACTTCACAACTCCACGATCAAGTACAGCATCGTAGGTTGGTGTCGCCTGCTGAGCAGCAGCTGTTTGGAGCGTCATTGCAGCCCCGAGAGCGCCGCTCAATGCTAGAACTCGAGCCATTTTCATGATGCAGAACCTCGATAGTGAACCAACTCCACCGGTATCGGAGAGTTATCAGACGGATGACGATAGCTGGCCCGAGCACAGGGCGCGATAAATGCCGAACGTGCAGGGATGCCGTGACTAAGCAATTCCTCTTCAACCCGTACGGCACGGGCCAAAGCCAGGTCGTTCTTGCCATCAACATCAATACACGCCTTAATCACATAAACATCTTGAGGTCGAAACTCCCGTACCATTAAACGAATCGCATCCTTATTAGCATCGCCCATGATGTGCTCAGACTGGTTTTCGAAAACCAATACGCTGCGGCGGTATTTTTTCAAAGCCGAAAGATCGGGCCGATGTCGTTGCGTATCCGCCTCAAAATAGCGTTGCCGCGCCCGCGCTAATACTTGAGATTGCGGTGTTTTTTGACTGTCGGGTAATTCGTCATAATCATTGACTCTCACTTCTTGCACGGCCAATGTTTGACTCTGCGAATCTGGATCTGTGAGCCCTGAGATGAACACATCGTTGGTGCCGCCCTGCTCTTTGAAGATCGAATCATCCACTTCTAAATCACTTAGATACCGGGTTCCAGAAATTTTCATCAGCGACGTGGGATACACGTTGTCTTCTACGAGTCGGTATTCTCTTGACAGCTGCAAATCATTCACTGAGATGAGATAGTCTGTCACCAGACCTAAATCGGTATCTGCGCTGCGTCTGCCATAAGAGACATAGGCATTGCCTTGATCGGCCGAGACAAGCTGCAAGCCAAAACCTGCGTCTTCCAAGGCGCGAATCACCGAATGTCCAAAGGTGTTTCTTGGCTTGGCAACCTGGGCCGTGGTAACTCCGGGCTGCATCTCAGGGATTTGCACAAGCACCGACACCAAATTCGTGGCTACCAACCGCAATTGCCGCAGTTCTTCACTCGTGCTGGTTTCCAATATGGATTCGTCCAACGCTATGCGAGGCGCAAACTGAGCCACTTTCTCGTCCAATGACACTTCGAGGGTAGGAGTAACACAGCCCGTCAACGCTATGGCGACAGCGAATGCTGAACATAGGTGAATTTTCCGCATCAGAGTTTCCTCCGCCACAGTTCCATCACCACACCTCGACCCGGAAATCTATCCCCCGCTGACACAGGTGCCCAGCAACCTTCATCCAGAATCCGATCTCGTGGAACTCCCCGACGTTGTAACTCATCTGCCACTCGAGCAGCACGGCCCAAAGCCAAGCCTTCATTGCCGATCGCTAAATTGGTACTGCCATTGCTGCACCCAACGAGTCGAATCTGATCGCTGCCCGTTTTATAGCTAATTAGAAAGTCCCTAACCAGAAGTTTGTTGGTATCACCCATGACCATCGAATCGTTCGGAAACACTAACACCTGACGAGCCATCTGATTGTGAGTATCAGTAATAGATTGAAAGACACTCTCACCGTTAAACAGATTAGTTATTTCAACTTGGCTGGAATTAATGGCCTGAGTACTGGCTCCTTGAGTAGCAGCACTGGAGACCCGGTCTACCAGATCATCGGTAATCAACGAGATCGCGGTAGGCCTTTCGGATTCAGTCGAGATACTGGTATAGGTTACTGCCTTGAATTGTGGATTGTAGTTTTCAGTAAAATGTGAATCATCGATATCTGCGGCAATAAGTGAACCGGAAATTTCAAACACGCTGGCTGGCAGCGCACCTCGGTTGGAAATGTCATACAAACGACTGACAACGACATTGCCCACTTTCAAGGTGTATCGATACATTGATTTGTCATCAGTAGGTTGAGTACGGATGACGCGTAGTAGGTTGGCACCTTGGTCTGTCGTAACACGTTGAATGCCGTAGCCCTGGTCAACCAGCCCTTTGACAGCGGCCTTCACCATTGAATTCTCATCCAAGGATGACACCTGTATCGTCGTAGAAAAAGGAATAGTAATTTGGGTGAAAATGCTCAGAAGGTCAGACGCAACTATAGGGTTGGCAGCTTCTAAATTTGGAGTATCGTCACCAACGGGTTTGGCAGGCCCGGGAAAGGCGCAAGCCGATAGTAAAACCATGATGCCTGTAAACAAAGCATACAGTTTTAACTTTACTCCCAGGTTAGCTGCTTTACGAACCATAGCACCGTCGTATGGTGTCCCTGATCCCATCACCAATCGTTCCCCTTACTTGTCAAACCTGTGTAAAACCGACATATTCGCTGAGCACCGGCGCCCTGAACAGGTCACGTCACCTGTGAGAATTCTATGCGCGACTGAGTCTTTGTTCTAGTATCCCGGCTAGCAGGAATCATCACTGGGATCCAGTCCAAGTTTTTGCAACGCACACAAAATCAACCTCGCCAAGCGCTCCAACACCGTACGACTATGATCACCGGTTAAACGGGCATTTCTCTATCTATTGTGCGCTTATAGGATGTCGTTAGTGCGACAAGATCACAGAAATGGCGTTCACGGAAAACAGTTAGCTGGGACCACCCACCGGAGAACGCTCAACCGTCAACGAAGCACCAAAGGCTCGCAGCGGTTCGGGCTTGATAGGCACTCGATCTGAAGACAGCCAGAGGCGTTGGCTACGGTCGACAGTGCGACAGAATTAAACCGAAAAGCTGCTCCCGCAGCCACAGGTCGTGGTGGCATTGGGGTTGCGGATGACGAACTGAGCGCCTTCTAAACCTTCTGAATAGTCAATCTCAGCGCCAGTCAAATATTGAAAGCTCATGGGGTCAATTAATAGCTTAACTCCCTCTTTCTGCACCGCTGTATCACCCTCATTGACGACTTCATCAAATGTAAAGCCATATTGAAAGCCCGAGCACCCACCTCCGGAAACAAACACCCGCAGCATCAGATCAGGGTTACCCTCTTCCTCAATCAGCTCTTTCACCTTCAGCGCAGCAGCTTCGGTAAACACCAGCGGATCTGGCATTTCGAAGTTGTCAAAATCGACTTCAGCGCTCATCAGGACATTCCTCAATGGTTCATTAGTTATGGGTGCAGTTTACTTCACCCAGTAAATTAGTCAAGTATTAGCCTGAGCTGGGATCTAGCTATACTAGGGTCTCTGAGTCCGAATTTCATCCCACTCAAACTGCATTTGAGCCGATTTGTGATTATCGCCCTCTGGCAGAATGGAAATCTCCAGCGTATCTATCTCCGGGGGCAATTCCTGGCCCAGCGGTACCTCGAAGATCTGAAAAAATCGTAAATCAAAGGGATGATCAATAGATTGATCGGCAGCGAGCACCGCCAGCTTGAATGGGCCATCAGCATCGCCACCGGACACGGACAATTGTAAGCTGCCGGTCGCGCGTTTTGTGCCCTGATACTGCAGCAGTGTAAAGGATAGGGCAATGAGCTCACCAGCAGAACTTTCTTCTCTGTGTAACTCATCGATGGTCAGTCCAGCGTTGCTTCCCTCAGTTTGTATTTTACGATACAGCGCCAGTTCCCGAGCATCATCAAATCGACGGCTTTTGGCGTCGACTAAATCTTCACGTAGCGCATTCAGAGTGACTGTTTTTACCGCTACTTCCTGTTGCGCTTTCGACAACGCTTGGCTGAGCTGCTTGTTTTTTGCCTGCAACTCCTCAGCATCGGACGAGTTGCCGCCGCGGGAAGCGACGGTCACGACAGCCGCCTTTTTCCCGTTCTGAACACCCAATTGGTAGGCCAACACGATGCCAGCTATAACAGCTGCGGTCAGCGCAGCTCGAACAGACAGCATTTACGGCAGTTGCGCTGGTGTAATTAAGCCGGTGGTTTCCGGCAGCCCCAGCATCAGGTTCATATTCTGAATCGCTTGCCCGGCAGCGCCTTTAACCAGGTTATCTTCAACCGAGCACACCACAGCCATACCTCTGCCCTGTGGTTGATTCACTGCGAGTCGAACCATATTCGTACCACGCACTGAACGTGTTTCTGGGTGAGTGTTACTTGGCAGAACATCCACAAACGGTTCGTTGGCAAAGCGTTTTTCGTACAGGGATTGTAAATCTGTTTGAGCCGTTAAGCGGGCGTAGAGCGTGGAATGAATACCGCGAATGATGGGCAGTAGATGCGGCACAAATGTTAGTTCAACTTTAGCGCCTGCTAAGGCCTGCAGGCCCTGTTCAATTTCCGGAAGATGTCGGTGACCCGCTACACCATAAGCATGGAAATTATCTTGCATTTCTGCCAATAGGTTATTGACGTTAGCACTGCGTCCGGCACCACTAATACCCGACTTTGCATCCGCAATCAGTGTTGTAGCGTCCACCAGGTTTTGCTCAAGCAGTGGCAAAAAACCCAGTTGCACAGCCGTTGGATAACAGCCTGGGTTCGCAACCAGTTGAGCACCGGACAGCTCTGAGCGATGTAATTCTGGCAAGCCATAAACAGCCCGTTCCACCCACTCGGGGCTCTCATGCGTCATGCCATACCAGGTTTCCCACGTGGGGATATGCTTCAGCCGAAAATCCGCTGAGAGATCAATGACCTTGATGCCGCGCTCAAGTAGAGCGGGTGCTGATCGCATTGCCGTGCCGTTAGGCGTGGCGAAAAAAACGACGTCACAATCGACACCTGCAATATCGTCTGGATCGACGAAACAAAGATTGGTAAAACCGCGCAGGTTAGTAAAAACCGAATCAACCCGCGCACCACGATTGGCGCGCGAGCTGATGAAAGTTACTGTCACATCAGAGCGAGGCAGCAGTAACCTGAGTAGTTCCACTCCCGTGTACCCTGAACCGCCCACTATGCCTATCTTGTTCATGCATCAGAGTATCGCACGAAAGCAAACGGTTGTTGCACACCTCGTGGATCATACCGTTACTAACGGGGGCCCAAATAGTTGTCCATATTGTTCCAACGCGAGGCATACACCTCCGGCCCATGAATGTAGAACACTGAGTCATCGACTATGACCGACCGATCTTCGCCCCATAACGGATAGTAATAACCAGCGCCGTAGTTTCGCGACTCAACTTTCATAACTCCAGTATTGACGATCCCAGCATCTGTGCCCGTACGTATTTCAAATCCGTGTAAACCCGTGTAGTTCCACTCATACCACTGCCAGGCTTCTTGCACTGATTGCGGTCGAGTCGGGCTTTGCTCCCCGGCAACATCAATCCCGAATGCCACTCGAGTGGGGCGTTGATCGTTAGCCCGCTGAACCGTAATTCCTCGGTGGTTATATAGGGCTTCGGCATAGGTACCACGCTGCCCTACTATTAACGACTGCACTTCCCGTGGTTCTCGTGGATTCGATACGTTGTACAGGGCAAGCTTAATACCCTGTTCGATACCACCGTTTCCATCACCCCAGCCATCTTCGGCAGGAATCGCGTCTTTACCTATACCCAGCAAATAATCTTCATCAATCGGGTGCAAATAGTCGCTGAAACCTTCGATTTCGAGCTCACCAGCTAAATAAGGATCACTGGGGTCACCAAGATCGACCACGTACAAAGGATCGGTTTGGCGAAAGGTAACGAGATAAGCTTTATTGCCTAAAAATCGCGAGGCATACAACAGCTCACCCGGTTTACCAATATGTTCTGGACGCTGCGTGTTGGGTAACTGCCCAACGGCATGCAAACGGCCATCGCTTCCCGCTTCTAGGATCGTTAAATTCACTGGGCTGACACCACCACCCTGATCACCAGAGTAAGTGGCCACTCTAAGATAGCCATTTTGTTCACTCATGCGAAACGGACGTCTGTTCGGGTTCCATCCGAGGTGCCCTGGCACAACTCCGCTTCCCGCATAACTGATACCACCTCCATTGATTCCAAATTGATGAATATCTGTCTGAACTAGCGGTTGACTGGAAGACACTACGCCGTCATCTGAATCTACTGGCACACCATCGTCTTCATAGTAGCCCCACTGCGAAGTGGCCAGGAACACCGCATTCGGAGAGGCATACAGCGTATCCGTAGAGCCCAAGAAACACTCGGTGTCGGTGAGCTGCATAGAATTTAAATCCACAACGCCAAGCGTAATGATGTCAGGGGAATAGTAGGGATCAGAATTCGACGTAGTTCGCGCCACAAAGCAATTTGCAGGATCCACCAGTGATACGCCTTCCCCACTGGTTTCAGAGCTATAACTAGGCATTAGTGATGCTATGTCAGCAGATTCGATCGCTGCCCGATAATCCTCTGCACTCATGGTATAGGGGTCGGCACCTGGCACGTGCGGATAATAGCGAGAGGCAAAATACAAGTAATCGCCAATACGTCGACTGGAAACGATCGTCCCATCAAGCACAATGTTATCGGTGACCGTCAGATTGGCCGGGTCTGTTACATCAGCACGTGTGATTATGGTCTGGGCTTCTGCAAATTGATAAGAGTCATCCCAGTATCCGTAATAGCCACCTCCGCTGGATGTCAATATCAGGGCATTGCTACCAGCGGTTTCATGCAAATACATGCCGTCGGTCAAACGTCCTCCAAAATCAAATCGGACATTGCTGATCGGTGTGGCATCTGGCGCAGAGCTGTCCAATGACAGAACCCGCAGGGTTGTGCCATCGTATTGCACCGGCTGTGTACTGGACGCTTGATCGGTGGGCAGTGGCTCGGGAACTGGCCCAGGCACCGGTTGAACCGAGCTAAAATTCGTTTGTAGGACAAACAGATACTGTCCATCACTGGTTGTTTTTACCCGATCAGATTCATCAACCCCAACTTCTTGAACATTTGTACCGGTCACATCCGGTGCCGATGAGCTGGACTCTGACGAATCAGAATTGCTATCCGGTGCAGATGTTCCCGCTCCATCGGTACCACCAGTAGTTCCAGCACCGCCAGTACCTGCATCAGCTCCTCCATCGGTAGTGCCACCACCGGCTACGTTGCTCTCTTCCGTCACCGTGCCATAGGAACCGCCACCGAAAGGGTTGCGAATCAAAGCCTGCTCTACAGCGGCGTAAAACGCCTCCTGAGAAATGAACTGCCGCAGTCGACTGTCCGTTGGATCATCTGGATCGCCGGTGACCAACGTTCCGCCATCATCGCTACAGGCTGATAAAAGTGCCGCTGTCAGGACCGCGGTCATCCATACGTGTCGTGTTGCCATTCGTCGTTTTCCTAAGCAGTTATTTGGGATATTTTTCCCAATTATACAGAGCTATCGTCAAACCGCAAGTGGATATTTAGTGCACAAATCCCGGAAACCATAGAAAATGTGCGACATCCCACAACTATAGGCAACTGAATGATTCGCCACTCCTGGAAACCGGCTGCCGGCCAAGCCTTACCCGTATTCGACGTTCAAACTCCGAACGGCGGCTCAATAACGTTGGGCACCTCGACAGGTCGATGGCATTTGTTGGTGGTCTATCGCGGAAAACACTGCGGTCGATGCAAACCTTATCTGAATCAAATAGAGAGCATGCAGGATCGCTGGAAAGCAGCCGGTTTCGACATTACCGCCATTTCGGCTGATACCGCCGAGAAGGCCAATACCGATATCAACGAATTCGGATGGAGTTTTCCGATTGGCTGTGAGCTCGACGAAGCAACGATGCACAAACTCGGTTTGTATGTCAGCGATCCGTTGACACCCGATGAAACTGACCGTCGGTTTGCCGAGCCAGCGGTTTTTTGTCTAAGACCCGATGGTACCGTGCAGATTGCGGCGATATCTAACGGACCCTCAGCGCGACCGGATCTGGAAGCCTTACTCGACGGTATGGTTTTTACTATCGAAAACGATAAGCCTGCCCGTGGAACCGTTAGCTCACCAAGCCCACAAACCTAAGTGCAGCCAACAGTTCTTCTTCTAGATAGGGTTTGTTGATAAATCGGGACACGCCCAGTTGTTGGGCGCGTAGATAAACATCATCGGTATCTTGTGTGCTAATCATGATGATTGGCAGTGAGCCGGACAGACCAGCGTTGACCATACGATCGAGAACATCGAATCCGTTTAGTTTGGGCATGTCGATATCAATAATCAGAGCGGCGGGTAATTCAGTTTGTAATTCATCCCACGCTTCAGCGCCATCTTTCGCTATGCGCACGTGAAAGCCTTGCTTCTGCAACATTTGCGTCGCTGCATGACGCATCGTAATGGAATCGTCAGCCAACAGTATTTGCGTTTGAATTGACTTAAGCGGCGTGGTGGATTTTAGAGCAATGGGTCTTTGTAGGGCTTTTTGTAAATCCAGAATGAGCAAGTGAGTGCCATTCGCTAATACGCTGCCACCAAAATAGCATTGGAGCGAGCGCAGTTGAACCCCTAACGGCTGAGCAATGACTTCCTGATACCCGAGTACTTCATCTACCAGCAAAGCCAAAGCAGCACCATTCACTTCAACGAGTACTGCCGCCGACATGGTAGAGCTCCCATTTTCAGAAGCTTCGTTTGACAATATCGAAACTAAACTCTCTACGCGATAGCTGCTGTCATGATGTTGAACCATCCGATCTTGAGAACTCGGGCAATCATCCAACACTCCATGAACAAAATTTACTGGGATCGCAAAGTGGTTATCGCCCACACGCACTTGTATGACTTGATGTACCACCAATCGTTGCGGGACACGCAAGGTTACGGCTGTGCCGTTGCCAGGTTCAGAAGCGATGTGCAGTTGACCATCTAACGTTTGCATTGTGTGCTTAACAGAACTCAAACCAAGCCCGCGACCAGCCAACTGATTCGCCGATTCCAGCGTGCTAAAGCCTTCCTGACTTAACAGATGAGTGAGTTCCAAATCAACAGCAGATCCAGGCGCAGAGATTTTCTCAAGTAGCGATTCATCAACCCCACCACCATCATCAGAGACACAGATAACCAAGTCGTTGCCATCGATGTCACAGCGCACAATGACTCTACCGACACTTTTCTTAGCCGATGCGATTCGTGTCTGTTCAGTCTCTAAACCATGTACCACCGAGTTTCGAACAAGATGCTCCAATGGAGCCAGTAGTTTTTGAAACAAGGTTTTATCAACGGTAATTTCACCACCTTGCAGCTCGAGCACGGCGAGTTTGTTGGTATTGGCAGCCGTATCGTTCAACACCTGGTTAAGTCGCGACTCACCCTCTTTAAATTGTATTAGTTGAGTTCGAATAAGCTCTTGCTGTAATGATTTCGCTAGGCGCGAACTGGTCTTTTGGTGTAAAAAACTGTCTCTAAGATGTTCGGCCAATTGGCGTTGAGTTAAGCTTAGATCGGCTAATATCTCGTCGGCATCTGGCCCGGATAACAAACTCTGAGCGTGAGCGAGCTTTTCTAACCGCCGGTTCACATTTTCAAAATCCAGACTTAACGATCTTAATGCTGCGACTTTTTCACCGAGTTGAGTTTGCAGAACACTGACTTCCGTTGACGCGTTCAGAAGCCGCTCAAAGGTATCCGCAGACACTTTTGATACTGGAGCTGCGAACGCCGTGGTTGATTTTCCATGTTCCCTATTAGTACTCTCAAATGCGGGCACCTCTCCGCTTGGTTCAACCGGCTTCGCGCTCGACTCCGAAGCATTTGGTCTGCCCGGGTTCTGCTGCGCAGCCGCTGCTGTGGAATCGACTGCTGAGTTCATCGAATCCGATAGCAAAGCTTCCATGGTTTGTAAACCATCATCCAATACTCGCCGGCAAGAGACTGCATCAAGGCTTGACTGCAACGATGATTCTAATTCATGAGCCTGATCGGCCAGCAGCCCTCTTCCTACCATGCGAGCGCTGCCTTTTAAAGTGTGCAAGACACTCAATGCCATAGATTTCGCTTTATCAACCGAGTTTTTATCTTCAAACAAAATTTGACACTGGCGAAGCTGAGAGAACAAGTCAATCGCTTCGTCCTTGAACACATTGTCTAATTCAAGGTCCCGCCTTTGCGATAGTTCGCTGGTCTTATCGTCCAACAACTGCGCAATGCGTTGTTCCACAGAATGATCAATCTGCACCAACTCATCAGGATGCTGCATGGCTCGGAGTCGCTTTTTAAGCAACACAATGGCGTCCTTAAACAGAGTTGATTGGGGACCTGTAAATGGTGTTGCATCATGCTGCCGCTGCACGGCAAAACGTTGCAAGGGCTGTACAACACTTACAATGTCTCCAGCATCCACAGTCTGAGAACACCCCGACAAGGTATGCAACGCTCTGAGCAATTCCTCTGAAGGGAGTTGCTGACCATTGGATTGCAGAGCATTGTCTACAGCACGTTCCAACGTCTCCAGATGAGTAGCGCATTCTCGGAAATAGACATCCAACAAACCAGTATCGACCGTTAACGGAGCGTCCAGATCCATCTCTGTAAATTCATCTGCCGGAACTTCGGCCGTCAACGATTGTGTGTATTCCGGATAATTTCCGTCAATATCCAACGTGGAGTCGGCAGCCACGGCAGCCCCATAAATCAAAGAAGCCACGTCGCCAGTATCTGCACCTACGTTATGGGCAATAGCAGTTGTCCGAAGAGTTTCAGCTAAATAAACAGTCTCTTGCTCAACTCGCGCTATCAGTGCATCTAAACCATCAACAGAATCTGTACTGCCTTGCAGCTGATTGATAAGCTCCGGCATCGCTGCAACGGATTCATCTAGACAAGCCTGAGTATCCTCAGAAAGCCGATAATCTGTAGGCAGGAGGGCGATAAGAGCATCGAGCAAAGATACATTGGCTTTAGCGTAACGAGTTAGATCGTTGGAATGCAGGCTATCCGCAGCGAGGGATTCAAACCCCATAAACGCGTTGCGCACTTCCTGCGCGCTAACGACATCTTCCTTAACACCCAAGTCCATAACGCCAGCTGCAATGATACTCAATAGTTCAAGAGCCTGGTCCACAGGCGACGCAGTCTCACTAGTCACCGCTGACTTATTTGTGTCCGAACTAAATGCAGTGCCCGGCGTTCCAGTTATCGATCCATCGTGACTGCCTCGACGAAACACAGAGTGCGATGATTGCAACAAACTTGCTGGGATTTGAGCCTTAGCTTTGGATTTTAGAGCTTGTGTATCATCGAGTAGTTCCGAGGCAACTCGAGGATCACGCAATAGTTCTAAGGCTTGTTCTGCCTCAAGCAACAATTCGCTCGCCACTGGCTGAGGCTTCAAAACGCAGTCAAGATAAAAATTGAGGGATATAAGCGCTCGAGCAGCCTGTTCTTGCTGATGCCCACTCCATTGGGCAGAGTTTTGCACCAGTTCATCAACAAATCCCTGCAACAATGATTGCACTTCAGGCATCGGTACAATCATCAAAGCACCCGCTATTCGTTCCAGCTCTTGATCCACCAGCAACTGACGTTCACTCTGAGCAAGTCTGCCTTCAAAATAATCACCTAACTCGACCTCCACCTGTAACAAACGCCTTTGAGCCTCGTCTAACATTTGCTGCAAAGCATCTTCTGCAGACAGTATCGACACCGATTCAGAAAGTTCTGCGGTAGAAGAACTCACCTCAGAGCCAGAGCTTAAGTTGCCTTCCATGACCATCGCTGTCGGTTGACTCGTGTGGCGTTTTTGCAGATCGTCTGCCAATGCTCGTTCAAATCGCACCACCAACTCAGCGAGTGCCAGCCGGGCTATTGGTGTGAAGACAGCAGGCGTTTTTAAAAAGGCAGTTAAGCGATGATTGATTACTGTTAGCGCGGATTGAGCTTGTGGAGCGTTTAAAAAGAACACGACCACTTCCAGTTGTGTAAACCGATCGATAATGTTTGCCAATTCCTCTGCATCAGCGTTAAGTTCTGTATCTCCCAGCCATTGGCTGAGTTGCTCCACCTCTACCTCGATGCTGGCATGTATGGTTTTGACTAATCGATCATTTAATGGCGTTACAACTTCAGCAGGCTCTTTTCCGTGTGACTGAATAAATCTGTACAGTTGAAATCGATCCATTAACGATTGAGCCAACTTACCTTCATCCTCCGCAATCGCCACGTAGTACAGAAAATTTTGAACCAACGGGGTTGGTAGTAAGTCTGCCAGGCTACGAACATCGTTTGATTCAAGTTGATCCAATGTTTTAAGAAACCGCTCCAGTTGCGCAAAGAGCTTTTTTATCGCCGGGCTATTTTCAAGGCGATGTTCACTTAACGCTCGGCTAACGATGCTTGCGCTTTGAAACAAAACCCGAAATACACTCAGCGATGTCGTTGCGTTAGTACTATTTGCGAGAGACAACATCACAGTTGAAATATCCGCAAGAGTGGTCGACATTTCGCTATCTGAGCGGTACCAATTGAGCAATTGTTTTATTAATGGCAACCGAGTTTTGTGTAATTGATCCTGGAATGCCGCAAATTCAAGAACGGTGGGAGCAGGCAAGCCTTGCTCAGCACTAAAATCAATCCCTGCCGACATAATCCACGCTGCAGTGACTAATTCTTTATCACAACATGCTCGGCAGTTATTGACTGCAGGCAATAAACTTAGCGCGTTATCGAAAGCGCCGCGCTCCAGATATTCAACATAATCACTGATAATTTCACCTGAGTTAATCAAAACGCGGACGGCTTCATCACGATCCTGGACTGTACCTTGCTGCATACAATGCACCAGTCCTGTCACCTCATTGCATAACAGATTAGCCCCAGGCCTTCCAATAAGTTGTAGCGTACTTCGAATCCTGCCAACCTCGGACACCAACGCATGACTGTTCGTTTCTGATGATTCGTTTATCCAAGCCTGAATATCCAAGCGCAGTTTTTTACATTGCGCTACAAGTTCCTGTAACGCCGGTTGACTAAAATCGGGACGCCCCGGTGGACTAATTGTCCCGCTCCTTTGTCTGCTCTCCACCAGCTCTTCACTCATGAGTGAGCCTTCGATGAACGCGTATCAACCACACGGTTAGCTTCGGCTAAGTGGTCGGCTGATGTCTCCGGTAATCTAAATCCAGCAACACTACGACGCAGCCGTATTGACAAATCGTGCAAAGCATCAATTTCAGTGGCACTTGAGTTCAATCCTTCTGCAGTATCTCTGGTGAGCTCATTAATGACTCCCATGTTGGCAGACAGCTGCTTAACCACTCCAGCTTGCTTAAGGGCTTTGCCAGCCATAGTGGTTACATGCTCATGCAAATCCTTTGAAGTCTGATCAATACTAACTAACGCATGACTGACATCAGCAACACGTGCTGTGCCAATCTGCAGTGCCTGTTGAGTGTGCCGCATACAGTCGAGTGTGTTGTTCGCATCCAACTGTATGGTGTCAACCAAATGTACAATATCGCGGGCCGCCTGACCCAACACATCGGCCAAAGTGCTCACTTCATCAGAGAGCCGAACATAGGGACCAGTGGTACCTACATCAGTGTTGGCAGCTGCCTGAATAGTGGTGTTAAGAGCGAGTAGATCAGTTCTTTCTGCAACAGAGCTGATGTCCCTGACACGAGCTTGAATGGTCTGTGTGCTCGACACCAACCGCTGCATGGCATCAGATGTTGCATCAGCCTGGATTTTTATTGTAGTCAGAGCATCGGAGCTCATGGCAGCGGCATGATCCGCGGCTTGTGCTTGCTCCACGGAATCTTCCGTAATGGTCGCAGCCTCTGCTGCATGAGCTGACAACTGCGCCATTGCCCCACTCATGGCATTCAAATAATTTGACGAGCGCATTACTTCCCTGGACTGGACCGATCCAGCACTCGCCATCTTTCGTGACGCCTGTCGTGTGTTCTCGATAGCCGCGTTGATTTCATCAGCACTAGACGAGAGCTCGGAAACCAGACGTCGAAGCTCCAGCACGGAATAGTTAAACGCATCAGCCAATGCGCCAGTCATAGCCTCGCTCACGGTGGCAGTAACCGTCAAATCTCCACTGGCCAACGGCGTCATCTCATCGAGCAGCTGCAAGATCGCGAGCTGGTCGCTGTTGGTCGGATTGTCAGCGTTCTGCCCTGATGTTTGCCCCAGAAGAAATCGATTTTTCGTCGCATCGGCGCGCAAGTCATAGCGCAGGGCGAGCAGCCAGCTCAATAGGGTAGATAGTGCGCTGAGAATGGCTAACATCCACAACCAGCGCGTGAATCGATTCTGCGAACGATGCAGTTGATCCACCCAGCCCACCCCGTCAGCGGCAAACGCCGCAGTTTCAGCCCGGGATCCGATTCGGTCTGAGCCCGAGGCAATGGCTCCGTGGTCCGACTCCCACACCTGACGCAAGGCGGCATATTCCTGCCGAATAGTCGCAACCATTGCTTGTGATTCGGGTGTGGTGATTTCTCCGACTCTGACGTGTTGCTCCAGTTCACTCAAGCGACTGGAAAATTGTTGCCAGAAGGTACTGCTCAACTGTGTCGGATCAGCACTGATCTGAGCGACAAAGCTCGCCATTAATTGCGCTTTCGGGGCAAAGTTCTGGGTGCTACTGCCTTGCTCTAACCAACCTGCGAGTGTGATCGCCATTTCGCCTAGGGCTTTGAAGTCCTGCTTATAATCAGCCGCTGTAGAATTGGCTGATCTAAGTGCTGGATTAGAAACACGTAGATCAGAGCCAATACTGTGTTGTTGGACGAGTAAATACACTGACGCAAAAAACATCAGCGCACACAACGCGGGCAACCACCATATTGCACTCCGGGACAGTCGTTCCGACCATTGCTTCATCAAGTGGTCTCCGCTGCTATATCGACAAACCGTCCACAATTTAATAACACCGGTAATTCCAAGACCTGGTACCAAACCGACGAATAAGAAACTGCAAATCTTGACAATCCGATAGCCTCTGGCAGTGCTTTGAACGCAAGATCAACATCATGAATTTCGGCTATCGTCTCCGTGAAGCCATCTACTTGGTCCACTCTCAAACCGGCGATCCCCAAAGAGGGATGTACTTCCAGTACATGGCCACAAGCCTCCTTGCCGACCAGAAACTTTCCCATATCGGTGATGGGCAACAACTTACCCTTAATTACGGCTAAACCACAAAACCAATGTGCTGTGTTCGGAACTGGGCCCACCGATACCGTTTCATGAATACTCATTACTCCGCTGCTGGCGGTTGCCAGCGCAATATCCCCAATTCGAAACAGTAGGTATTTATCGGCCTTCATGGGAGTGCCAGAGCGCTTTGTACGCTTTCTACTAATTCTCGACGTGAGATCGGCTTTACCAGATAGTCCACCGCGCCTTGGCGCAGTCCCCAGATACGATCTGTTTGTTGATCTTTGGTGGACAACATAATGATGGGAATATTCGTTGTCTCTGCCTGCTTGCCCAATTCCCGAGTTGCTTGAAAACCATTGATACCCGGCATGACAATGTCCATCAATATAAGGTCGGGTTGAAGCTTTGCTGCCAAGGCCATCCCTTCTTCACCATTGTTGGCCATCGACACTGTATAGCCATGCTCTCGCAGCGTGCCACTGTAAGCCTGAGCATCCGTTGGTGAATCCTCAATAATGAGCACATCAGCCATACCGAGTCTCACAAGTTCTCAGAGTCCATATCCACGGCCAGCTCATCGAGCGGCAGCACTGAGGTGGCATCAGGATCATCGAACAGTGGGGGCGCCAATGATTCAGTTCGATCGAACTGATGTTGCAGCTGCACCGCCACAGCCGTTTTTAATTCATCGCGTGTAAACGGTTTGGCAAGGTGTTCATTGGCACCCACCACTTTTCCGCGCGCTCGATCAAACAGTCCATCTTTACTGGAAAGCAACACCACCGCTATATCGCTGTAATCCGGATTATTCTTGATAAGAGCGCAAGTTTGGTAGCCATCTAAACGTGGCATCATGATGTCGATAAAAACTAATGCTGGTCGCGACTCAACCACTTTAGCCAAAGCATCGAAACCATCCTCAGCGGTCACTACATTCCAGCCCATATCTGTTAAAAATCCGCCAGCAGACTGGCGCACGGTTGAACTGTCATCCACTACCATGACGGTAATATCAGATGAGTCGGGATTCTGTTTATCTGCACTCATGGGTGAGTGTCCAACGCTGGCTGCCGAGGATGGTCGCAAAGGTTATCTGAAGCACCGCTGGGCTGCAATTGCGACCGGGTGTTTGGAAGTGGAGACACAAGTATTTGCATGTGTTCAAAAATAACCCAATCTATCCGGCTTTGGGACATGAGATACTGCGTTCATTCCAACCATAACGATCCACTATGAGCATTAAGATCGGCGTGATAATGGACCCTATAGAATCCATTTCACCTTACAAAGACACCACACTTTCTATGCTTTTGGCTGCGCAAGCCCGTGGCTGGCAAGTCTCTGAACTTCTGCAGCACGATTTGTATCTTCAACAGGGAAAGCCGTTTGCTCGCTGCAGACAGGTTCAGGTGATGGACAACAACGATCACTGGTTCGAGGCCGATTCCGCAGTGGAGCGACCTTTGAAAGACTTCGACATCCTTCTGATGCGCAAAGATCCACCGTTTAACATGGATTTTATCTACACCACATACATTCTGGAACGGGCTGCAGAGGAAGGTGTATTGGTCAGCAATCGACCAAGTTCATTGCGGGATGTCAACGAAAAATTATTCACTAGCTGGTTTGCGAATTTTTGCCCAATCACTTTGGTCACTGCCAGCTCAGCTCGGTTGCGGCAATTCATTACAGAGCACAAAGACGCGATAATAAAACCTCTCGATGGCATGGGTGGAGAAGGAATTTATAGACTCACAGAGTCTGATCCGAACCTCAGTGTCATTTTGGAGAGTGTAACGGCTGGAGATCGGCGCCAGATTATGGCGCAGCGTTATGTCCCTGAAATCACACAAGGTGACAAACGCATTTTGGTGGTCAATGGCAAACCAGTGCCCTACGCACTGGCTCGCGTGCCCCTTCAGGGTGAAACTAGAGGCAATCTGGCGGCCGGTGGTCGAGGTGTACCCAAGCCATTGAGCGACCGTGATCGGGAGATTGCCGAAACCATCGCGCCGCATCTAGTGGAACGAGGATTGCTGTTTGTGGGGTTAGATGTTATCGGTGACTATCTCACCGAAATTAATGTCACCAGTCCCACCTGCGCCCGCGAACTCGACGCTCATATGCACGCGCAACCGGGTGCACCGAGTCCAATCGATGGGTATCGCAGGGGAATTGCCGATGATTATCTGGACGCACTGGAAAACCTGCAGTTGGGCCCTGGGTGACCTAAACTCTCAACCTAGGTTGCATCAACCCAGTACAACCCTACGCCCAGTCGGCTGATCCACTCGCCATTCATGAGAAAAACTGCACTACAGTCATTCATGCCCCAACAGGTGGATGTGCTCACCATCGCGCTCGGTGCGGCTGCGCTGTTGCATGTCTTTATTATTTTCGGTGTTAGCTTTAAACCATTTCTTGATGAAATGCGCACCCCACCGGCTGTTGAAGTTATTCTCGTTCAGGAAAATGACAGCGAACGCCCTGAAGAAGCCGACTACTTGGCGGCCTTTTCACAAGATGGTGGGGGCGATACTGACGAAACTACACGGCCATCAACACCGTTCGCCAGTCAGCAGGATTTTAATACCGACGGTGTCGCTGCTAACCCGGAGGTCGCCAGTGCTCCGAAAGCCAGTGACCCAACCGCGGACGCGATGCTAACGACGGTGTTTTCCGACCGAGATATTCTGACGCAGGAAGAAAAAGTAGAACAAGCCGTCGTTAAACCGAATGAAAGCGTAGTGGTCATTCAAGAAGATCTCGATATCGCGGCGTTAAGTGCCGAGATAGACCGCCAACAAGAGCAGTTTGCAAAACGCCCCCGGAAGAAGTGGCTGACTGCCAGAACCCACGAACAAATCTCTGCTAACTACATGTACCGGTGGGTGGAAAAGGTCGAACGGATTGGCAACTTAAACTATCCGGATCAGGTGCGTCGGCAGCAGCTGCAAGGTGCTGTGTTGGTGACCGTAGGCATCTACAAAAATGGCGATATTGAAAGTATTTTTATAAAGGAGTCTTCCGGTTTCCAGGTTCTCGACGATGCAGCGAAAAGAATCGTCTCGTTGGCTGGGCCGTTTGAGCCACTGACTGGAAAGCTTGCCGAGGAAACAGATATCTTATACATCACCAGAACATGGGAATTTCAAAGCTCCAATTCGGTTATTAGTTACTGATTTTGAACTACGCCCGTCGATACGATCTCGTAATGCACAAAATACTCGGAGTTTTACCAGATTCCTGCGGTACACTTCCAGAAGGATGTTTAACTTGGTAATCAGCCTTTGAACCTGAAAAACCATTTCCTAATTGCCATGCCTCATTTACGGGAATCAGAATTCCATCACTCAGTGGTGCTGATCCTTGAGCACGATGACTCTGGCGCCTGGGGGGTAGTCATCAATAAAACGATCGATCTTGCGCTAAGCGATGTGTTTGATCAACTTGATATCGAACCCACCCACTCCGTAATGGGTGCAGAAAAAGTGCTGCGTGGAGGCCCAGTGGATGAACAGCATGGCATCGTATTGCACCCACCCGGTCCCACGTTTGAATCCACACGTGAATTCAAGTTTGGCGTATCGTTATCAAGCTCACGCGATGTACTCGAAGCCTTAGCCTCGGGCGAAGAGCCAGCAGAACACTTAGTGCTGCTTGGGCATGCTGGCTGGGGTGCAGGCCAGTTGGAGGAAGAAATTGCCAACAATGCGTGGCTAACCTGTGAGGCCAACACCGACATTTTGTTCGAAACTCCAATCGCCGAGAGGCGCGATCGAGTGGCCAAACTGATGGGTATCAACCTGGATACTATTGTGGGGCAAACCGGCTCAAGCGGTCTTGCACACTGACTGACTCGTTTTGGACGGAACATTTATCGCTTTCGACTACGGCGAAAAGCTCATAGGTGCGGCCGTTGGAAACGCCAGCATGGGCACCGCGACTCCACTGGTCGCGATAGCCAATCACAGCGGCACACCGAACTGGCCAGTGGTGGAAGCACTGATCAATAAATGGCAACCAAAAGCCCTCGTGGTAGGGGTACCGCTAACACTGGATGGCAGTGAGCAACCCAGCACTCACGCCGCGCGTGGATTTATCAAACAGTGCAAGAGACGCTTCGCTCTTAGTGTCTATGAAGCCGATGAGCGAATGAGCACCATGGCTGCAAATGAGAGAATTCGGCAGATGCGTCGTTCTGGCCAGCGCAAACGCAAGACAACCAAGGCCGATGTCGATACACTAGCGGCCGCGCTGATACTGGAACATTGGTTTAGCCAGAACCATGAACAATCCCCGCCCCAAATTTGACCTGTTGTGAAGACGCACGACACCGCCAACGTGCTCAGCTGGCTAGACGCCATGGCAGGTGCGATTAAACCGCTGGCAGACAGTGACCCTGAATTGGCCATGATTGGGATTCGAACCGGGGGGGTGAGTGTGGCCCAGTATCTCCACTCGTCACTGGGTTTGTCAGAGCCACTGGGCGAGCTCAATATATCTTTTTACCGGGATGACTTTAGCGCTGTGGGACTTCACCCGGTGGTGGGTCCGTCCTCTGTGCCGTTCAACCTTGATGGTCGACATATCATCCTGGTCGATGACGTGCTTAGCACTGGTCGCACGGTTCGAGCAGCTATGAATGAAATTTTCGACTACGGCAGACCCTCCCGTATAACACTGGCAGTTTTGGTCGAACGCACTGGTCACGAACTGCCCATTCGCGCTGACGTAGTAGGACTGAGCGTAGACATCCCAGAGGAGCAACACGTGGCCTTACAGGTCGATTCGATGACCGTGATCATTGGCGAAAAACCCTGATGAGCAAAGCCGATCCACAGTTAAATCGTCTCGGCAAACTTCATCACTTTTTAACCCTGGATGGTCTGAGCAAAGATACGCTCACAGAACTATTGGATGCCGCTGAGAACTTTACCAGCGTCACCGATCGCAGTATTAAAAAAGTGCCATTATTACGCGGCAAAACTGTTGCAAATATTTTTTTCGAAAACAGCACCCGTACACGCACAGCCTTCGAATTAGCTGCAAAACGTTTGTCGGCCGATGTACTCACAGTAGATCTAGTGACGTCGTCAACCAACAAAGGCGAATCCTTGCTCGACACTCTGCGCGTGCTCGAGTCTTTGCACTGCGATATGTTTATTGTCCGACATGGAGATTCAGGAGCCGCGCATTTTATTGCGCAGCACGTGTCCCCGGGCATCAACATCATTAACGGTGGGGATGGGCAACATTCTCATCCCACTCAAGGTTTGCTGGATATGTTCACCATTCGGCGCCACAAACAAAATTTCGAAAACCTAACGGTCACGGTCATTGGCGACATCAAACATTCTCGAGTAGCGCGCTCCAACTTAAGTGCGTTGTCTACTCTAGGTGTTGGTGACATCAGAGTCGTTGGGCCAGATACGCTAATGCCTGCCAGTGTAGAAGCCTTGGGCGTCACCCACTATCACGATGTCGACAAAGCACTTCACGGTGCAGATGTAGTAATGGGTCTGCGTTTACAAAACGAGCGAATGAGCGGCGCTACAGTTCCGAGCACCGCTGAATTCTACAAAACCTATGGGCTGTCCAAAGATCGCCTGAAATTGGCAAAGCCAGACGCCATTGTTATGCACCCGGGCCCTACCAACCGAGGAGTCGAAATCGCTGGCGATGTCGCCGATGGACCGCAATCCGTGATTTTAGAACAAGTGACCTACGGTATTGCTGCACGCATGGCCGTGATGTCAATAACAATGGGCAACGGTGAAACCCTTCGCGAGCTTGATGCAAAGGACACACCGTTATGAGTGTATATCGCGTCATTGAACAAACAGACGATCAGGGCCGAGTAGTATCTCGATCGATTGAATCAGCACAGCCGAACGAATTCGACGAATTGGCCAAGCAGCCAAACGTTACTCGTACGCCTGGAATGATCGACTTATACGCTCGACTCTGTGAACCTGGCTTAACCCGTAAAGGATCGATCGCGACAGAAACTCAGGCCGCATTCGCCAACGGTGTCACTGGACTAGTTTGTGCTCCGGATACCAACCCTATCATTGACACCACGTCGACGGTAGAGCTTATCCGCCAAAGCACAAAATCTGCCGGGCCAGTACAGGTGTTACCCATGGGTGCACTTACCCGTGCTCTGGAAGGGCAGCAATTGAGCGAGATGGCCACGTTATCAACCGCAGGGGTAGTCGCGTTTAGCCAAGCAGATACTCCATTAGACAACACCGGGGTGTTGTTAAGCGCGATGGAATATGCAGCAACCTTTGATTTCACTTTATCGTTGACTCCGAGAGATGGGATGATCGCACCCAATGGTTGCGCGCACGATGGTGCTACAGCAAGTCGTTTGGGGTTGCCTGGCATTCCTGTAGTCGCTGAAACTGCTGCACTTACTCGCTTATTGGA
Organism: Gammaproteobacteria bacterium; assembly: GCA_019634245.1. The sequence continues at coordinate 22,614 of JAHQVR010000016.1, forward strand.
ACTTGCTAAGAGCACTGGTGCGCGCCTGCACCTGTCTCGCCTCAGCTCTGCCCGAGCTGTCGGGTTGGTAAGAGCAGCGAAGACATCTGGCCTACAGGTAACCGCAGATGTAGCGATTCATCATCTGTATTTTTCCGATGAACAAATTGAAGGTTTTGATACAAATTTTCATTCCATCGTGCCATTTAGAAGTGCACTTGATCGACAGGCACTACGCGAAGGCGTCGCCGATGGCACCATCGACTCGATTTGTTCTGATCACTCCCCTCAAGATTTGGACTCGAAATTGGCGCCGTTTCCGAACAGCGCTCCAGGCCTTAATGCTCTGGATATGTTTCTACCTCTATTACTTGGGCTACAAAAGGTCACCGGATTATCTGAACAACAGCTGTTTAAATGCGCCTCGACCAACCCCGCAACCATCGTGCAGCAGGATATAGCCTGCTTCGGAGAAGTTCTTGTCGATACAAACTCCTCCCTTTGCTTAAGGGAATCGGCTTTACTCAGTAATGGAATGAACACACCCTTGATCGATCAACGTTCTTTGTTCGGCATTACTGGCGAGGACATTGAGCTAGTAGGTAAAGTACTTGCTATTAAATTGCCACCGCATTCCTAACCGATTAAGCTGTTTCTTAGCAGCGAATCCCACCGTATACATTTTCTTTCAATTTTTAACATTTATTGTTCGCTCGCGGCCAACAGCAGTTGTAACCAGAACCCGGCAAATCATGATCAAGGTGGCCACAGAGACAACAGACGGCCGTGGCAAAAGAATCAGTTAAATCCTATCGGCCGAGCGTCGACTGCAATCCAGCATCAATCAGCAGGAACTCACGTCGTACATACTGACGCATTTGGCTACTAAAAAAATGGGTACAAATTAAATCTCTTAAGTTTCCACGCTTCTCAGCCAGACATGGCTTCACGATGATGCCGACGACATTTCGATACGTATCGATCATTGCCGCCAATCACCACTTGATCACCCGATGTAATGGCACGGCCTGCATCATCGACGCGTAGAGTCATGGTGGCTTTGCGGCCACATTCACAGACCGTTTTTAATTCAGAGAGTTTGTCAGCGATGGCTAGTAAGCGCGCAGAGCCTGCGAACGTTTCACCCAGAAAATCTGTGCGTAAACCAAAGCACAACACTGGAATATTTAGGATATCCACCACTTGTGCCAACTGATCCACCTGATCTCTTGAGAGGAACTGCGCCTCATCAACCAACAGGCAGGCAATGGTTTGATTGTCTAACTTGGTTCGCGCCGCGCTTAGAAAATCTGTATCAGCCTGAAAAACATCACAAGACTGTTCCAATCCGATGCGTGAACGTATTCGACCATCACCATATCGCGTATCGATAGCAGCGGTATATAACATGACCTGCATGCCCTGCTCTTGATAATTGTGAGCTGATTGCAGCAGTAGAGTGGATTTTCCAGCGTTCATTGCCGAATAATAGAAGTACAGTTGAGCCAAAAGAACCCCGCTACATGTGTGAAGGGCACAAGACTAACACTGCCTCACTGCAATTTCATGCCACAGAAAAGTTGGGCTGCCATTCAGCCGGGGTTGGCTGCAGCAACCCGCGCGCAGGACCCTGTGTCCGCAGAAAGCGATTTATCGCCGATTGTACTTCCCGCTCACCTCGTGGCGATGCTTCTACGCCTTCTAGTAAAGTTAGAATTTCGCTGGGTAGCACATAAGTAAGATTTGCCGTGTACTCACTTGGAGCAGAACCCGGTGGGGGCTTTTCGACCACTTCCTTGATATAGCCACACGCATCAATTTGCACACTACTACGCATAGTCTGTTCATCACCTACCTGTTTTAGGCTAATACTTACCGCCTGCGCATGTGATGCGTGGAAATCCAAAAAATTGGGAAAGAAACATTTAGAGACCAAATAGTCTGTAGCGCTTAACAATAGCGACCCGGATAGCCAGTCTTCTGGGAGTTGATTCGCCGCGCTCTCTAGCGCATCGGCGGTTCCACCTAACTGACTTTGAGGTGTGCAAAGAATGTCGATGTCGTGGTTTTTTTGATAGGTACACGCATAGTCAATAATCTGATCTGATAAATGGTGCGTGACGAGCGCCACTCTACGAACCCGGGCTTCTCGCAGCGAATCTAGCAGATACGTTAAAGTAGGTTTACCGTTGTATGCCAACAATGGCTTGGGAATGTTGTCTGTATAAGGAGACAATCGCTTCCCACGCCCTGCGGCCAGAAGAATGGCGCAGCTAACGGATTGTTTGTTCATGACACCGCAATATTACCCAAACCACTGACTCAACAACTACAGAACCCTGACATGACTCTCAGCTTTTGCTTCAAAGAATTTACATACATCTCTTTTCTCAGGGTACCTGGACGTAAATTGCCTGTGCATTACGCTACAGATACCCTCGATATCATTGGCATTGGCTAGCACGATCAAGCAGCCGCCATAACCGCCACCCCCGAAGCGGCTACCGTAGATTCCGTCCGTTGCCAGCGCTATTTTATGTAATTCAATCATTGGCTGACTTCCACACTCATAGAGCTCTATTGAGCTCCGGCAACTTTGATTCATTAATTCACCAAATTGACCAGCATCACCCGCGGCCCAACACTGCGCACCCTGCTGAACCCTATCCATCTCAGAATAAACATGAGCTGCGCGACGCTGTAGTGTCTCCGGCAACTGAGCTATCAACTCAGCCGTTCTTCTCTCTTCAGGCACTTGTCCAAGATGCTTTGCAGCTGGATCGAGTAACGACGCCGCCTCGCAACACTCTGAAACCCGTGTATTAAAACCCGAACTAACCAGTTCCCGTGAAAATCCGGAGTAACACAAAATCCAGGCCCATTGATCCAGCGCTGGAGGATTGGGGATTTGCTTCGCCGAAACCGACACCATGTCTAACAACGACAATGAGTTTCGCTGACCAAAGATCACTGACATCTGATCTTGTATGCCACTGGCCAAACCGACATAATCGTTTTCAACCTGACGGGCCATCTCCACAAAATCTTCACGAGTGGGTGCTTCGCTTGCCACATCAAAAAAGGCATGCAAATAGGCGAGGATCACAGAGGCAGAAGAGCTTAGACCCGACCCCGGCAAAGAGCCATTTACAACCGCATCGAAACCCACCAGTGTTGAGTTGTAATTTCGACTAACCTGCGCAGCACCCCAGGCATAACGACCCCAAAGCTCACTAGGGCGTTGATCGGCCAACGAATGCGATAGATCCATTCGTACTTCGGTGTCTGCCAATTCGGGTAGAGCACATTGGAGGCGTACTACGGGCCCATCACTGGGATAAAACGCTAGCACGCTGTATTGATCAATGGTGCGGGCCAATACAGAACCGCCTTGATGGTCAATATGGGCACCCAAGGGATTCATGCGATAGGGTGACACCACAATACGAGGTTCATCACGACGCTCGAAACGCGACTTTACCTGCGAGACCGTCTCAGCGATCAGTCTATCGAGCCTTGAATTTTCCAACCGGTTGCGTTCCTGAAATTGATCATTGTGGGCCACCTATAATCGTCCGCTGACTTCCGATCATACCCAGTAGGTATTGCGAGCCCGCTCGTGTCACGTCGCTCGGATGATTCGCAGGCTATCCCACCCGTTTGCAGAACTATCGGGTCAACTACACACTAATTATCGGAAGTATGGAGGAAAAATTCCGCGGTCGAATGAGCAGTTTCCAGACTTTTATTTAGGAGTGGCTACCCAGGGATGACAATCAGTCAGTCGCTTCAGCGCGGGCTGCAGATCGTTTCTTGGCGACCTTTTTTCCCACAGCTTTCGATTTCACAGCCGTTCGTTTTGCAGCGGTGCGAGTGCCAGCTGTCGCTGAACTCTTAGATGCTTTTTTTGTTACCGCTTTACTCTTCACTGACGGTGATTTTGCACTACTGGATTTTTTTGCGACGGTTTTCTTAGTAGTTGACGCTGATTTTTTCGCCGCAACTTTTTTTGTGGCCACCTTCTTTTTAGCGGGGCTCTTGGAATTGGATGCTTTCGGCTGTCTAGTCACCGTGGAACTGGATTTTTTCTTTTTCGCCTGAGTTTTTGCCCCAGCTTTTTTTGTTGAAGCGGTGGCTTTGGTTCTGGTGGTGGTTGATGCTCTGGATTTCGCTGCTACTTTTTTCTTCAGAGCTGGCACTTCTGGGGTGTTCTTTACAGGCTCGGCAGAGGGCGCATCGGAGGTATTTTCCCCGGCGGCGGCATCCTCACTTTTGCGTTTATTGGCAGCTTTCGCACGCTTGGCTGCTTCCCATGCTGGCCCTGCCCATTCCACCGCCTCCTCAGGATTTTCCAATACGCTTTCAGGCGCCAGGTAGTAGCTCAGGTGCATGGAGCGCCCGTTCTTGAAATATTCAAACGGTGGTAGGTTATTTTCTTCGAATCGCGTTCTGTTTTGGTCGTCAACCTTAAAATACAAAAGGTCATCCGCCACCAAACCAAACATACAATCGTCGCGGTAGAGCCCATATCCACCAAACATTCGGCGGGCACGAACAACACCAAACCCACTTAGCAGGTCGAGAAGATACTCAGTGAATTCGCTCATGACGTTGGTCGTTCTTTCTCGTAGTCTGGTTCATTACCTATTGACCCATTGTCAAAAAAGTACATTTTTCTGTCAACTAGCAATTGGACACTCAACCGCGTAACTACTGGACCGTTTCCAAAAAATCACAAATGCTGTGACCTTGATTAGCAAATTTACGCCAAAGCTGTGACGCAGTTGGAATCAGTAATCAGCACCTGACCGTCAAAAAAAAACCCTCAATGACACAAATACATTGAGGGTTCTTAGTAAAGATGACAACTTTAATCGCTGAATGCTTACCCCATCAGGTAGCTATTCGCACTTCAACCTGGGGTTTACCGCCCCATCAGACCACGTTGAACATCGTCATCAGGCACGTCTTCTAAAGTCATAGAATTTGCGATCATGTCGTCGACAGCTGCCGTACCGCCGCCTTCGAGCTTGATGCGTAATCGCAAGTCGTTCACCGAATCGGCATTTCGCATTGCCTCTTCTATGGTGATTGCACCTTCATTCAACAGATCAAATAATGATTGATCGAAGGTCAACATACCCTGCTCCTGACTCTTATTCATCAGTGTTTTAATTTCATGAATCTCACCCTTTAAGATCAGGTCTGACATCAATGGGGTGTTGAGCAGCACTTCGATTGCCGCACGCCGACCTTTACCGCTTGGAGTCGGTAGCAAACGCTGTGAGATGATCGCCTTCGTATTCAATGACAAATCCAGTAACAGCTGCTTGTGTCGAGCTTCAGGGAAGAAGTTAACAATTCGATCAAAAGCTTGGTTAGTGTTGTTTGCATGCAAGGTCGCCAAACACAGGTGTCCTGTTTCGGCAAATGCAATCGCATGCTCCATCGTTTTCTGGTCTCGAATCTCCCCAATCAAAATTACATCGGGAGCTTGCCGCAGAGTATTTTTTAGAGCGATCTCAAAAGACTCAGTGTCAGTACCCACCTCTCGTTGGGTCACTATGCAACCTTTATGATTGTGCACAAACTCCACAGGATCTTCTATCGTAATGATGTGACCATTGGAGTTTTCATTTCGATAGTCAATCAAAGCTGCCAGAGACGTTGATTTACCCGAACCAGTACCACCTACAAAAATCACCAATCCACGCTTTGTCATGGCTATTTGATTCAAAACGGCGGGTAGATGTAGATCGTCGAACTTCGGAATCTCGTTAGGAATTATTCGCACTACCAAACCCGCACTTCCACGCTGCACCAATGCATTAACACGAAATCGTGACACATCTGGAAGTGCGATCGCAAAATTGCACTCTTTATTCTCTTTGAAGTATTCTCGATCCTCCGGTGTCATCAGGCATTGAGCTAACGACAGGGTATGCTCTGCCGTCAGCTTTTTATCCATAACCGGCTGCACCTTGCCGTGAATTCGCATGGCTGGTGCAGCGCCTGCGATAATGAAGAGATCTGAACCTCCCTTCTTGTACAAGCTGACCAGTAGCTCGTCCATAAATCGCTTAGCGACTTTAAGATCCATAGCGTTCGATTCCTATACGTGTTTCTTTTCTCTCCATCCCGGTTGGCGACGTAACACCACCCGGGATGAATTAATGATTAATTAAGTTGATCTGGACTTTGAGCTTTCTTACGCGCTTCAGCCAATTCAACAACACCTCGATTGAGTAACTCTTTTAAGTTCTGATCGAGCGTCTGCATGCCTTGGCCTTGACCCGTTTGGATCGCTGAGTACATCTGAGCGACTTTGTCCTCACGAATAAGGTTACGAATCGCTGGTGTTCCTACCATTATTTCGTGTGCCGCCACTCGGCCACCACCTACTTTCTTCAGAAGAGTCTGAGAGATTACAGCGCGCAATGACTCAGAAAGCATTGAACGAATCATTGGCTTCTCACCCGCAGGAAACACATCAACGATTCGGTCAACGGTTTTTGCGGCTGAACTTGTGTGTAGAGTGCCGAACACCAAATGCCCGGTTTCAGCTGCCGTCAAGGCCAATGAGATGGTTTCCATATCTCGCATTTCACCAACCAGAATGACATCTGGATCTTCTCGAAGTGCAGAACGAAGCGCATTCGAAAAGCCGAACGTATCGCGGTGGACCTCACGCTGATTGATCAAGCACTTTTTGCTCTCATGAACAAATTCGATCGGGTCTTCGATGGTAAGAATATGGCCTTGCTCGTTTTCGTTTTTGTAGTCCATCATCGCAGCCAGCGTGGTTGACTTACCAGAACCGGTAGGACCTGTTACCAACACGATACCGCGCGGAAAGTTGGAAATTTCCTGGAATATTTTTGGCGCATTAAGTTGCTCCAAAGTCAGGATTTCTGTCGGGATGGTACGAAACACAGCGCCACAACCACGATTTTGATTGAATGCGTTAACACGAAAGCGCGCCGTATCAGGAATTTCAAACGAAAAGTCCGTCTCCAAATGCTCTTCGAAGTCCTTTCGTTGCTTGTCATTCATGATGTCGTAGACCATGGCTTGAACAGCAGCATGATCTAAAGAAGGTACATTGATACGACGCATGTCGCCGTCGACACGGATCATTGGAGGTAGACCGGCTGATAAATGCATATCAGAGGCACCGTTTTTCACGCCGAATGTCAGAAGTTGTGCAATATCCATTAAACTACCTTTGCTGATGCGGAGCGTCGATTGATCAACGCTTCTCTAGTCTCGAATGGCCAGGACTAACCACAATTCCGGCCCCGTTCTAGAAATCTATGTCGACCAATTTGCGTTTTTTCTTAAAGACCAAACCGCACCTGACACCAATGGGAACCAATCTGAGCTTATTTGGAGCGTTTTCGTGAATCAGTTCACACACACCAGCGCGATTGACCGCCTGCAACAAGTTCGGGATTCCATTCATACATTTGAGGCTCGCTATGGGCGTGTCGAAGGCAGCGTGCAACTGCTGGCTGTTAGCAAGCGCAAACCCGTTGCGGTGATCCAGGAGGCCGCATCACTGGGCCAACAACATTTTGGTGAAAATTACCCATCTGAAGCCGTTGAGAAGATCCAAGCACTTAACAAGCTCGATCTTATTTGGCACTTTATTGGCGGTCTACAATCTCGCAAGGCAACCGTTGTCGCCGAGCACTTTGATTGGGTCCACAGCGTCGATAGGCTCAAAGTTGCCTCGCGATTGTCTGCCACAAGAGCCACGATGAGCGAACCACTTAATATTTGCCTCCAGGTAAACCTCGACGCCGAACAAAACAAATCGGGCATCGAACCAGCCGCTGTAGAAGAACTAGCAGGTCAGTGTGTATCACTGCCTGGTTTACGCCTACGCGGACTGATGGCCATTCCGGCAATTCGGGAAAACTTAACGGAGCAGCGCAAAACGTTCGCCAGGCTCAAAAACTTGCTCGACTCTCTCAAACCCAGCTACCCGGAATTGGACACCTTATCGATGGGTATGTCTGCAGACTTAGAAGCCGCCATTGCTGAGGGCGCTACCATTGTTCGAGTGGGCACTGCCATTTTTGGTGCACGAGACCGCTAGAGAGTATTCAGCCAACGAACAAGAATGAGCCCATGACATCTAAGTTCAGGCCACCACCGGCGGGCTACCCTACGAAGTATCACACCCCTAAACCTGTTGGACCCAGGCTCTCACTGGTACACTAATGACAACGACACTGCGGACTAGCTTTGAACCATGGCAAACACAAATCCACTGGTAGATGTGTACGGTAAAGGCCAGAGCATCTGGCTCGATTTCATTCAGCGCAGCATGCTCGATGGTGAGTTGCAAGCTCTGATAAAAGATGATTCGATAATGGGACTGACATCGAATCCCTCAATTTTTGAAAATGCGATCGCTAACACTAACGAATACGACGTCTCGCTAGCAGCGTTAATCAGCCGAGCACCCGATACCAGCAACCTGGAACTCTTCAATGAGTTAGCTATCGAGGATATTCAAGCCGCGGCAGATGCCTTTAAAGATACCTACCTTCAAACCGATGGCGTTGATGGCATGGTGAGCCTGGAAGTGGCGCCGGACTTGGCCCACGACAGTGCCGGAACCGTCGCGATGGGTTTGGATTTGAATGCGCGAGTGAATCGGCCGAATCTGATGATAAAGGTTCCAGGGACCGTGGCAGGTGTGAGCGCCTTTGAAGAACTCACGGCGAAGGGTGTGAATGTCAATGTCACACTGTTGTTTAGCGTTGCCCGTTATAAAGAAATCGCCCAAGCCTATATTAAAGGTTTAGAGCGACGGCATGCCGCAGGCCACCCAATAGATAAAATCGCATCGGTAGCAAGTTTCTTTGTTAGCCGGGTTGATTCTGCCGTCGATAAACAACTGGTTGATCTCGGCTCGGACGTGGCGCTAGCTCTCAAAGGAAAAATAGCCATCGCCAACGCAAAGGTCGCGTACGGACATTTTGCCAACCTGTTTGGTAGTCAGCAGTTCACCGCTCTTCGCGAGCAAGGGGCGCGGCCTCAACGCTTGTTATGGGCCAGCACAGGTACTAAAGATCCAGACTATTCGGATGTTCTCTATATTGAAGAATTGATTGGCCCAGATACGGTGAACACAGTGCCACCTAAAACCATGGATGCCTTCCGAGATCATGGCACTGCGAACACTACCTTAACGGCGGGTCTAGCAGAGGCTCATCAGCAACTGTCACAATTGACATCGCTTGGCGTGTCGTTAGATACCATCACCGAGGAGCTTGAACAGGCAGGCATAAAATCGTTCGCTGACGCTTTTGACCGCTTGTTAGCCTCTATCAATAGCAAAAAACAAGCATTGGCGAGCTGAACAGGGTGGCGTTCGGATTTGTCGGGGCTGGGAACATGGCTACCAGCCTCATTGGAGGCTTAATACAAAGCGATGCGAACCCAAACTCCATACGAGTGGCAGACATCAATGTTTCTGCCTGCGCAGAACTTAACTCCCGCTTTGGGGTGCTTCCTTCGGACATTGACGAATTTAGTGATTGTCAGGCGGTGGTGATCGCGGTTAAGCCTCATATTGTAAAAGAGGTTTGTGGTGAGTTAAGCCAGGTAGCGTTCTCCACACAGCCTGTGTTCATTTCAGTGGCTGCTGGAGTGCGGGAGGCTTCGATGCGACAGTGGCTCCCTGAGCATTCTGCCATTGTACGTTGCATGCCCAATACTCCTGCGTTACTTGGGCTGGGTAGCACCGGGCTGGTGGCAAATAGTCACTGTTCCGACCACCAAAAAGCCTTGGCTCAACAATTATTGGAAGCTGCTGGCATCACCGTTTGGGTGGAGCGCGAAGAACAACTCGATGCAGTTACTGCTGTGTCGGGCAGCGGACCAGCCTATTTCTTCTACCTAATTGAACACATGATAGAAGCTGGCGTTAAGTTGGGATTGGATCACACCACCGCCTCAACATTGGCCATTGAAACCGCCTTTGGAGCAGCGAGCATGGCCCGCGCTCGCAACGAAGAACCTGCCGTACTGCGAGAAAATGTCACCTCCAAAGGCGGCACCACCGCAGCGGCTCTGAACACCTTCGATGCCGCCAATACCGCGCAAACCATAGAACAGGCAATGACGGCAGCCTATGAGCGTGCCATCACCATGGGCGATGAATTCGGCGTATAGCAAACGCCGGGTTTCCGCTACACTTCCTAACGTATAAATTACTCACTCGTCGGAGATTTGCTGTGGGAAACCCTGCCATTGATGCACTGAGTTTCATTATCGGAGCGGTACTGAGTTTCTTCGCCCTGCTGGTGGCGATCCGCTTCATTATGCAAGTGGTTCGCGCAGACACTTATAACCCTTTGTCTCAAATGGTGATGAAACTTACCGACCCTCTGGTACTGCCGATGAGACGCCTTGTTCCGAGTGTGGCTGGGTACGATACGGCGAGTCTGCTGCTGGTGTTTGCTACCTTGCTAGTAAAATTCTTACTGTTCAAAATGCTCGGTGTTGGGGCAACTTACGCAATTGGGCATCAACTGCCTATCGGCGCCATGGCCATCGGCAAGCTAGTAGCCGCAGCAGTGTTTGACATGATTTATCTGTTTTTCAATGTGTTTATTTTTGCACTGATCATTCGCGCAATACTCAGCTGGATTCCTGGTGCTCAAGGACATGCTGGAGAAGGCTTGTTGCGTTCCATAACAGAGCCCGTGCTCCGACCGGTACGCAACATAGTGCCACCTATAAATGGACTCGACTTATCGGTGTTTGTCACAATCATCGGCCTGTTTGCCCTCCGGATACTAATCACAGGCGCTTTGGTGGGACTGTTGTTCTAATTTTTTAAACCGCGCTGTTTTCCCTAGAAATACAGGTTTTCCATGACATTCTTGTCGAAAGACCCTTAACTCATTTCGGTATATTCGTGGTCAATTAGAGACCAGAAAATTACAAAATCCCTATAAATAAAGACTTTTTTTCATTCACTGTATAGATTTCGCTGTAAATACAGTGTTTTTCGCAATATTTGATCTATAAAAAGAGTCGCGCCACAATTTTATGTGTTAACGTGCGCCGCGTTCGTGGGATCTGCTTTTTTGTGAGCCGAATCCAACGAAGAGTTTTAAAACGAGATTTCAACGTTTACACTTTTTACATTCCTAGGGGGATAGATCTATGGCGGCAAAGAAACGGGCCACCAAGAAAAGAGCGACCAAGAAAAAAGCTTCAGCAACAGCGGTAAAGAAGCCACCCACTAAGTCGGAAATTTTGACCAGCATCTCTGAGTCGACCGAACTGTCGAAGAAAGAAGTTGCCAGTGTGTTTGATGCGTTGGCAGATGTCATTCAAGACAACTTGAAGCCACGTGGACCAGGTGTCTTTGCGGTTCCAGGCTTGATGAAGATTAAAGTGATCAAAAAGCCTGCTACCAAAGCTCGCAAAGGTATCAACCCATTTACTGGCGAAGAAACCATCTTCAAAGCTAAACCCGCACGCAAAGTCGTAAAGGTTCTGCCACTGAAGAATCTGAAGGACATGGTCTAAAGCGGCACAATCACGCCAAAACACCTCGGGGCTGCTTCTCCCGAGGTGTTTGTCAGCCCCAAACATTACAAAATAACTATTTATTCTTTCGTCATTAAATTGGCGGAAATTTTTATCTCGCCTCCCAGTCAACATTACCAACTGTGATCGTTTACAAGCGGTAAGCCCGGTCAGACACGCTTTGCACTATCGTTCGGTATCCCGTGCTGACAACGGCCAGCGCGCCCAGCCAGGCAAGGACAATCATGCCAATGACGATGCCCCAGGTAGGGCGTCATTGGTGTCAATATTGAACCGTTGGTAAAAGTGGTTAATAGATGTACACTTCCCGCCCGCTCGGTATGCGCAGATGGCGTTAAGAGGGGACGTTAACTGTATCTTTATTAACGGTTTTCTACCAAGAAATATGAACTGTTAAGGATCGAATCATGAGCGCAACAACAGCATCCACGCTGCTCGCCAAGTCAAGCAGAGTACTTCCCAAATGGGCAAACACCTTACTGGTGGTTGTGCTGGGATGGGCATTAGCGGTGCTAACGCTAAACCTGCTGCCACGCCCTGCTCTTGAGCTCGCCCCTGTAGCGGTGACGGGAGTAGCTCACGCCGCTGGTCCAAGTGTAGAACAAATGGGGGGAAATATTGCCAGCCTCAACTTGTTTGGCAACCCTGCAAAAGCACCCGTAGAGACCACTATCGTTGAACCCACTAAACCAGTGGTGGATACCAAATTACCGTTGCAATTAGCTGGAGTATTTGACTACCGGCCTGCTGAGCGCGCTATTGCCATCATCGAGGACACCAACAAAAAGGAACAAGGAGCCTTCGGAATTGGCGATAAAGTCATCGGTGAGACGACGCTGAAGTCAGTCCATAGCAACTACATCATTCTGAGTCGCAACGGAAAGGATGAACGACTGCAACTGCCAGAGAACGTTCAGCCCATTGCCATGCGTCCAATTCAACAGCAACCGACTGCCTCGGCGAGTAACAACGCTAGCGTCGATCCCAATGCGCCAGTCGACCTGCCGCAGCAGCCCGGCGAACTGCGAGACATGCTGGCAAAAAACCCGGCCGTTCTCGGGCGGGTAGTGGCCGCCGAACCCTACCAGGAAAACGGCAAACTGGTGGGTTATCGAATCACTCCCAAGCAAAATCCAGAGATTCTTGAGGCTCAGGGTATTTTGTCCGGTGATGTCATCACTCGGGTGAACAACATTCAATTAAACAGTCAGAAGCAAGGTGTTAGAGCGTTACGCAATGCAGTTAAGGCACAACAACTCGATGTCACCATTCTTCGTGATGGCATTGAAGTGCCCATCAGCATTAACTTGTCGCAGTAAACCTTAATTTTTCATACAAACAGGTTATTCAGTGATAGCAACAACCAAACAATTGAAATCTTTGAAAGTGATAGTGGCCAGCTTCGCGTTGGCACTCATCATCGGTGGCGCTGCGCAGGCGCAATCCACTGGTTCGGGACAGGCAGGTGATGATTCGTTTACGCTGAATCTTAAGAACGCCGATATACATTCACTGATTCAAACCGTATCGCGTCAATCGGGTAAAAATTTCATTGTCGACCCTCGAGTCAAAGCCAGGGTCACCGTGATCTCAGCTAAACCGTTGAGCGCTGATGAGTTGTACGAAACTTTTTTATCCGTGCTTCAGGTGCACGGCTACTCTGCTGTTCCTCAAGGAGATCTGATCAAAATAGTCCCGGATGTTAATGCCAAGCAAGGACCCGTACCCAGCTACGATGATACGGCCAGCTCGTCCGATCAGCTCGTCACTCAGGTAATTAAGGTAGAAAATGTGCCTGCAGCCCAACTTGTGCCCATACTGCGTCCAATGGTGCCTCAACAAGGTCATTTGGCCGCCTATGCAGCCACTAACTCTCTAATCATTACCGATCGAGCCGCGAACATTGATCGATTGATCAATATCATTAAAGGTGTCGACCGGCCGGATAACGATGAAGTAGAAGTCATTCGTCTCAACCATGCGTCTGCATCGGAAGTGATTCGTATCCTGTCCTCGCTACAATCCAGAGCTGGCCAGGCTGGGGGCACGCCGGGTGTCGTACGCTTTGCCGCTGATGAACGAACCAACAGTATCTTGCTATCGGGCGATGCTAACGCCCGTGTCCGCATGCGTGGGCTCATCGTTAATCTAGATACCCCGGTGGAATCTGGCGGTAATACGCGGGTGGTCTACCTGCGCTATGCCAACGCCGCAGATTTGCTGACCATCCTCACCGGTGTGTCAGCCGGACAGGCAAAAATTGGTACCGGCACCGACGACTCTGGTGGCGCAACCTCGGTAACGCCAACCGTGACTCCGGCCGCTAATACTAATGCGAATGCTCAGGTCGCGGCACCCACTCTGCCTACGGCATCGATTATTCGTCGTGCCACACAACCAGAAAGTGATCGGCCCAATGTTGACATTCAGGCCGATGAAGATACCAATGCACTGATCATAACCGCACCACCAGATGAGATGCGCAGCATTTTAGCCGTCATCGAGCAGCTGGATATCAGGCGGGCGCAAGTGTTGGTAGAGGCTATTATTGCCGAGCTATCAGAAAACAATTCGAACGCATTGGGTGTGAACTTTGCCGTTGATGGTTCGGACTCCAATCGTCCAGGCGCTTATACTAATTTAGGTGGCGCTACCCAGGCACTGCTTGGCACAGTAGCCAGTCAAGGAACTCAGCTCGCCAGCGGACTATCGCTGGCTTTGGGCCGCTGCTGTGACGGTGGGGTTGATTTTGGCTTCTTGATATCCGCTATCGCTTCCGATTCAGATAACAATATCCTGTCAACACCGACGCTGGTTACCATGGACAATCAGGAAGCCGAAATTGTGGTTGGCCAGAATGTCCCGTTTGTCACTGGCACCCAATTATCCTCGGCGAATAACAACCCATTCCAGACCATTGAGCGTCAGGATATTGGTATTAGCCTCAAAGTGAAGCCCCAAATCAACGAGGGGAACAACATAAAGATGGAAATTGAGCAGGAAGTGTCGGACGTGAGTAGTACATCGGTAACGGGTGCCTCGGATATCACCACAAATAAGCGATCGATCAAGACCACGGTGCTAGTCGAAGACGGGCAGACGCTGGTATTAGGCGGCCTAATTGACGATCAGGTGAACGATACAAACGACAAGGTTCCGCTGCTCGGCGACATACCACTGCTGGGCAGCTTGTTCCGATATCGCACCACAACCAAGGCTAAACGTAATTTAATGGTATTTTTACACCCGACTATCCTGCGTGACCCGGACACAGCGGACTACTATAGTCAGAGTAAATATGAGGACCTGCGCACAGCTCAGCTAGGGTTGTTTGGCGAAGAGGCCATAATCGAACGCACCGCACCGAAATTGCCTGAGCTCAATATGTACTTTGAAGGCGAGCGTGTCGATAACGTAAAGGACGCGTTGAACACAATTGTGCCAACCTCAAGTACTCAGAAACTACCAACGGATATCGGTTTATTGCCTACCATCGATAGT
Source organism: Gammaproteobacteria bacterium (assembly GCA_019634245.1). Next base: position 37,671 of record JAHQVR010000016.1, read on the forward strand.
CTGCCTAACACCGCAACTGCAGATGCTTCGAAGGTTGGTCCATTTGACCAAACAAACTGATTATGATGCAGGTTAAACCAGCAGACTTTATTGACGTCGGCGAACCCTCTCCGGAAGATGCCGCTAATGAAGCGATAGATAAATCTGCAGAAGTCGTACCGTCCCCACCGGCGTATCAACGACCTGCAGCCGCTGACCTGCCCTACACATTTGCAAAGCGGCACGGTGTTCTGGTCGAAGCTAATCAAGACGGCGAACTATTGTTGGTGCACAAAGCAGGCGTATCGGTCATGGCAATGACTGAGGCACGCCGCAAAGCGGGTCAAAGTCTCACGTTATCTGCGGTTAGTGACGATGAATTCGATGCGCGGCTCACCCGCCACTACGAAGGCGAAACCGGGCAAGCCATCGATATCATGGATGATTTTGGTGACGATCTAAATCTTGCTGAGCTCGCTGATGCATTGCCTGAGCCCGAAGATCTGCTCGAATCCAAAGACGATGCACCAGTGATCCGACTGATCAACGCCATGCTGACCGAAGCAGTTCGGCAGCAGGCTTCCGATATTCATATAGAACCGTTTGAAAAACGGTTAGCGGTTCGGTATCGCGTCGATGGTGTGATGCAAAAACTCCTTGATCCACCGCGAGAAATCGCACCACTTATTATTTCACGCCTGAAGGTCATGGCCAAACTCGACATCGCTGAGCGACGTCTGCCGCAAGACGGTCGTATCTCTCTTGCCGTAGCTGGCCGCCCAGTGGATGTGCGTGTATCGACTCTCCCCTCAGGACATGGTGAAAGGGTGGTACTTCGACTCTTGGACAAACAGGCAGGGAGACTAGACTTGGAACACCTGGGAATGCCAACGCAAGCATTCGAAGGATTAAAACGTTCATTGTCTCTGTCTCACGGCATCATATTGGTTACCGGCCCAACAGGATCTGGTAAAACCACAACACTTTATGCTGCCCTTTCGCGACTCAACACCACCAAATATTCCATCCTGACCGTCGAAGACCCTATCGAATATTATTTAGACGGCATTGGTCAAACCAATGTGAACAACAAAGTTGAGATGGATTTTGCCCGAGGACTACGCGCCATCTTGCGTCAAGATCCAGATATCGTCATGGTCGGTGAAATTCGTGATGTCGAAACAGCGGAGATCGCTGTTCAAGCGAGTCTGACAGGTCATTTGGTGCTCTCTACGCTACACACTAACACCGCAGTTGGCGCAGTGACTCGCTTACGGGACATGGGAATTGAACCTTTCCTGTTGTCATCCAGTTTGGTCGGGCTTGTCGCTCAACGCCTGGTTCGATTGCTGTGTCCAAACTGCAAGCGGTCGCACACTCCCACGCACACTGAGCTTAAAACGCTGCGTACGACGGTGAGTAAAGCAGGTGGTGTTTGTGGCCCACACGGCTGTGACAAATGTAATCACACAGGCTATATGGGTAGAACGGGTATCTATGAAGTCGTCGAGGTCAATGACGCTATGCGTACGATGATTCACGATGGTGAATCTGAGCACGATATTGAAGCCTATGCTCGAACCCAAAGCCCAGGCATCACCGATGACGGCATGCGATTGGTACTCGAAGGCAAAACATCGTTAGAAGAGGTGCTGCGAGTCACCCGAGAGGGCTAGTTAAACTGTGCCTTTTAGAATTGTACTATTCCGTGATCACTAAATTTCTCAACACGAAAGACCCTCATGGCAGCGTTTGAATACGTTGCGCTCGATGTTAAAGGTCGGGAAAAAAAAGGGGTATTGGAAGCCGACACCGCACGTCTGGCCCGGTCAAGCTTACGCTCCCAATCCTTAACACCACTGCAGGTCCATGAGGCCTCCGGTCGTGACAAAGAGATCACCAATAGTAGCGCCCCCAAAACCAATTTCCGCGGTGGTATTAAAACGGCTGATCTAGCGCTATTTACGCGCCAAATTGCTACGCTCAGCGCCGCGGGCACCCCATTGGAAGAGGCTCTGTCCGCTGTTTCCAAGCAAACAGAAAAGCCTCGCATTCAGTCTCTAATCTTATCGGTTAGAGCAAAAGTGCTGGAGGGGCACTCGTTTGCCTCGTCATTGAAAGACTATCCAAAGGTATTCCCTGAAATTTATCAGGCCACTGTGGCCGCCGGTGAGCAATCCGGCCATCTGGATGGGGTGCTGGAACGCTTGGCGGACTACACCGAAGAAAGACAAGCGGCCAATGCTACGGTCAAAAAAGCACTTATTTACCCTTCGATGCTTGTCGTAGCCTCGATACTTATTGTGGCATTCCTACTCGCCTATGTGGTTCCACAGGTGGTCAATGTCTTCGAAGGGATGGGCCAGGATTTGCCACCGTTGACTCAATTTCTACTAGCATCCAGTGCGTTTGTACGGGATTGGGGATTGCTCGTTGCCGGCCTATTAGTGGTGGGCATCATTGCTTTCAAAAGAGCGATGAAAGCCGAAAATTTTAAAACCAAAGTACACGGATTCTTGTTGAAGCTGCCACTTTTTAAGAAACTCATACGCGGATTTAACACAGCTCAATTCGCGCGTACTCTGAGTATTCTTGCGGCGAGCGGCGTTCCGGTGCTGGAGGCGCTCGACATTGCCAGTCAGGTAATTACAAATAGGCCCATGCGGAGCGCTGTGCAAACTGCAGCTGCACAGGTACGTGAGGGTGCAACTCTGAGCGCGTCTTTAGAACGCACAGGCTACTTCCCGCCGATGCTTTTGCATCTGATTGCCAGTGGTGAACAGTCCGGACAACTAGACACTATGTTGGAAAAAGCAGCGTCTCACCAAGAGCGGGAATTAAACTCTCTCATGGCGGTGTTTCTCGGCTTGTTTGAACCCATGATCATCCTGATCATGGGCGGTGTGGTGTTGATGATAGTGCTGGGAATTTTATTGCCAATCTTTGAGATGAATCAGCTGGTCAGTTAATTCAAAACCACCGTTACGGTGCGGTAGCCGCTTTCGCAAAATTCGCCAATGCCCCGCTGACCTTGTCAAATACACCATCACAGCCCTCGGTGGTGTGACGGCCTTTTAAATAGGCCGGATCGTTGTACCCCAACCAGACTTTGCCATCCGCATCTTCCCAAGCCAACATTTTTTGTGGCAGATCGATAGCGATGCTTTGTGAGCAGTTCATCAATGGGGTGCCCACTTTGGGGTTGCCAAAAATAAGCACTTCGGTGGGTCTGAGGGTGAGATCCGCACTGGCAGCGCCTGCCGCATGATTCACGCGCGCCATGATTTTCATGCCTTTACTTTCCAGTACGGTGGTTAACTTATCCAGAGTCTTTTCCACACCATGGGGGCTTGAAACCACAACTAAGCCCTCAGCATCAGCATAGAGTGGTGAAGAAACACCCAAAAAAACGGCGAGTGTTAGGGCTACAGATTGGATCAATCGCATCATGTTTGGAATACCTACTGATTGTGAAAGTTAAACGTCTCCTGCAAAGTGGGACGGCAATCTGTACAGGGAGTTCCTGACGACGACTAAAAAAAATTTAGCTGTGCAGCCGACGTGGGGGCACCGGACTGGCCACCAGCTTGCCAGGGCGATTGGCAGCACCAAATGGGTATTGCTGCTCATCTTCCATTGCCTCGCAGGCACGACGAATCATACTGTCAGTTATGACATGTTCTTGGTCTCGCCAGTCGAGAGTTGCCGCATAGGTGACCCTTTTAGGCAACATAGTTTCAGGTCGTATTGCAGTCACTTTTTTCATCGCTTGTATTGTCATCGTTTCACCCTATCGAGAACAGCGTTGCAGTAAGCACGCCATTCTTCAGCACTTCTTCTAGTTTTATAATTTTAATGGCTGGCCTATTTCCTATCCGGAATCTTTGGCTAACCCAACTCTGACCAAACATTGGTCTTATTCGTTTTTCAATAGCGCTATATGCTCATCAAAAAACGCCAGCTCCTCCGCTGTCTTTTGCGGATACCGCAAAGGCAGAACCTTCAGCGTATCCTCTATTGTCTTTGCTACCTGTAGTCGCATATACGGCTTGTCATCTGCTGGGATTGAGAACCAGGGAGCGTGTGCTCTGGAGGTTTGCTCAAGGACGCTTTGATAAGCGTCCATATACTCATCCCATTGTTGTCTGGCCGGTAGATCGCTTTTGGAAAACTTCCAATAGCGATCTGGGTCCGTCAAGCGATCTAAAAATCTATTCTTTTGTTCTTCTTTGGACACATTCAAGAAAAACTTCAGTATGACGGTTCCATTACGCGCCAAATGCAGTTCAGAATCTCTAATCGATCCGAACCGCTCCTGCCAAATATTTTCGGCACTAAATTCCTGTGTTTTAAGCGGTATCCGTTGATTTTCTAAATAGTGAGGATTCACCCTCACAGCAAGCACTTCCTCGTAATAGCTCCGGTTAAAAATTCCAATTCGACCTCGCTCTGGCAAACGTCGATTCGTCCGCCAAAGATAATCGTGCTCAAGCTCTTCAACCGAGGGGCTTTTAAACGAAAAAACCTGACATCCTGCCGGGTTCACACCACTCATCACAGCCCGTATGGTTCCATCCTTACCCGCAGCATCCATCGCTTGAAACACCAATAACAGTGAAAACCTATCGTCGGCAAACAACTTTCGCTGAAGCTTCGCGATGCTCTTAACTGTTTTCTTTAATGCCTTCTCTAATTCTTTTTTTGAACGACTCTCATCTGAGGGTGGTTTCGTGCGGGCGTCATCGAGTTTGAATTCTCCGCTTTCTGCTATCCCCCAATCGCCCAATGGCGGTTCGATCATTGACCAACCACCTGCAGTGGTATCGCACAAGAAACGCCGGTACCTTTCATGGAACAATAACCACCTGGGTTCTTATGAAGATATTGTTGGTGGTAGTCTTCGGCAAAATAAAATTCTGGCGCTTCAATAATTTCTGTGGTGATTGGATCAAACCCTTTGGAGCTCAACGCACTGGCAAAAGCGGCTTTGCTGTCGAGAGCTTGTTGCTGCTGATCCTCGGAGTAGGTGTAGATCCCAGATCGGTATTGCGTACCTCTATCGGGCCCTTGACGCATTCCCTGAGTTGGGTCATGCGACTCCCAAAACAGTTGTAACAATTGGCTATAGGGCACCTGAGCCGAATCGAACACCACCCGAACCACTTCGTTGTGCCCTGTGCGCCCACTGCAGACCTCTTCGTAGGTCGGGTTGAGGGTCACGCCTGCTGCATAGCCGACCGCCGTGGAGAACACTCCGGGTTGTACCCAAAACAACCGCTCAACGCCCCAGAAACAACCCATGCCAAACATCGCCATTTGAAGATGCTCAGGGAACGGGCCCTGCATGGGGTTGCCATTGACGGCGTGAGCCACGGCAACTGGCATCACTTCGCTGCGCCCCGGCAAAGCTTCGTCTACACTCGGTAAATCAATTTTTTTCTTGAATCCGAACACGTCAATTTCGTCTCTTTAGCACCCTGCGCAGCGACAGTTTTGTCCAGCGGCGCTCTCGTGCGCCTATCTTGTAGCCAGACCCTACGCCACTATCCTTAAATCAACCTGAAAGGTTTTCAAACAATTATCCATTTCATACGCTAATAGCTTCGGTATGATTGGCTTGAAACCGGCCTTTGGGCGCTAATTGCGCCAATGTCGTCAAATTCTTACCTGTGAATAACTTGATGAAACGCTCAGAAATAAATGCTGTCCTGGCAGACGCCGATGCCTATATCCAGTCCTTTGGCTTCCGGTTACCACCTTTTGCCTATTGGTCACCCGAACAATTTAGGGCCCACTCTCGAGCAGGGATCTCAGGCATCGTAGACGCCCGTCTCGGTTGGGATATCACCGACTTTGGGCAAGGTCGTTTTGAAGAACTGGGATTGTTTTTGTTCACGGTCAGAAATGGCTCTTTGAAAGATCTGCAGGCAGGAACCGGCATGTGCTACGCCGAAAAGATCATGATCTCTCGGCATAATCAGCTCTCGCCTATGCACCGACATATCATCAAAGCCGAGGACATAATCAATCGTGGTGGCGCTACCCTGGCTCTTGAGCTATTCAATTCTGATAGGGACGGTCATGTATGCACCAAAACCGATGTCACTGTTGCTACCGACGGCGTTCAAAGAACACAGGGACCTGGTGAAATATTAAAACTACAACCCGGCGAGAGTGTCACCCTGCTACCTGGCAATTGGCACGCGTTCTGGGGCGAAGGCGGCGATGTTCTGATCGGTGAAGTTTCAACGGTGAATGACGATCTGACAGACAATGTTTTCCGCGAACCCATCGGCCGTTTTGCCGACGTGGAGGAAGATGTAGAGCCTACCCATTTGTTGGTCTCAGACTACGACGCTTGGCTTTGACTTTTGCTGTGTTCTTCGGTCTGGACCGTGGCCAAGTGATAGGTGCCAAGCGATAACCGTGTTCCAAGATCAGTTCCATTATTTATTCAAACGACCTTCCATCAACGGGCACATCATCAGCGTTGTCTCCTAGCAGAAATCTTGGTCCCGATCCTAAGGCCTTAGCGTTGTCGTCAGGGTTGTACAAATGACAGGCTTTTAGGGACAGACATCCACAACCTATACAGCCGCTCAGTTTGTCACGCAATTGAGTGAGATCGTCGATGCGCTTATCGATATCGACTTTAAATCGGAGGCTCATCCGTTTCCAATCGCTCTGCGTCGGTGCTCGCGACTCTGGCAAGGTATCTAATTGTGTTTTGATAGCAGCCAAAGAAAAGCCCAGCTGTTGGGCAATTAGAACGAACGACAATCGCCTTAATTGACTGCGGTGGTACCGCCTTTGGCCACCGGCATTTCGCGTGGATTGGATCAGACCCTTCTGCTCATAGAAGCGCAAAGCTGACACTGACACACCGCAGCGGTGCCCCAGCTGGCCGATACTCAGCAACGGTTGGGTTGCTCGAGAATTTTTTTTAACCATAGCACTTGACCTCAAGTTAACTTGAGGTTTTATCCTTAAGTCCTCCTAGAGTCAACCCAGCGGAGTTTTTCTATGAAAACAGTTCTTGAGCATGTCAATATCACGGTCCCAAATTGTCAGGTAGCCGCGGCTACTTTGTGTGATCTGTTCGACTGGCGAATACGCTGGCAGGGCGATGCCATCAATGGCGGCACCAGTATTCATGTGGGAGGAGATTTTTCTTATGTGGCTCTGTATGAACCCAACAAAGGGCTGAGTACCGTGAGTTCCTCCTATGAACTTTCTAATGGACTAAATCACATTGCGGTCGTGGTAGATGATCTACAAGAGGCACTTCGGCGCGTTAGAGACGCTGGGTTTGAAACTCACTCACATGCGGACTATGAACCTGGGGAGCGCTTCTACTTCCGCGACCTAAACCATTTAGAAATTGAAGTTGTCAGCTATTCGAATCGCTAATCTAGGGCCCAGTTTCAACACGATAGCGAGTTTTTCTAGACAAGGGGTTGAACCTGTATCCAGTTCAATGCCGGTGGTGTGTGTACCGAGCAGGAGTCTCCTACGCATAAGGTTCCTGTTCTCTCCACCCAGCAGGTCACACCACGCTTGCCCAGTGCCAGAGTTGGAAACGCTTTTCCATGCCCTGGGTGATGAGATTCGATAACATCGGCAGGCCCTTTACACGGCGCATTTTCCATATCAACCACCAAGGAGGTGCCGCTATCAAAAATCAACCGCGTGGCCGGAGGTATTTGTGTGAATTTGGGAATTCCACTGACCACCAAATTAGCTCCTAGCCACTCAGGCCGGATGGAAGGTATCGATAAACTCTCAGCAATGGCTTGCAATTCTTCCGTCGAGACCGCCGTTATTTGTCGAGTATTGCGAATTTCCGTGTGACGCGGATACTGCCGGTGCACTCGAACACACGCACTTCGGGTTTCGCCATGGTGAACGTCGCCGATGAAGCCTCCATAATCCACGGTTACTGATGTTTGAAGTTCGGATACAAGATCCGAGGAATCGGGATTAATCAGTAGTGCTTCAATGTTTCCGCGAACGGCCACCGGGGTCAGAATTGTCATGGGGAATTTTCGCCAACAATGCTGTCAAGAATACTTGCCAATCATCACGCCGGCCACTAACAAGATACCAATAATCAAGTTAATCGATACCAACCGACGAATACTATTGAGTTTCTCGGCTGCTTCGGGCCAGGCCTGAGCTTGCACATGCGCTTTGAACTTGGGATAGACCGCGAAATACAAATGTAAAAATACCGCAACCATGATCAATGCCAACAGATGCATAAAATGGACATACCAGGGGCTGCCAGCAAAGCCATTAAACGCCCCGAACATCAGCGCATAACCTGAGAGCAGCAAAAAGAGTATGGAGAACCACACCCAGGGAAAGAACTTTTTAAAGACCCCGGCCCATACATTCAACCGCACGGGTGGATCAAACTGCACGGCCATGGGTCTGACCACCATGTAGGCAAAGAACATCCCGCCAATCCAGATCATGGCCGCCAACAAATGCACTAATAACGCAATAGCAACCCACATAACGGCACTCACTCAACATTCAGGAAAGTTCACGGGTACTTCTATCACATTCACCGCTAATCCACCACGGGCAGTTTCTTTATACTTGGTTTTCATATCAGCGCCCGTATCACGCATGGTCTTGATTACGTTATCCAGAGACACAAAGTGAGTTCCATCTCCGCGCAGACTTAAGCGAGCTGCGTTGATCGCCTTCACTGCCCCCATCGCATTGCGTTCAATACACGGCACCTGAACAAGCCCACCTATGGGGTCACAGGTGAGCCCCAGATTATGCTCCATACCGACTTCCGCAGCATTTTCCACCTGTTGAGAGCTGCCACCAGTAACTGCTGCCAAAGCTCCAGCTGCCATCGAACAGGCAGAACCTACCTCACCTTGGCAACCTACTTCAGCACCAGAGATAGAGGCGTTTTCTTTATACAAAATGCCAATGGCACCCGCAGTAAGTAAAAACTCAACCACTCCCGCATCGTTAGCGCCCGGTACAAACCGGCAATAGTAATGTAAAACGGCCGGAATAATTCCTGCTGCGCCGTTGGTGGGTGCAGTCACAACCCGCCCACCTGCCGCATTCTCTTCATTCACAGCTAAAGCGTATAGATTGACCCAGTCCATCACGGTCAGAGGGTCACTCAACGCAGCTTCTGGTCGTTGAGTCAAAGCGTCGTGCAACGCTGCAGCGCGGCGTTTTACCTTCATACCACCTGGCAAAATTCCCGTCTCTTTGCAGCCGCGCGCAACACAATCCTGCATCGCTTGCCATAATTCCAACAGCCCTTGGCGAATTTCATTTTCGCTACGCCAAACTTGTTCATTCGCCATCATAATTTGCGCGATAGTAAGATCGTGCTCTTCACACAGTGTTAATAACTCATCACCACTGTTGAATGGGAATGGCAACACGGTGTTATCGGCTTTAATAGGGACATCGCCCTCAGTGGCATTGTCATCTAATACAAACCCACCACCGACGGAATAGTAAGTGGCCTCCAACAAGCATTCATCTGAAGCGTTGGTCGCATAAAACTGCATCGCATTAGGATGAAGGGGTAGTGATTTTCGCTTATGCATCACTAAATCTTTCGCTTCATCGAACACAACGGTAGAGCCATCGGCTAGCGATAAACACTTTTCAGCTCTAATTTGGCGCAGTAGATCGGGTATGGCATCCACATCCACGCTATCGGGGGCTTTACCGATTAGTCCCAGAAGAATGGCTTTGTCACTACCATGACCCTTTCCGGTTGCACCCAACGAGCCAAGCAAATCGATTCTTAGCCGCTGTATACGCTTGCTGAAACCGCCATCGACCAGGGCATCTGCAAACCGCTTGGCGGCAATCATGGGACCTACGGTATGAGAACTCGACGGGCCGATACCCACTTTAAATAAATCAAAGACACTGACAGCCATACAACGATTCCAATAAGTAATCGGCTGGGTAACGCAACCACAACCGTCGATTGCAATAGCAAACAAAAAAAAGAACAACCAACGCTGTGTGCACTAGAGTCCCCACCAGACAAAGTTGATACAAGCCGCGATTACGACACCTCGGTCACGGATACGTGCATCAGCGAAACCAGGGGACTCAATGATCCGCCAGGTTCGACTCGGTTAAGAAAAGAGTTTAATTATTGTCGGTAACGGGTGTGACAAAGGCGTGGATGGTTGCGGCGGCAACTGAAACAGAGTGGTTCTCAAGCTTAACGTACCGGTCGCCACTCAGATAAGCACCATAACCCCGCAGCATGCCTAGTAGCTGGTATGACCCTTCTTCACAGATAAGTAAACCACCACCAGACTGACCAGAGTCAATTCCAGCGCTGGTGTGAAGTGCGCCATGTCGGTTACGTTGGAATTCACCACGGGAGGTGGTTTTGCCCTGAGCACGCGGAAAACCCACTGCCCACACCGCTTGGCGATCGATGGGTTCTTTCAAGGTCATGCGCACGGGTTCGATGTTTTCGGTATCGATGGAAAGCACCGCCAAATCAGAATGTTGATCGAGAATGAGTACCCGCGCCAAACGAAAATCGTTGGAGACTTTAACAAACACTTGATCAGCACCGGCCAGTGCATGCGCCGCGGTGAGTACGCGGTTTTGAGAAAACACAATTCCGCTGGCATGACTGCCATGATCCGTAGCAATCGGCAGAATGGCTTCAAGCGTGCCGCTGTCTGGCCATGCACAGTCCGAATTCGCAGCCACTGGTTGCATCACACTCATCGCAAACAGAAAGGCACTTATTTTTATTATCGTGCTTCGCATGGAATTTCCCACACCAATAGCTCTTAACCTACCGTTAAAACGTATCGACTCGATAGCGGATTTGGTAAACCACACGAACGCCGGTTTCGACGAGCGTTGTGGTCTGGTTACCACTGATCGATGCCACAGATTGGTGGGATGTGTTCCCACCCCCAATTCTCACGAGTTGAGCGGTCCGGATCACTGAAGTGATCTCTGGTCAGCCATTGCTCAAACCTTTGCTCAGTCTATCGTAAGGAGTGAACCGAAAATACTACCGAGAGAGCCGAGTTACTGACGCTCATTTAAGTCCTTGATGTAAATAATTTTGTTAATATCAAGCTTTAAGCTACTGAATTAATATCATTTGCTATCAATGAATGAGCCTGTGGATAAATCGTTTTTTGAAGGCAATATCCTAAGCTGAGGTAAAAAAACTGTGAATTGCTTCTCCTAGAGACAGGTTACGAACCCAACAGGGTCGGCACAGACTGGTCCTAGTTTGTTCGCCAACACAAATCTAGACAAGCTGATATCAGGGAATAAACACCAACGCCGATAACAACTTAAGATACAGTCGGTTGGGAACCATCCAACGCAGATGAATCACACAAGGTAATAGAAAGACATTTTTCGACGGTCCGACTGAGCAATCTTCAAGGATGCGGACTATCAATAACAACAGGGATCTATCATTGGTCGTTGGGGGTTAGACGTGCAATCCATAGCAAAAGTCGCAAACATACTGAAAGTCAGCGAGTACCGACTATTCAGTGAGGCCTATCTGGCCAAATTCGGTGATCGCGCCGAAGAAGACGACATCGCTATGTTGTTCTCACACTTCATGATGTTTGGTGAAGTGCCCGATTGGGCGAACGACTATGCTCGGACCATACTGGCCGACCTAGAAGCCAATCGAAACGTTAATTTAAATTCTTATTGTCTATTGAATCTCGCCCCTCGCACCGGAGACAAAGAAAACATAAGTTTCACGTTGCTCGAATGAACAAAGCGGATAGCAACGCACACTCCACTGCAATCTCCCTAGATTGAACGAACTTAGAATCTTGTTGTAAGTGATAGCGAATATCGTAGGCCCCTGGCTCTTCAGGCACCGAAACAATAGTGGGTGATTTGCCCAGCATTAAATAATTTCTTAAGAATTTTATCGGACACCGATGGCTTTGCGAGTAAAGTGGGTGTTGCGATTCGGTGGGAATTTATGAATAAACACTATCAGGCCAAAACGCGTGGCGCTTAGCGATAAATAGTAGGCCTTCCTCGACAGGGAAGTTAGGTACTATTAATCTACGCGAGCAGGGCATTTGCCTACAAACATATCATCTAACATCGGTGCCTGAAAAAATGTCCATTTTTGAAACTGGCTTGAACCAAACACCAGCTAATTTTGAAACCCTATCTCCAGTCAGCTTCCTCAGAAGGGCCGCTACGATTCGACCCGATGCCTGCGCCATCATTCACGGAGAGCGCTCCTATAACTACGCGCAATTTTGGGAACGCAGTTGTCGATTAGCTACGGCCTTGGCTAATCGAGGCGTTAGTCGAGGTGATTGCGTGGCGATTATGGCAGCCAACACACCAGAGATGCTAGAGGCGCATAATGGAGTTCCTTTAATTGGTGCTGTATTAAATTCACTAAATGTGCGTTTGGATGCAGCGACCATCGCGTTCATTCTTGATCACGGTGAAGCCAAGGTACTTATCACAGACAAAGAGTTTTCACCCACGATAAAAGCAGCGTTGGCCCAATTAGATCGAGAACTGTTAGTGGTTGATATAGACGACGCACTGGCGGAGTCTGGAGAACTTGTGGGCGACATAAAATACGAAGACTTACTCTTAGAGGGCTCTAGCGATGTCAGCCAATTTGACAACGCTGTGTCCGATGAGTGGCAAGCCATATCCTTGCTATACACCTCTGGCACCACAGGCAACCCGAAAGGTTGCGTTTATCACCATAGAGGCGCTTATCTAAATTCGTTGGGTAATAGTTCAATTATCGGGCTAAACCATAACTCGCGCTATCTTTGGACACTACCAATGTTTCACTGCGACGGGTGGACCTTTACGTGGGCAGTAACTGCGGCAATGGGCACTCATGTATGCCTTCGTAAAGTAGACCCAAAGCTTATATTCGAATTGATTGAGACTACTGATGTCACCCATATGTGCGGGGCTCCCATCGTCTTAAACATGCTGGCCAATGCACCAAAAGACGTACAGAAAAGAGCATCTCAACCGATTGAGATTGTCACTGGAGGAGCAGCTCCACCTTCAGCCGTGATCGAAGCGATGGAGGCTATCGGCTTTAACGTTACCCATATGTATGGGCTTACCGAAACCTACGGACCAGCCACCACCTGTTTACCACAAACCGATTGGCACACACTGTCAGTGCAAGATAGATCGGCACGAATGGCACGGCAAGGGGTTTACAACATCACGTTCGAAGGTGCCTCAATTATGGATTCCACCACAATGCAACCAGTTCCAATGGATGGAACAACCATTGGTGAGTTGATGATTCGGGGCAATACTGTCATGAAAGGCTATTTAAAAAATCCCAAGGCAACCGCTGATGCGTTTGAAGATGGTTGGTTTCACTCTGGAGATTTGGGCGTACAACACCCTGACGGCTACATTGAAATTAAAGATCGTGCAAAAGATATAATTATCTCCGGAGGAGAAAACATCTCGACGCTGGAAGTGGAAGAGACTCTCTATCGTCACCCAAAGATTCTCGAGGCGGCAGTTGTTGCCAAACCCGATAAGAAATGGGGAGAAACTCCGTGTGCGTTTGTGACCTTGAAGCCACAAGAATCGGCAACAGCAGACGAGATTCAAGCATTTTGCAAAGAACGCATGGCCAGCTTCAAAGTACCCAAAACTGTGGTGTTTTGCGATTTGCCAAAAACCTCAACCGGCAAAATACAAAAATTCGAACTGCGGAACAAAGCTTCTGAACTCTAAAGACAATACGAATTAAAGAGCTGCTCGAGGCTAAGTTTGCACCTGTGAAATTTGCCGTTGCCGAATCGACAGCATATCCGCGACCGAAGCTACCGCGATGGCCATGGGTTCGTTACTCGTGCGCACGGACTGACCTATGGGGGCAACGAGCTTTTGCAGTTCCTGAGGTGTGAATCCCTTTTTTATGAGTCGACTGCGAAATGTTGCGGCTTTGGATTTAGACGCAATCAAACCACAATAGGCGATATCATCACGACCCAGAACGGCCTCAACACAGGTGTAGTCCAGGTCATGGCTATGCGTCATAACAAGAAAGAAGGTGTTCGCGCGGGCATCTTCAACAATTGAATATGGGTTGTCATCTAACGCGCAAACACTCACTTGAGCCTTGGCACTTTCCCGAGATTGTATTTGGGAAACCCACTCAGAACGATCATCACAGACACTGACTTGGCAACGCAACTCAGACAATATCGTCACGACGGCTTGTGACACATGTCCAGCCCCAAAAATAGTAACGAAAAATTCATTTGCTGGGCTGTAGTCGAACTGTAACGTCACCTTCCCTCCACAACATTGTGACAATTCCGATGCCAGTGTATATGTTTCGCTTTCTATCAGCGGATGATGTCCCTTTTGGTTGAGTATTTGGCGAGCTCTTTGTATGGCCTGCATCTCCAATGCGCCACCGCCTATGGTATCGAACTCACCTTGTTCAGAAACCAAAAGCCGTGCACCAACACCCCGCGGTGCTGAACCTCTCACGTCTAGGATAGTGACGGTAACGCAGGCCTGACCCAGGGCATGCGCCTGATGCAGCGCATCGAGCCAATTCACTTAAGCTTCCCTGAGCACTTGATCACAACAGCGCAGCACCTCCTCCGGAGTGGCTGGCGCATTCAATCGGGGGAATACCTGATGGTTGGCAATGGACCCTATGGCATCACGAATAGCGCAAAACGCTGATAGCGCCAGCATTAGCGGCGGCTCACCCACTGCCTTTGATCGAAAAATCGTGGCTTCATCGTTAGGGGTATTCTGCAGGAGCGAGACATTAAACACATCGGGAGCATCACTAATTGCTGGAATCTTATAGGTCGCTGGACCATCCGTGGTAAGACGACCCTTGGCATCCCAGTGAAGTTCTTCGTGAGTTAACCACCCCACTCCCTGTACATACCCCCCTTCAATCTGCCCAACGTCAATGGCAGGGTTTAACGAACGTCCTACGTCGTGCAATATATCGGCACGCAATACTCTGGTTTCTCCCGTTAGCGTATCGATCAATACTTCAGAGCAGGCAACGCCATTGGCAAAGTAATAGAAAGGACGACCCATTGCCATCTCTCTGTCGTAATGAATTTTCGGTGTCTTATAAAATCCTGTTGCTGATAGAGGGACTCGTGCCAGATACGCTTCAGAGGCAAGTTCAGCCCAACTTAGTTCTGTCGTTTCTGTCGATGCTGAAATTTTAATCACATCGTCTTTGAATTCAATTGCCGACTCAAGCACATCATGCTTGTCGGTTAAGAAGCGAATCAACCGGGCTCTTAATCTCAACGCCGCATTCATGGCGGCCATGCCATTGATGTCAGCTCCGGAGGAGGCAGCCGTAGCCGAGGTGTTAGGCACTTTATCGGTTCTCGTGCTCATGATGGCGATTCTGTTCAGACTCATTCCCAAAGACCGGGCTACGACTTGTTGAATTTTAACCATTAGCCCCTGGCCCATTTCAGTACCTCCATGATTGAGCTGC